>NZ_JBFACT010000061.1:0-54758 GCF_040640995.1 Amycolatopsis sp. NPDC021455 | reverse complement strand
GCGCCTCCCCCCCCCCCCGCCGCGCACCCCCCCCGGTTCTACACCCCCCCCCAGGGGGGGGGGGGGGGGGGCCCCCCCCCCCCCCCCGCCACATTGGGTGCGTTGAACGCACCCAACGCCACATTGGGGTGTTCGGGGCCGGATGATCACAGGCGGTAGGCAAATGATCGCGCGTGCAACTCGTGAGTAAACGTTTGTGTTACGTAGCGTGCCTTTCCTATGGCGCATTCCTGTCCGCCGGGTACGGTCTGGCGGTCGACCCGGCAGTAGGGCCGGGTCGTGCCCTTGACCATCCGCTGGATCAGCGGGGAGGGAGACACACGTTGCGTCGCATGCGTGGAACCGCGCTGGCCGCCGCGGCCATGGCCGGGGTGCTCACCCTGGCCGGGTGCGCCAAGGACTCGAGCGGTGGCAGCAGCAACAACAGCGCCGCGCCTTCGTCGGGTGGCTCGGACTGCGTCACCGCGCAGAAGCCGCCCGCGGCGCCCGCCGCGTCGAGCAGCACGGCCGCTGCCGGCGGCAAGGTGGACGGCAGCAAGCTGAAGATCGGCCTGGCCTTCGACGTCGGCGGCCGGGGTGACGCGTCGTTCAACGACGCCGCCGCCGCGGGCACCGACAAGGCGAAGAGCGAGCTCGGCGTCACGACGGTCAACGAGAGCACCGCCAGCGCCAGCGAGGCCGAGTCGGCCAAGCAGCAGCGCCTCGACCAGATGGCCTCCTCGGGCCTGAACCCGATCGTCGCGGTCGGCTTCGCCTACGCCGACTCCGTCAAGGCCGTCGCCGCGAAGTACCCGAACACCAAGTTCGCGATCGTCGACGACGACTCGATCCAGCTGCCGAACGTGACGCCGCTGGTGTTCGCCGAGGAGCAGGGCTCGTTCCTGGCAGGCGTCGCCGCCGCGTACAAGAGCAAGAGCTGCCACATCGGCTTCATCGGCGGTGTCAACACCCCGCTGATCCAGAAGTTCGAGGCCGGCTACCTGCAGGGCGCGAAGACGGTTTCGTCCAAGATCAAGATCGAGGACGAGTACCTCACCCCGGCCGGTGACTTCTCCGGGTTCCAGGACCCGCCGAAGGGCAACGCGAAGGCCGCGGCCGAGATCGCCAAGGGCGCGGACGTGATCTACCACGCCGCGGGCGCCTCGGGTAAGGGTGTCTTCGACGCCGCGAAGGCGGGCAACGCGCTGGCCATCGGCGTCGACTCCGACCAGTACAACCAGAAGACCGTCGCCGCCGACAAGGACATCATCATCACGTCCATGCTCAAGCGCGTCGACGTCGCGGTGTTCGACTACATCCAGGCCGTCGCGAAGGGCGACCTGAGCGTCCTGCCGAAGCGGTTCGACCTCAAGGTCGACGGCGTCGGCTACGCCACCTCGGGCGGCAAGATCGACGACATCAAGGACGTCCTCGACGGGTACAAGGCCCAGATCATCTCGGGCCAGATCACCGTTTCGGACAAGCCGCAGAAGTAGCTCACAACGTGTCCGGGGCTCGGAGGAATTCTCCTCCGGGCCCCTCACGCGTTCCAGAGATATGGAATTCTCCCGCCCATGAGCACAGCCGAGGCCCCGGCCGAGGCCGTCCCCGACCGGGGCGCCCCCGCCGTCCAGCTGACCGGGATCACCAAGCGCTTTCCCGGCGTGGTGGCCAACTCCGACGTCAACCTCACCGTCGCCGCCGGCGAGGTGCACGCCATCTGTGGCGAGAACGGCGCCGGCAAGTCCACCCTGATGAAGATCCTCTACGGCATGCAACCGCCGGACGAGGGCACCATCGCGATCAACGGCGAAGAGGTGAAGCTGCGCAACCCGCAGGACGCCATCCGCGCCGGCATCGGCATGGTGCACCAGCACTTCATGCTCGCCGACAACCTCACCGTCGGCGAGAACGTCTTCCTCGGCGCCGAGGGCCTGCACGGCATCGGCCGCGCCGCCCGCGCCCGGCTGGCCGAGCTCGCCGAGCGGACCGGCCTGCACGCCAAGCCGGAGACGCTGCTGGAGGAGCTCGGTGTCGCCGACCGCCAGCGGGTCGAGATCGTCAAGGTGCTCTACCGCGGGGCGAAGATCATCATCCTGGACGAGCCGACCGCGGTGCTCGTGCCGCAGGAGGTCGACGCGCTCTTCCGCACCGTCCGGGAGATGAAGGCCGACGGCTACACCTTCCTCTTCATCTCCCACAAGCTCGACGAGGTCCGCGCGATCGCCGACACCGTCACGGTGATCCGCCGCGGCACCACCGTCGGCACCGCCGACCCGAAGACCATCACCTCGCGCCAGCTCGCCGAGATGATGGTCGGCTCGGAGCTGCCCAGCCCGGAGACCCGCGAGTCCACGGTCACCGACCGGGACGTGCTGCGGCTGACCGGGCTGACGCTGGGCGCCGAGGGCTCGGACCGCAACGCGCTCGACGACGTCTCCTTCACCGTGCACGCGGGCGAAGTGCTCGGTATCGCCGGCGTCGAAGGCAACGGCCAGACCGAACTGGTCGAGACCATCATGGGCATGCGCAAGCCGTCCGGCGGCACCATCGAGCTGGTCGACGCGGACGGCAAGGCACGGGACATCACGAAGGCGGGCACGCTGGCGCGCCGCGAAGCCGGCATCGGCTACATCGCCGAGGACCGCACCCGGCACAGCCTGCTGCTCACGCAACCGTTGTGGGTCAACCGGATGCTCGGGTACCAGACCCGCGAGCCGGTCTCGAAAGGACAGTTGCTCGACATCGCGGGCGCCCGCGCGGACACCGAGCGGATCGTGCGCGACTACGACGTCCGCACGCCCGGCATCGACGTCCCGGCCGCGGCCCTCTCGGGCGGCAACCAGCAGAAGCTGATCGTCGGGCGCGAGCTGTCGGGCGATCCGGTGCTGCTCATCGCGTCGCACCCCACGCGCGGCGTCGACGTCGGCGCGCAGGCGCTGATCTGGGAGAACATCCGCCAGGCCCGTGCCGCCGGCCTCGCCGTGCTGCTGATCTCCGCCGACCTCGACGAGCTGATCGGCCTGTCGGACACGATCCGCGTCATGCTGCGCGGGCGGCTCGTCAGCGAGGCCGACCCCGCCACCGTGACGCCGCAGGAACTGGGCTCGGCGATGACCGGCGCCGGAGAGGGTGACGAAGAATGACCTCCTGGCGCACGAAACTGCTGCCGCCGCTGCTGGCGATCGTCTTCGCCGTGCTGTTGTCGGCGATCGCGCTGATCATCTCCGGGGCCGACCCGCTGCAGGCGTACGGCACGATGATCGGCCAGATGTTCAAGGGCTCGACCGCCGTCGACACCGTGAACCTCGCGACCGTGTACTACCTGTCCGGGCTCGCGGTCGCCATCGGCTTCCAGATGAACCTGTTCAACATCGGTGTCGAAGGCCAGTACCGCTTCGCCGCCGTCGTCGCCGCCATCGCGGGCGGCGCGATGAAGCTGCCGCCGGTGATCCACGTGCTCGCGATCCTGCTCGTCGCGATCGTGGCGGGCATGGCCTACGCGGCGATCCCGGCGATCCTCAAGGTCACCCGCGGGGTCAGCGAGGTCATCTCGACGATCATGCTCAACGCGATCGTCGCCGGCATCATCGCCTTCCTCATCAACGCCGACCAGTTCGGCGTGCAGCGGGGCAACAACATCGGCACCCGCGTGATCGAGCCGTCGGGCCGGATCCCCGGCATCCCGCTCGGCTCGGGCACGCTCTTCGGGTTCGTGTTCATCGCCGCGATCGTCGGCGGGGCCTACTGGTTCATGCTCAACCGCACGCGGTTCGGCTTCGAGCTGAAGGCGTCCGGCGAGTCCACCACCGCGGCCGCCGCGGGCGGCGTCAACGCCAAGCGGATGACGCTGATCGCGATGCTGCTCTCGGGTGCGGTGGCCGGCCTGGTCGCCATGCCGGAGCTGCTGGGCCGCGACTACAGCTACGGCATCACCGCGACCCAGATGTACGGCTTCACCGGCATCGCGGTCGCGCTGCTCGGCCGCAACCACCCCGGCGGCATCGCGCTCGGCGCGCTGCTGTGGGCGTTCCTCGACACCTCCGCGGTGTCGCTGGAGCAGATCAACGTGTCCAAGGAGATCGCGACGATCATGCAGGGCATCATCGTGCTGTCGGTCGTCGTGGCGTACGAGATCGTGCGGCGCGCCGAACTTCGCTCGCAGCAACATCGTGTCGGGCGGGCGCTCGCCGGCAACGGCCGCAAGGGCGCTTCGGTCGCCGAAGGGGGTGCGGTGTGATCACCGACGTGGCTCCCGAATCCGGCTCGACCATGCCGGTTCAGCGCAAGCGGGGCCGGATCCCCGGCTGGCTGCGCGGCGTGATCTGGGCCGTGGTCGCCATCGCCGTCATCTCGACGGCGTCCTACTCGACCGGCGTCGCCGCGCTGACGTCGTCGAACACCGCGCAGACGGCGTTGCGCCTGGCGCTGCCGATCCTGTTGTGCGCGCTGGGCGGCCTCTGGGCCGAACGCGCGGGCGTGGTCAACATCGGTCTCGAGGGCATGATGATCCTCGGGACCTGGGGCGCCGCCTGGGGTTCGTACAACGGCGGCGTGTGGGCCGGCCTGCTCGCCGCGATCGCGTTCGGTGCCCTGGGCGGCCTGCTGCACGCGGTGGCGACGGTGACGTTCAACGTCAACCACATCGTCTCCGGCGTCGCGATCAACCTGCTCGGCCTGGGCGTCACGAAGTACCTGGCCAACCTGATCTTCGCGCCGATCTCCGGCAACCCGCGGCAGTCGCCGGTGGTGCCGAAGTTCGACACGTACTCGGCGACGTTCCTCTCGGACTGGCTGGGCGACCTGGAGAAGCAGCAGCGCGTCGGCATCTCCGACGTCGCCGGCATCCTGCGCGGCCTGGTCACCGAGGTGGCGCCGCTGACGATGATCGCGATCATCCTGGTGCCGGTGAGCTTCTGGGTGCTGTGGCGGACCCGGTTCGGCCTGCGGCTGCGGTCGTGCGGCGAGAACCCGGTGGCCGCCGAGTCGCTCGGCGTGAACGTCTACCTGCACAAGTACGTCGCCGTCGTCATCTCCGGCGCGTTCGCCGGCATGGGTGGCGCGTCGCTGGTGCTGCTGCGCGGCGGCGCGGACTACCTGGAGAACCAGACGAACGGCCGCGGGTACATCGGTCTCGCGGCGATGATCTTCGGCAACTGGCGGCCGGGCGGCCTGCTCGGCGGCGCGGCGCTGTTCGGCTACGCGGACGGCCTGCAGCTGGCCGGTGGCGGTGAAGCGGTGCTCGCGCTGCTGTACGGCGCGGTGATCCTGGTCGCCGTGATCGTCGTCGTGCAGCTGTTCCGCCGGCAGTGGATCGCGGCCGGGCTCGGCGTCGTCGGCGCGGGCGTGCTGTACGCGATCTACTGGGCCAACGACACGCTGCCGTCGGACCTGATCCCGTACACCGCGCACTTCGTGACGCTGATCGTGCTGGCGGTGGCTTCGCAGCGGCTGCGGCCGCCGAAGGCCGACGGCCAGCCGTACCGACGGGGTGAAGACTGATGTCCACTGTGTCCTCCGTGGACTGGGACGCGCTGCGCGCTCAAGCCATCGAAGCGGCTTCCCATGCGTACGCGCCTTATTCGGGTCTGCACGTGGGTGTCGCCGGGATCGTCGACGACGGCCGGGTCGTGACCGGGTGCAACGTCGAAAACGCTTCCTACGGGCTCGGGCTGTGCGCGGAGTGCACGATGGCCGGGCAGTTGCGACTGTCCGGCGGTGGCCGGCTGGTCGCCGTCGCCTGCCGTTCCGGTGCCGGTGACCTGCTGATGCCGTGCGGGCGCTGCCGGCAGATCCTGTTCGAGCTGGGCGGTTCGGCGTGCCTGGTGGACACCCCGCGCGGGGTGCTGCCGATGTCGGATGTCCTGCCGGACGCGTTCGGTCCGGACGACCTGCCGTGAGCGCGTTCGCGGCGGTCGACGTCATCCGGACCAAGCGGGACGGCGGCACGCTTTCCGACGAGCAGATCGACTGGGTCGTCGACGCGTACACCCGCGGTGTCGTGGCCGAGGAGCAGATGTCCGCGCTGGCCATGGCGATCTTCCTGCGGGGGATGACCCCGGCCGAGATCTCCCGCTGGACGCACGCGATGATCGCCTCCGGCGAGCGGTTGTCTTTGGACGTCTCGCGGCCGACGGTCGACAAGCACTCGACGGGCGGGGTCGGCGACAAGATCACGCTGCCGCTGGCGCCGCTGGTGGCCGCGTGCGGGGCGGCGGTGCCGCAGCTGTCCGGCCGCGGGCTCGGGCACACGGGCGGGACGCTGGACAAGCTGGAGTCGATCCCGGGCTGGCGGGCGTCACTGTCCACTTCGGAGATTCTTCGGCAGCTCGAAGACGTCGGCGCGGTGGTCTGCGCGGCGACGTCCGGGCTGGCGCCGGCGGACAAGAAGCTGTACGCGCTCCGGGACGTCACGTCGACGGTGGAGTCGATCCCGCTGATCGCCAGCTCGATCATGAGCAAGAAGATCGCGGAGGGCGCGTCCGGTTTGGTGCTGGACGTGAAGTTCGGGTCGGGCGCGTTCATGAAGTCCCTCGACCAGGCCCGTGCGCTCGCTACGACGTTGACCTCGATCGGCGCGGACCACGGCGTCCCGACGACGGCGTTGCTGACCGACATGAACGTCCCGCTGGGGCGGGCGGTCGGCAACGCGGTGGAGGTCGCGGAGTCGGTTTCGGTGCTCCAGGGTGGCGGTCCCGCGGATGTGGTGTCGCTGACCCTCGCTCTGGCGCGGGAGATGCTCGCTCTGGCCGGCATCTCGGCCGACCCGGCGGCGGTGCTGGCGTCGGGCGAGGCGTACGAGGTGTGGTGCCGGATGATCTCGGCCCAGGGCGGCGACCCTTCGGCGCCGCTGCCCACGCCCTCGCACGTCCACGTGGTCTCGGCGCCTTCATCGGGCGTGCTGGCCTCGCTGGACGCGTACGCGGTGGGCGTCGCGGCCTGGCGGCTGGGCGCGGGCCGGGCCCGCAAGGAGGACCCGGTCCAGGCGGCGGCGGGCATCCTGTGCCTGGCCAAGCCCGGAGACACGGTATCCGAGGGCGAGCCCCTCCTGGAGCTGCACACGGACACACCCGACGCGGTCCCGGCAGCCCTGGCCGCCCTCGACGGCGGCTTCACGATCGCTTCGTCGGCCCCTGAGCCGGGCCCGATCGTCGTGGAGACCATCCGCAGCTAGCGGGCATGTGACGTGCATCGCGAAGATGATCACCCGTCCGAGTGATCTTTGCGGGTCGCTTCCCGGGGTGATCGGAGCCGAGCCGTCCGGAACTGTCGGTGGTGCTCGGTAAGCTGGAAGACGGGGGCCGGAGGCCCGCCCCTCGTCTTCTCCAGGCATGAAGAGGCCCCCGCCGGAACCCGGCGGGGGCCTTCTCGTCCGGTCTTACTCCGAGGCTTCTTCGGAGCCTTCGCCTGCCTTGGCCTTGGCGTCGGCCGGCTTGGGGGCGCGGCCGTTGCGGGAGCTGCGGCGCGGCTGGCGCGGGGCCGGCGGGGGCGGGGCGATCTGCTGCACCGCCGGGCCGCCGCCGAGCATCAGCTCCGCGAACGTCGCCATCGCCTCGTCGAGCTGGCCGCCGATGCGGCGGACGCTCTCGTCGTTGCTCTTGCGGACCAGCGTGTCCACCGAGTCGGTGTCCGGCTGCTTCGACAGCGTGCCCTCGACCTTCGACAGCCCCGCCTTCAGCGCGCCGTCGAGGTCGCCGAGGCCGGAGAGGAAGCCGTCCTCGACCTTGTCGAGGCGGGAGGCCAGGTCGTCGAGGCGGGAGGTGACCGTTTCGAGCCGGTTGCCCAGGTTCTCCAGCCGGTCGGACGCGTCGATCATCTCGCCCGTCTCGGTCAGCGCGACCTTGAGCGCCTCGGTGTTCGCGTCGATCCGCTCGTGCGTGGTGCGGCCGAGCTCGCCGACGCGCTCCTGCGTGACGCGGCTCAGCTCGTCGACCTTGCCGCGGAGCTCGTGGTCCGTGGTGTCGACGCGCTCGCGCAGCGTCGCCTCGGCCTGCTCGATCCGCTCGCGGACCGGGCCGTGCACCGACTGCGGCAGCGACTCGAGCTTCGCGTCCTGCTTGTCGAGGTGCCCGCCCAGCTCGTCGAGCCGGCGGTGGATGTTCTGGAGCTTGTCCTCGAGCCCGTCCATCCGCCCGGCGACACCCTCGAAGCGCGCGGCGACGCCGTCGAGGCGGCCGTCGAGCTGCGCGAAGGGTTTGGCGAGCTTGTCCGGCAGGGCCTCGATCGCGCGGGTCAGCGCCGCGAGGACGTTGTCCTGCGCCTCGAGGCGGGACATCGCCTCGTCGAGGCGTTCGGCCAGGACGCTGACCTCGGTGCGGTCGGGCATCTCGGACAGCCGCTTGCGCACGGCGCCCAGCGAGTCCACCGGCGCGAGGCGGGCGTAGATGTCGTCCAGCGCGTCGAAGATCTGCTGCTGCTCGCTCTCACGCACTTCGGCCGCGCGCACCAGCATGTTGCGCATCCGGTCGAAGGACGGGGCGGCAATGTGGTTGTCAGTGGTCACTGCTGTGTGTCCTTCGTCGGCGGGGAAATGGAGGGACGTGCCACGAAGCTTATCGATTGCAAAAATTGCTGTCTGTATGGCCCCCGTGAAGAGGCTATTGCGGAGGCAGCCCCCGGATGGCCGATTCGGGACATGATCCTCAACGCTGAGGGTTAGCCCGAGCCTGAGAGTTACGGCCATGTAGGGGAATGACAACGAGGTTACCGTTGGGGGATGCCTGACGAAAGCCCTGTTCTGCCCACCGAGACACTCCGCCGCGCACCCAAGGTGCTGCTGCACGACCACCTCGACGGCGGCCTCCGCCCGGCGACCGTCGCCGAGCTGGCCGACGCCACCGGATACGCCGGTCTGCCCACCACCGATCCGGCCGAGCTGGGCAGCTGGTTCCGCCGTGCGGCCGACTCCGGCTCACTCGTTTCCTACCTGGAGACCTTCGCGCACACCTGCGGGGTGATGCAGACGGAGGAAGCCCTGGTCAGGGTCGCCGCGGAGGCGGTCGAGGACCTGGCCGCCGACGGCGTCGTCTACGCCGAGGTGCGCTACGCCCCGGAGTTGTTCGTCGAACGCGGACTGTCACTCGATGCGGTGGTCGAGGCCGTCCAGGCGGGGTTCACGGAGGGCACACGGCGGGTGGCCGCGAACGGTGGCGGCATCCGGGTCGGGACGTTGCTCTGCGCGATGCGCCAGCACGCCCGCGCGCTCGAGATCGCCAACCTCGCCGTCCGCTACCGCGACGCCGGCGTCGCCGGGTTCGACATCGCCGGACCCGAGGACGGATTCCCGCCGACCCGCAATCTCGACGCGTTCGAATATCTGCGTCAGAACAATGCGCATTTCACCATTCATGCCGGGGAAGCGTTCGGTTTGCCGTCCATTTGGGAGGCCATTCAGCACTGCGGCGCGGAGCGGCTCGGGCACGGCGTCCGCATCGTCGAGGACATCAAGACCGACGCGGACGGCACGGTCCACCTTGGACGGTTGGCCGCGTACGTCCGCGACCGCCGCATCCCCCTGGAGATCTGCCCGACGTCGAACGTCCAAACAGGCACGGTCCGCTCGATCGCCGAGCACCCCATCGGCCTGCTCGAGCGGCTGCGCTTCCGGGTGACCGTGAACACGGACAACCGGCTGATGAGCGGATGCACGATGACCAGCGAATTCGCCGCGCTGCACGAGGCGTTCGGCTATGGTCTCGACGACTTCCGCTGGTTCACGATCAACGCGATGAAATCCGCGTTCATCGATTTCGACGCCCGGATCGCGCTGATCGACGACGTCATCAAGCCCGGGTACGCCGCCCTCGCCTGACCTTCCCCGCTTCGGACCGCAACGTGCTTGCGGTCCTTAGCTGTGCCAACTATTGTTCACTATATAGGAAGTTGTTCTCATTATTTGAGACGGTGACGAAGATGGCGCAGGTCGCGAGCGGTCAGCTTCAGGCAAATCCACGGCGTTGGCTCATCCTCGCGCTCGGCCTCGCCGCGCAGACCGCGAGCTGCTCGTTCCTCTACGGCCTCCCGTTCCTGGTCCCGGCGATGCGCGCGGCCGAGGGGCTGACGCTGGCGGAGGCCGGCACGGTCGTCGCGGCGCCGAGCATCGGGCTGTTGTTCACCCTGATCGTGTGGGGCGCGGCTGCGGACCGTTACGGAGAGCGCGTCATCATGGCCCTCGGCCTGGGGCTTTCGGGGTTACTCCTGGTGTACGCCGGGGTGGGAACTCACCCGGTCGGGCTCCTCTTTGGGGTGTTTTTGGCGGCCGGCGCCTGTACAGCTTCGGTGAACGCGGCGAGCGGTCGCGTCGTGATGGGCTGGTTCGCGAAGTCCGAGCGCGGCGTCGCGATGGGGATCCGCCAGACGGCCCAGCCGCTCGGCGTGGGCGTCGCCGCGCTGGGCCTGCCGCCGCTGGCCGCGCACTACGGATTCCGGGCGGCGGTCCTGCTGCCGGCCGGGCTCGCGATCGTCGTCGCGCTGCTGGTGACGTGGCTGGTGACGGACCCGCCGCGCCCGCCTCGCTCGGTTATCGGGGAGAGGCCGCCCTCGCCGTACCGGCACGCGGCGCTGTGGCGGGTGCACGGGGCGAGCGCGCTGCTGGTGGTGCCGCAGTTCGCGGTGTCGGCGTTCGCGCCGGTGTACCTGGTCGCGGTGCAGCACTGGAGCCCCCTGACGGCGGGCTGGTACCTGGCGGTGGTCCAGGTCCTGGGCGCCCTGGGGCGGCTGGGGTCGGGCTGGTGGTCGGACCGCGCGGGCAGCCGTCTTCGCCCGATGCGGGTTTTGGCGGTGCTGAGCTGCTTGGTCATGCTCCTGGTCGCGCTGGGGGACGCGTCCTGGCCGTGGCTGGTCCTGCTGGCTTTGGCGCTGGGAGGGATCATCACGGTGGCCGACAACGGCCTGGGCTTCACGGCGTCGGCGGAGCTGGCGGGCCTGGCGTGGTCCGGACGGGCGATGGGCACGCAGAACACAGGCCAGAACATCGCGGCCTCGCTCACGCCACCGCTCCTGGGCCTGGTGATCGGCGACAGCAGGTACGCACTCGCCTTCTGCGTGGCGGCGATCTTCCCGGCCCTGGCGGTGGCGGTGGTCCCGGTCCGCGCCGAACACCCGGAGCCGTGATGCCGTGTCGTCCCTCCGATCACGCGAGTCGACCTTCGAATCACGCGAGTCGACCGTTCAGTCACGCGGGCCTGGACTTGGAGGGTCGACACGCGTGATTGAGGGGTCGACACGCGTGTCTGGGAGGACGACACGACGAAGGCCGCCTCCCCGACCACGGGAGGCGGCCTTCGAAGGTGAGACTCAGGCGACCGTCAGGCGGTTCTCGAAAGTTTCGACGAGCTTGCGCCACGCGCTCTGCTCCGCGTCGAACGGCGCCGACGGCTCCAGGCGCGACGGGTCCGGGCGCAGCACGAACGACACCAGCCAGCCCAGGCTCTCGTTGCCCGCCAGGGCCGTCTCGGCCGAGTCGTCGCCCGCCCAGTCCGCCGCGTCCGTGATCAGCTCGACCGCCAGCTCCAGCTGCGTCGGGTCGATCGCCTCCGGGCCCTCCGCGATGTCCGCGTCCAGGCCCGTCAGCACGTACGTGTTCTCCGGGTCGACCTCGATCTCGAGCTCACCCGCCGTCGCCTTCGCCAGGACCTCGTCCCACGTGGACACGTCGGCGAGGTCCGTGTCGGCCAGGTCCTTGCCGTCGGCCAGGGCGCGGGCGAGCGCGCCCGACGACGTGAACACGTCGATCTCGCCCTCGCTGCCGAGGAACACCGGCGCGTCGTCGAGGTAGCAGCGCAGCGTGTAGTACTCCGCGCCGGACGTGATGATCTTGATCGGGTCGATGCCGACCTCGGCCCAGAAGCCGACCGGACCCTCTTCTTCGTCCTCGGAGTCGTCATCGTCCGACGAGATCACCTCGAGGTCCTCTTCGCCTTCGGCGCCGGCCTCGGCCTCCGCGGACTCCTCGTGGAACGCCGCCAGCTCCTCGGCGGTCTGCTCCAGCACCTTCTCGTCGACCTCCGGCTGGGTCACCAGGCCGTCGATCGCGTCGAGGATGGTGTCCCACTTCTGCGACACCGTCTCGGACAGGTCGTTCCACACCTGCACGCCGACGCTCCCGGTGAACGGCAGCGTGCCCTGGTCGAGCAGCGAGAAGCCCTCGGTCGAGTCGAGGATCTCGTGGACCTCTTCGAGGTCGCAGACGTCGGCGAGCGAGCGCACGATGCCGACGATCTCGGCCAGCTCCGCGATGTGCCAGACGTCGGGCTCCTCGGCGACGAGCTCCGGCACGCCGACGAGGTCGTACGTGTGGTCCTCGTCCGGGATCAGCTCCGGCACGTTCAGCGAGGGCACGGCGTCCCACGCCGGGTGGTCGAGCAGGTCGTGCCGCTCGGACGTCCGGACGAAGGCGGCCAGGTGGGCCGCGTCCGGGAAGGCGTACAGGTCGTCCTCGTCGCCGAGGAACGCTTCCCACTCCTCGCCGTCTTCCCGCCAGCGCGGCGCCCACAGGGTGACGACGTCGCCCTGCGGCAGGCCGAGTTCGATCGGGATGATGTCCTGTGCCATTCCTAAGCCCTCCGGAGTACCGCCCGTGTGCGCGCGGGACCGGAAGTATCACCCGGTCGACGCGCGGTACCGCGAAGCCTACGGGTTTCCCACTCGCGATGCGATCGCCCCTGCCGACTTTGCGACGAGCGGATGGCACGATGGACGCCTGATGACTCTCACAGACCTCCTGCCTGCGGATCCCGACCCCGATGCCCTCTTCGAAGCGTTCACGACCTGGACGGCCGAACGGGGCATCGAGCTGTACCCGGCGCAGGAGGAGGCGGTGATGGAGGTCGTCTCCGGATCGAACGTCATCCTTTCGACGCCGACCGGCTCCGGGAAGAGCCTCGTCGCCGTCGGCGCGCACTTCACCGCGCTCGCCCAGGGCCGCCGCAGCTACTACACCGCGCCCATCAAGGCCCTCGTGTCGGAGAAGTTCTTCCAGCTCATCGACATCTTCGGCGCGGACAACGTCGGGATGATGACCGGCGACTCGAGCGTCAACCCGGACGCCCCGATCATCTGCTGCACGGCGGAAATCCTGGCGAACATCGCGTTGCGGTTCGGTGCCGAGGCCCCGGTCGGGCAGGTCGTGGCCGACGAGTTCCACTTCTACTCCGAGCCCGACCGCGGCTGGGCGTGGCAGGTGCCGCTGCTCGAACTGCCGAAGGCGCAGTTCGTCCTCATGTCGGCGACCCTGGGCGACGTGTCCTTCTTCGAGAAGGACCTCACCCGCCGCACCGGCAAGCCGACCGCGGTCGTCACGTCGGCGCAGCGCCCGGTCCCGCTGACCTTCCGGTACGCGCTGACGCCGCTGCACGAGACCATGTCCGAGCTGCTCAACGGCGGCCAGGCGCCCGTCTACGTCGTGCACTTCTCGCAGGCCGCGGCCATCGAGCGCGCGCAGACGCTGATGAGCATCAACGTCACGTCGAAGGCGGAGAAGGAGGCCATCGCGGAGCTGATCGGCGACTTCCGGTTCTCCGCCGGCTTCGGCAAGACGCTCTCGCGGCTGGTCCGCCACGGCATCGGCGTCCACCACGCCGGCATGCTGCCGAAGTACCGCCGGCTGGTCGAGACCCTGGCCCAGTCCGGCCTGCTCAAGGTGATCTGCGGGACCGACACCCTCGGCGTCGGCATCAACGTGCCGATCCGGACGGTCGTCTTCTCCGCGCTGACCAAGTACGACGGCGTCCGCCAGCGGCACCTCAAGGCGCGCGAGTTCCACCAGATCGCCGGCCGGGCCGGACGCGCGGGCTACGACACCGACGGCTACGTCGTCGTGCAGGCGCCCGACCACGTCGTCGAGAACGCCAAGGCCCTCGAGAAGGCGGGCGACGACCCGAAGAAGAAAAAGAAGATCGTCCGGAAGAAGGCGCCGGAGGGGTTCGTCAACTGGACCGAGAGCACGTTCGACCGGCTCATCGCGGCCGACCCCGAGCCGCTGACGTCCAGCTTCAAGGTCACGCACTCGATGCTGCTGAACGTGATTTCGCGGCCGGGCAACGCCTTCGACTCGATGCGCCACCTCCTCGAGGACAACCACGAGGACCGCGCGTCGCAGCGCAAGCTCATCCTGCGCGCCATCGCGATCTACCGCGCGCTGCTCGCCGCCGGCGTCGTCGAACGACTGTCCGAACCGGACGAACAGGGCCGGATCATCCGGCTCACCGTCGACCTGCAGTTCGACTTCGCGCTCAACCAGCCGCTTTCGCCGTTCGCGCTGGCCGCGATCGAGTTGCTGGACATGGAGTCGCCGTCGTACCCGCTCGACGTCGTGTCCATTGTGGAATCTACTGTGGACGACCCGCGGCCGGTGCTCTCGCAGCAGCAGTTCAAGGCGCGCGGCGAGGCCGTGAACGCGATGAAGGCCGAGGGCATCGAGTACGACGAGCGGATGGAGCTGCTCGAGAACGTCACGTACCCGAAGCCTCTGGAAGAGCTGCTGAACAACGCCTACCGCAGCTACCGGCAGGGCCACCCGTGGGTCGCGGACTACGAGCTGTCGCCGAAGTCCGTCGTGCGCGACATGTACGAGCGCGCGATGAACTTCGTCGAGTACATCGGCTTCTACCAGCTGGCCCGGTCGGAAGGCCTGGTGCTGCGCTACCTCGCCGACGTCTACGACGCGCTGCGCCACACGGTCCCGGACGAGGCCAAGACCGAGCCGCTGCAGGACCTGATCGAGTGGCTCGGCGAACTCGTCCGGCAGGTCGACTCGAGTCTGCTGGACGAGTGGGAGGCGCTGCGCCACCCCACCGAGGAAGGCCCGCCGTCGCACCGGCCGCCGGAGCTGCCGCCCGCGGTCACGCGCAACGAGCGCGCGTTCCGCGTCCTGGTCCGCAACGAGCTGTTCCGCCGGGTCGAGCTGTTCGCACGGCGGGCGTGGGCGGTGCTGGGCGAGCTGGACGCGGCGTCGGGCTGGGACGCCGAAGCGTGGGAAGACGCCATCGAGGACTACTTCGAGGAGTACGACACGCTCGGCACCGGCCCGGACGCACGCGGCCCGGCGCTGCTGATGATCGAGCAGCAGCCGGACGTGTGGAAGGTGCGGCAGATCTTCGACGACCCGGCGGGCGACCACGACTGGGGCATCAGCGCCGAGGTCGACCTGGCGGCGTCGGACGAGGCCGGGATGGCGGTGGTCCGGGTGACCGAGGTGGGCGCGCACTGACCGCCGGGTTGCGCTCAACGGCGCAGTCCGGCGGCGTGGTTTCGGGTTAGCGTGGAGGCTTCGCGACCTGGGAGGGACCATGGGGAACGTCAAGCGTGTGCTGGCCGGAATCTTCTTCGCCGCGGCGGTGGTCGTGGCCGTCGCTCCGGCCGCGTCGGCTGCATCGATGGTGGAGTACGCGCTGCTGGCGAGCCCCAACGCCACCGCCATCGAATACGGCCTCTGAGGCTCAGCTCACCGGCGTCAGGATCGCCTGGGCGTCTTCGCCGGCGAACCACAGCCCGATGGCGAACGCCGCGGTCGCCTCCAGCAGGGCCGCGCGGTCGAGGCCGCCCGCGTGAACCGGCTTTGCGCCGATGTCCCGGACCAGGGTGCTCACCGCTTCGAGCGCCGCCGGGTCGTCGCCGCACAGCGGGACCGACAGCGGGCGGCCGTCGAACACCGGGGGCGTCATCCGCCAGACGTCCACGTGGGCCAGGTTGAAGGCCTTCACCACGGCGGCTTCCGTGGTGATCCGCGACGCCACCGGGGTGCCCGTCAGGCCCGGGTCGTTGGTGCAGTCCACCAGGACCTTCCCGGCGAGCGGACCCGCGTTGGCGAGCACCTCGCCGATGGCTCCGGCGGGGACGGCCAGGAGCAGCACGTCGGCGAAAACGGCCGTCTCGCGCCAGGTTCCGGTGGCCGCGCCGAGCCGCGCGGCCAGGGCGCCCGGGTCGGACCGGCCGCTCACCATCAGTTCTTGGCCGGCGCGCGCCCACTGCGTGCCGAGCGCGTCCGCCATCCCGCCCGTGCCGAAGATCCCGATCCGCATGCTTCCTCCTTGTGCTTGGCTGTACCAGCACGACGGTAGGAACCCGGGAAGGAACCGAACGGTAACCATGGACTTCCTCGCGGATTGCCGGACGCGGCTCGCGTTCGACCTGGTCGCCAACACGTGGAACCCGGTGGTGGTGTGGGCCCTCCGCAACGGCCCCCGCCGGCACGGCGAACTGCGTCGCCTGATCGGCGGGATCAGTGCGAAGGTGCTCACGGAAACCGTGCGGCGCCTGGAGTTCGACGGCCTCATCGAACGCCGCGAAGGCGGGTACGCGCTCACACCGTTGGGGACGACGCTGCTGGAGCCGATCGAGGGCTTCGGGCGCTGGGCCGCCGAACACGGCGACGACGTCGTCGCCGCTCAAAGCCGAGCAGCACGATCAGCATGATCAGCTCCACCGCCGGCAGCGGGTAGCCGAGCGCGAGCCCGGCCGCGACATCCACGGCGGGGGCGCCGATTCCCGCCACGAACAGCCAGGTCGGCGCGGTCGGCGGCTTCGCGGCGGGGGACCACGGCGTCTTCTTGCCCGGCTTGGCGACCGAAAGCCACGCCTGGAAGGCCAGCGCGCTCGCCATCAGCGACGTGCCCACGGGCTGCGACCACGGCACGACACCGGTCGCCGCGGACTCCCGCAGCGCGGAGGAGAGCAGGAAGATCCCCGCGTAGAGCTGGACGAACGTCAGGACGAACTTGGTCAGCACCCACCAGTGCCGGAAGTAGCCCCACGCCGTGGCTCCGGCGAGGAGCAGGCCGGTGAAGGCGGAGACGTTCGCCATCGGTGCGAGCAGCGTGGAGTCGAGCCGGTCGGCCGCCGAGGGCGAGCCCGACACCAGTAACACGAGCAGGGCGAGCGCCTGGCTCATCCAGGCCACGGAGGACACGACGTGCAGCCAGACGACGGCCTGGCGCCAGCGGGGAGAAGTCTTTGCGGTCATGGGATCCAGGCTCGCCGAGCGGAGGCCCGGGGACATCGGGCGCGCCCCGGGTTTAGCCCCGGAGCCGCGCGACGCAGGACTGCACCCGGCGAAGTACGAAACCGCGAGCGGGGTACTTCCGGGGGAGTATCAGCGTGGCGGGTTCTTCGCCGCCAGCGCCAGCAACGGGACTGCTGCGGCGGCGTCGGTGATCAGCGTCGAGACCATGCCGGACCTCAATACCGCGTCCACCGCTGCCGCCTTCGGGCGGCTGTAGCCCAACGCGATCACCTCCGGGACCGCCATCAGCTCCTCGTGGCTGATCGCCAGGACGTGGTGGGCCAAGCCGGTCGACAAAGCGTTGCCCGAAGCGTCGAACAGCCGGGCCGCGACCTCCGCGGTCGCTCCTCGGGCCGCGATCGCCGCGCGCTCGGTCTCGTCCAGCGCGTCGTACACCGTCGACTCGCCCGCTTGCCACGAGCCGATGCTGACGACCGCCTTCGTCAGGTTGCGGAACTGGCCGAACGTCTCCGCGATCCCCGGCTGCCGCCGCAACGTCTCCGTCGTGCGCCGGTCCGGCAGCACCAGCGGGCCGAAGATCGGGTACGCGTCGCCGCCGGACACCGACGTCACGCGGCTGACCGTCTCGACTGACCGCCCGCGCATGTCCATCCCGGCCTGCACCCCGCACAGCTGGACGATCGGGCACCGCGGCAGCGACCGGACCGCCTCCGCCATCGCGTTCACCGACCGCGCCCACGACAGCCCGATGACGTCCGACGGGACGGCGATCTCCTCCAGCAGCCGCGCCGCCAGCGCCCCGATCTTCGCCCGGACGACCTCCTTCGGCTCCCGCTCGGTTGAGCGTTCGAGCACCAGGGCGCGCTGCAGGCCGTACGCCGAGCGCACCTCGTCCGAAAGCGCCAGGTCGACCGGCGCGGGCAGCGAGAACTCCACCCTGACCAGGCCGGACTCCATGGCCGTGTCGAGCATCCGCGCCACCTTGAACCGGCTGACGCCGAACTCGCCGGCGATCTCCAGTTTGGAGCGTCCCTGCACGTAGAAGCGCCGGGCGACGGTGGCGAGCAGCATCGCTTCGGTGAGCGAAGCGCCCTTACGAGAAGCGCTCATCTGAGCATAATAACGCGAAATCCAGCCGAAAGGTTGACGTAATGCCGACGTCAGACCTGTAATGCCTTCACATGTTCTCGACGCGATAGGTCAATGTTGCTCATATGAGCGGCGAGGAAGGGGTAGGCATGCGTGCCGCCATCGTCGACCGGCCCGGTGAGATCAGGGTCGGCGAGGTGCCCGATCCGAAACCCGGGGAACGTCAGGTCGTCGTCAAGGTCGGAGCGTGCGGCATCTGCGGCACCGACCTGCACATCGCGGACGGGCACTTCCCGCCCACGCCGTACCCCATCGTCCCCGGCCACGAGTTCGCCGGGGAGATCGTCGAGCTCGGCGCGGACGTGCCGGGCGAGTGGAAGATCGGCGACCGCGTGGCCGTCGACCCGTCGCTGTTCTGCGGCTACTGCGGCCCGTGCCGCGCCGGCCACGGCAACCTCTGCGCGAACTGGGGCGCCACCGGCGACACCGTCAACGGCGCCTTCGCCGAGTACGTCGCCGTCCCGTCGTCCACCTGCTACCGCATGCCGGACGCGATGACCTGGGAACAGGGCGCGCTGGTCGAGCCGGTTTCCTGCGCGGTGCACGGCGTCCGCCGCGTCGGCGTCGAGGCGGGCGAACGGTTCCTCGTCGTCGGCGCCGGGACCATGGGCCTGATCATGCAGCAGCTGCTGCAGCGCGCGGGCGCGCACGTCACCGTGGTCGACCGCAACGAAGCCCGCCTGCCCCGCGCGAAGAGCCTCGGAGCCGTCGCCACAGCGGCCGATACCGAAGACCTCGACGACGAGAAGTTCGACGTCGCCGTCGACTGCACCGGCGCCGCGCCCGCCATCGAAGCCGCCTTCGACGCGATCCGGCGCGGCGGACGGCTGCTCGTCTTCGGCGTCGCCCCGGCCGAAGCCCGCGTCGCGCTTTCGCCGTTCCGGATCTACAACGACGAAATCACCGTCGTCGGCTCGATGGCCGTGCTGCACAGCTTCGGCGCCGCCCTCGACCTCGTCGCGAGCGGCGCGATCGACACGGACGCGCTGCTCACGGACACCCTGCCGCTGGAGCAGTACCCCGAGGCGCTGGCCAAGATGCGCAGCGGCGCGGGCCTCAAGGTGCAAGTCCTCCCCGGA
This sequence comes from Amycolatopsis sp. NPDC021455, assembly GCF_040640995.1. Taxonomy (NCBI): domain Bacteria; kingdom Bacillati; phylum Actinomycetota; class Actinomycetes; order Pseudonocardiales; family Pseudonocardiaceae; genus Amycolatopsis; species Amycolatopsis sp. NPDC021455. The sequence goes on along the minus strand of NZ_JBFACT010000061.1, from coordinate 35,591 downwards.
GGTGGCCGTGCGTAAGCTCCTGACCCTCCTCGCCACGACGTCGCTGCTGGTCACGGGCTGTGCGGGCGCCGGTTCGATCGGCACCGGCGGCAGCACGCTCGTCATCGCCATCGTGTCCAACCCGCAGATGAAGGACGCGATCTCGCTCGCGCCGGAGTTCGAGAAGGCCACCGGCATAAACCTGAAGTTCGTGTCCCTGCCGGAAAACCAGGCCCGCGCGAAGATCACCGCGTCGACCGCCACCGAGGGCGGCGAGTTCGACGTCGTCATGATCAGCAACTACGAGGCCCCGCAGTGGGCGGCCAACGGCTGGCTCGAGAACCTCGAGCCGCACATGGCGGCCACCCCGGGCTACGACGAAGCCGACTTCATCCCCAGCATCAAGACGTCGCTGTCGTACCGGAACCAGATGTACGCGGTGCCCTTCTACGGCGAGTCGTCGTTCCTGGCCTACCGCAAGGACCTCTTCGCCAAGGCCGGGATCACCATGCCGGCCAAGCCGACCTGGCAGCAGATCGCGGACTTCGCCGCGAAGCTCGACGACAAGGCCGCCGGCGTCGCGGGTATCTGCCTGCGCGGCAAGCCCGGCTGGGGCGAGAGCCTCGCGCCGTTCACGACCGTGGCCAACACCTTCGGCGCGCAGTGGTTCGACAAGGACTGGAACGCCAAGCTGACGTCGCCCGAGTTCACCGAGGCTGCGAACTTCTACGTCAACCTGATCCGGCAGCACGGCGAAGTCGGCGCCTCCAGTGCCGGGTTCTCCGAGTGCGGCACGCGGTACACGCAGGGCAACGCGGCGATGTGGTACGACGCGACGGTCATGGCGGGCACCAACGAGGACCCGTCCAGCAGCAAGATCGTCGGCAAGTCCGGCTACGCGCCCGCGCCGGTCGTCAAGACCCAGGCCAGTGGCTGGCTCTACACCTGGGCCCTGGGCATCCCGAAGGTGGCCAAGGACAAGGACGCGGCCTGGAAGTTCATGGCCTGGATGACCGACAAGGCGTACGTGCAGAAGGTCGGCCACACCTACGGCTGGAACCGCGTCCCGCCGGGCGTCCGGCAGTCGACGTACGCGATCCCCGAGTACGCCGACGCGGCGAAGGCCTACGCGAAGCCGACGCTGGACGGCATCGCGGACGCGAACCAGCAGAAGGTCATGGCGAACCCGGTGCCCTACCCCGGCATCCAGTTCGTCGGCATCCCCGAGTTCCAGGACCTGGGCACCCGGGTGAGCCAGCAGCTGTCGGCCGCGATCGCCGGCCGCGAATCCGTCGAAGACGCGCTGAAGCAGTCCCAGGACTACGCGCAAACCGTGGGTGACTCGTACAAGGCGGTGCAGTGATGTCCACGCTCTCCGTATCCACGCCGGCGTCCCGAACCCAGGCGAAGACCGAGGAGAAACGCGGCCTGAGCACCGCGGCCAAGCGGCGGCTGCCGCTGCTGCCCGCGCTCATCTTCGTCATCGCGGTGACGCAGCTGCCGTTCCTGCTCACCGTGTTCTACTCGTTCCAGTCGTGGAACCTGGTCCGGCCGGGCTCGCGGCACTTCGTCGGCCTGCAGAACTACGTCGACGTCTTCAGCGACACGACGTTCCTGGTCGCACTGCTCAACACGGTGCTGCTGACCGTGGTGTGCGTGTTCGTCGCGCTGCTGCTCGGCCTCGGCCTGGCCATCCTGCTCGACCGCAAGTTCCTCGGCCGCGGCATCGTCCGGACGCTGCTGATCACGCCGTTCCTGATCCTGCCGGCGGCCGGCGCGCTGCTGTGGAAGACGACGATGTTCGACCCGACCTACGGGCTGCTGCACTTCGTCTTCGGCACCGACGTCGACTGGCTCTCGGAGTTCCCGCTGGCGTCGGTGATGGCCCAGATCGTGTGGCAGTGGACGCCGTTCATGATGCTGCTGATCCTGGCGGGCCTGCAGAGCCAGGCCAAGGACGTCCTCGAAGCGGCCAATGTGGACGGTGCCGGCCGGTGGCGGACGTTCGTCTCCATCACGCTGCCGCACCTGTCCCGGTTCCTGCAGCTGGCGACGCTGCTGGGCGCGATCTACATCGTGAACAGCTTCGACGCCATCTTCCTGATGACCCAGGGCGGCCCGGGCACGGCGAGCACGAACCTGCCGTACTACATCTACCAGCGCGCGTTCGAAGGCTTCGACGTCGGCCAGTCGTCGGCGATGGGCGTGATCGTGGTGATCCTGACGATGATCGTGGCGACCTTCGCGCTGCGGCTGATGTTCCGCACCTTCTCCGTGAGCGGAGGCATCAAGTGACCACCGTGGCTCCCCGCAAGAAGCAGTACGGCAAGGGGTCGCTGACCGTCGCGACCTGGGTGATCGCGATCCTGTTCGTCTTCCCGCTGCTGTGGATGATCCTCACGGCGTTCAAGCAGGAGGCGGACGCCTACACCGACCCGCCGAAGCTGTTCTTCACCCCGACGTTCGAGCAGCTCGGCAACGTCCTGGGCGGCGGGTTCCTGCCGTACCTGTCGAACTCGGCGTTCGTCACGATCCTCTCGACGCTGCTGGTGCTGCTCTTCGGCGTCCCGGCGGCGTACGCGCTGTCGCTGGCGCCGGTCAAGGGCACGTCGAACGCGCTCGGGTTCTTCCTGTCGACGAAGATGCTGCCGATCGTGGCGGCGATCATCCCGCTGTACGTGATCTCGCAGAACACCGAACTGCTCGACACGGTGTGGGCGCTGGTCATCCTGTACACGTCGATGAACCTGCCGCTGGCCATCTGGATGATGCGGTCGTTCTTCCTCGAGGTGCCGCACGAGATGATCGAGGCGGGCCGCATCGACGGCGCCAACCTGCCGACGCTGCTGCGCAAGATCATCATGCCGGTGGTCGCGCCCGGGATCGCGGCGACGGCGCTGATCTGCGTGATCTTCTCCTGGACGGAGTTCTTCTACGCGGTCAACCTGACCGCGGCCCGCGCCGGCACGGTCCCGGTGTTCCTGGTCGGGTTCATCACGAGCGAGGGCCTGTACTGGGCGCAGCTGTCGGCGGCGGCGCTGCTGGCGTCGCTGCCGGTGATGATCGTCGGCTGGATCGCCCAGAACCACCTGGTCCGCGGCCTCTCGATGGGCGCGGTCAAGTAAGTCCGTGAAGGCCTCCTTCCCGGCCATAAGAGCCGGGAAGGAGGCCTTCACGGACTTGGGGCTACTCCTGCAGGGAGAGGGCCTGGCTGGGGCAGACGTGCACCGCTTCGCGGGCCTTCTCGACCAGCTCGCCCTCCGGCTGGTCGTTCAGCACGATGACCGTGCCGTCGTCCTCGCTCTGGTCGAACAGGGCGGGCTCGGTGAGCACGCACTGACCGGCGCCGACGCACTTGCCGGTGTCCGCGATGATCTTCATGGTCCTTCTCTCCTGTGGTGGGATGGCAGTTCGTTCTCTACCAGGTCACCGGCAGCCGGTACAGGCCGTAGATGTTCGCGTCGTCCTTGAACGGCAGGTCGTCCACCGAAGTGGCCAATTCCAGAGAAGGCACCCGCCGGAACAGCGTGTCGAAGACGATCTGCAGTTCCATCCGGGCCAGGTTCTGGCCGAGGCACTGGTGCGGGCCGAAGCCGAAGGCGACGTGGTGGCGCGCGCCGCGGTCGATGTCCAGCTCGTCCGGGTTCTCGAACACCCGCGGGTCGCGGTTGGCCGAGTACCCCAGGGCCAGCACGCCCTCGCCGGCGCGGATCAGCTGCCCGCCGACCTCGACGTCCTCGACGCACAGCCGCGCGGTGGCCGCGTCGACGATCGTGAAGTACCGCAGCATCTCCTCGACGGCGTCGAGCGTCTTGCCCGGGTCGGCCCGGATCGCCGCGAGCTGCTCCGGGTTGCGCAGGAACGCCACGGTGGACAGCGAGATCATGTTCGCCGTCGTCTCGTGCCCGGCCACCAGCAGCAGGAACCCGGTCGCGGCCAGCGACGCCCGCCGGTAGGTGCCCTCTTCGCGCAGCTTGACGATCTGCCGGCCGAGCAGGTCGTCCGGCGGGTTGTCCTCCTTCCCCGCGATGAGGTCGCCCATGTACCCGCGCACGGCTTCGACCGCGGCCCGCCGTTCCTGCGGGGGCGTGTCGCGGTTGATCAGCTTCGCCGTGTGGGTCTGGAAGAAGTCGTGGTCGGCGTACGGCACGCCGAGCATCTCGCAGATGACCAGCGACGGCACCGGCAGCGCCAGCGTCTCGACCAGGTCACCCGGCTTCGGGCCGGCCAGCAGCGCGTCGATCTGCCCGTCGACGATCTCCTGGATCCGCGGCCGCAGCGCCTCCATCCGGCGCACGGTGAACTCGCCGAGCACGGCCTTGCGGGCGGGCCCGTGCTCGGGCGCGTCCATGGTGATCATGGTCCGCTCGTCGTCCGGCCGCCGGAACCCCGGCACCAGCTGCGGGAAGTCCGGGTGCTGCCGGTCGGCGCTGAACCGCCGGTCGTTCAGCACCGTCCGGACGTCCTCGTGCCTGCTGACCACCCACGCCTGCCTGCCGTCGGGCAGCCCGACGCGGGTGATCGGGTCCTTCTCCCGGATCTCCTCGTACGCCGCGGGCGGCGCGAACGGGCAGGTGCGGGTCATCGGGAACTCGTGGACCGCGGTCATGACGTCTCCCTCACCAGGTCACGGGCAGGCAGTAGAGGCCGAAGATCGACGAGTCGTGCTTGAACGGCAGCTGGTCCACCGGCGCGGCCAGCTTGAGCTCCGGGATGCGGCGGAAGAGCGTGTCGAAGACGATCTGCAGTTCCATCCGGGCCAGGTTCTGGCCGAGGCACTGGTGCGGGCCGAAGCCGAAGGCGACGTGGTGCCGGGCGCCCCGCTCGAGGTCGAGCTCGTCGGGGTTCTCGAACGCGGTCGCGTCGCGGTTGCCGGAGTAGCTCAGGCCGAGCACGCCCTCGCCTTCGCGGATCAGCTGCCCGCCGAGCTCGACGTCCTCGGTGGCGACGCGCGAGGTCGCGAACTCGGCGATGGTGAAGTACCGCAGCAGCTCCTCGACGGCGTCGAGGGTCTTGCCCGGGTCGTTCTTGATGATCGCGAGCTGGTCCGGGTTCTCCAGCAGCGCGACGGTGCCCAGGGAAATCATGTTCGCCGTCGTCTCGTGGCCGGCGAGGAGCAGCAGGAAGGCGAGCGAGACGAGCTCGTCGTGCTGGACGTCGCCGTGCTCCTCGCGCTGCTTGAGGATCTGGCGGCCGAGCAGGTCGTCGGTCGGGTTCGCCTCCTTCGCGGTGACCAGCTCGTCGAGGTAGTTCTGCAGCTCTTCCACGGCCTGCATCCGCGCTTCCTGCGACACCTCCCGGTTCAGCAGGGTGGAGCTGCGCGTCTGGAAGAAGTCGTGTTCGGCGTACGGGACGCCGAGCTGCTCGCAGATGACCAGCGACGGCACCGGCAAGGACAGCGCCGAGACCAGGTCCGCGGGCTTCGGGCCGGCCAGGATCGCGTCGATGTGCTCGTCGACGATCTGCTGGATCCGCGGCTGCAGGGCCTTCATGCGCTTGACGGTGAACTCGCCGACGACCTCGCGGCGGGCGGCGCCGTGCTCCGGCGGGTCCAGGTTGATCAGCGACGCGGTGAAACGGCGGCGCTGCGGACGTCCCTCCCTGGTCAGGATCGGGAAGCCGGGGTTGAACCGGTCGGAGCTGAACCGCGGGTCGTTCAGCACGGTCCGGACGTCCTCGAGCCGCGTCACGGCCCAGGCCTCCTGACCGGACTGCAGCGTCACGCGGTGGACCGGGCCCGCTTCGCGCAGCTTCTCGTAGGCGGGCGGCGGCGCGAACGGGCAGCTGCGCTCGAGCGGGAAGACGGCGTCGGCGGTGGCCGGCTCGGCTACTTCGGTCATTTCGGACCCCCTGAAATCGGACAGAAAGTATGCGGAGGATTACATTCCGGTTCTCTGATCCAACGTACCGAAGCGGAAGGACATCGTCCACTAGCTAACGGGTGACGGAGTGCGGATCCGCTCGGTGGCCGTCTGACCATGCGAGAATCAGCGCGACCAGCGGAAGGCGAACGGCAATGACGGCAGACCCCGAGACCACCCTGCGGGCGGACGCGCGCCGCAACCGCGACCAGATCCTGGCCGCCGCGAGGAGCATCTTCGCCGTCTCCGGTCCCGAGGTGCCGATGGAGGAGATCGCTCGCGCGGCCGGCGTCGGCGTCGGCACGCTCTACCGGCGGTTCCCGGACCGGGACGCGCTGGTCCGCGCCGTCGCGATGGACAACTTCGAGCGTGTGCTGGTCGAAGCCCGCGCGATCGCCGCCGAGGAGGCGTCGCCGTGGCGCGCGCTGCAGCGGCTGCTGCGGCAGTCGGTGGCGCTGCAGCTGAGCGTGCAGCTGGCCATGGTGTCGCACCGGGCGCTGGTGATCCTCAAGAACGACCCGGAGGTCCGCCGGCTGCGCGACGAGATCCTGGCGGTCCTCGACGGCTTCGTCGACGGTGCGCAGGCCGAGGGCAAGCTCCGCGAAGACGTCGGCGCCGGCGACATCGCGATCCTGTTCGCGACGCTGCTGCGTCAGATGCGCGCGAAGTCGCCGGAGGTCGCCGAGATGGCGGCGCGCCGGTGCGTCGGCATCATGATCGACGGCTTGGGTGCGCGGCCGGGCAGCGAGCTGCCGGGTCGTCCGATCACTTCTCACGACCTCGACCCGGACTGAGTTCGCGCTTTTTCGTGTTAGGGTTCCGCCTCGTTCTGCCGAATTGCAGCTGCGGGCGGGAAAATGCGACGAAGAACGCTGGCCGTGTTGTTGGCGATTTCCTTTCCGGTGATCGCCGGGTGTGGCGGCACGCCCGTGGACGGTGTGGCGGCCCCGCCGGCCTCGCTGCCCGCTCCGGTGCCCACGTCTTCGGCCGCTCCCTCTTCCTCGGCACCTGCCTCGCCTTCGTCGGCAGGCGCTTCGGCGTCCCGACCTGCGTCTCCGCCGACACCGGCGGCGCCGTCGACCACGCCGGTGCGGAACTGCCGCAGCCCGGAGTTCGCCACGTCCGACCCCGACGGCGGCTGGTCGGACGGCGGCTACTACGTCCACAACAACATGTGGAACGCCGGTGAAGCCGGTTCGGAAACCCTGCGGGCGTGCGCCTACGACAACTGGTACGTCGATTCCGTCCAACCCGATTCTTCGTCGGTGAAAACCTACCCGAACGTGCACAAGGACATCAACAACCAGAACGGGAAGCCGTTCAACGACTATTCGGTGATCAAATCGACGTTCGCGGGCCGCGGCCCGGGCGTCGGCGTGTACGACGTGGCGTACGACCTGTGGCTGAACGGCGTCGGCGACGGCAAGGGCGTCTCGGAGCTGATGGTGTGGACGGAGAACCGCAAGCAGGTCCCGTCCGGCGACAAGCTGACGACGTACACGGCCGGCGGCGAGACGTACGACGTCTGGGCGGACACCGACGGGTACGTGGCGTTCGTTTCGCGGGCGACGCAGTACTCGGGCAGCCTCGACCTGAAGGCGATGATCGCGTGGGCGATCGGCAAAGGCCTGATCCCACCGAACCCGACGGTCAACCAGATCGGCTACGGCATCGAGTTCTGCTCCACCGGCGGCGGTAAGGCCCGGTTCACGCTGACGGACTTCTCGGTGACGATGAGCTAGGAGGCCACCACGGCGTGGTGGCCTCCTGTGTCACTCAGACGCCGAGCGGGTGCCAGACCGTCTTGGCCTCCAGGTACCTGCGCAGGCGCGTGAGGTCCGGGGCCGCCGTCCAGTCGGGCTCGGCCTCCGGGACCGTCAGCACCCGCTTCACCGTGTTCGCCGCTTCGCGCGCGAGGCCGGGACGGTCCGCCGGGGCGGCTCCGGTCGGGTCCAGGGCGTTGACGTCGCCGTGTGAGGCCAGCCAGGGGCCCAGCTCCGACGCGTGGCCCGTGAGGATGTTCGCCACGCCGCCCGGGACGTCCGACGTCGCCAGGACCTCCGACAGCGTGATCGCCGGCAGGGGCCGCTCCGCGCTCGAGACCACCACCGCCGTCGAGCCCGTCGCCAGGACCGGGGCCAGGACCTCGACCAGGCCCAACAGCGACGACTGCTGCGGCGCCAGGACGCCCACCACGCCCGTCGGCTCCGGGACCGTGAACGAGAAGTACGGGCCCGCCACCGGGTTCGCCGCGCCGAGGACCGTGGCGATCTTGTCCGTCCAGCCCGCGTACCAGACCCAGCGGTCGATCGCCGCGTCCACAAGGGACTCGGCCTTCTTGCCGCCGAGGCCTTCCGATGCCGACACCTCGGAAACGAACTGGTCGCGGCGGCCCTCCAGGACCTCGGCCACCCGGTAGAGGACCTGGCCGCGGTTGTACGCCGTGGCCGCGGACCAGCCGGGGAACGCCTTGCGGGCCGCGACCACCGCGTCGCGGACGTCCTTGCGGGACGCGTGCGCCGCGTTCGCCAGGAACTTGCCCTTGCCGTCCGTCACCGGATACACCCGGCCGGACTCCGAACGCGGGAACTTGCCGCCGATGTACAGCTTGTACGTCTTCGCGACGGAGATTCGGTCAGACATTCAGGTAAGCCTCCAGCCCGGTGCGGCCGCCTTCGCGCCCGAAGCCGGATTCCTGGTAGCCGCCGAACGGGGCGGCGGGGTCGAAGCGGTTGAAGGTGTTGGCCCAGACCACGCCGGCGCGCAGCTGGTTCGCCATCCACAGGATCCGGGAGCCCTTTTCGGTCCAGATGCCCGCCGAAAGCCCGTACGGCGTGTTGTTCGCCTTCGCGACGGCCTCGTCCGGCGTGCGGAACGTCAGCACCGACAGCACCGGGCCGAAGATCTCCTCGCGCGCGATCCGCATCGACTGGTGGACGTTCGCGAACACCGTCGGGGCGAAGAAGAACCCGCGGTCCGGGACCGGGCACGGGCTGGTCCAGCGCTGCGCGCCTTCGGCGTCGCCCGACTCGACGAGCCCGCGGATCTTGGCGAGCTGCTCGGCCGAGTTGATGGCGCCGATGTCGGTGTTCTTGTCCAGCGGGTCGCCGATGCGCAGCATCGAGACGCGGTAGCGCAGCTTCTCCAGCACCTCTTCGGCGATGGACTCCTGGACCAGCAGGCGCGAGCCCGCGCAGCAGACGTGGCCCTGGTTGAAGAAGATGCCGTTGACGATGCCCTCGACGGCCTGGTCGAGCGGCGCGTCCTCGAACACGATGTTCGCGGCCTTGCCGCCCAGTTCGAGGGTCAGCTTCTTCGGCGTGCCCGCGACCTGGCGCTGGATCGCCTTGCCGACCTCGGTCGAGCCGGTGAAGGCGATCTTGTCGATGTCGGCATGCTCCACAATGGACGCGCCGATGTCGCCCGCGCCCGGGAGGATGTTCACCACGCCCGGCGGCAGCTCGGCCTGCTGGCAGATCTCGGCGAACACGAGCGCGGTCAACGGCGTCGTCTCGGCCGGCTTCAGGACCACGGTGTTGCCGGTGGCCAGCGCCGGGGCGATCTTCCAGGCCAGCATCAGCAGCGGGAAGTTCCACGGGATGATCTGGCCGGCGACGCCGAGCGGCTGCGGGTTCGGTCCGTAGCCCGCGTACTCCAGCTTGTCGGCCCAGCCCGCGTGGTAGAAGAAGTGCGCTGCGGCGGTCGGGACGTCGGAGTCGCGCGACTCCTTGATCGGCTTGCCGTTGTCGAGGCTCTCCAGCACGGCCAGCTCGCGGGAGCGTTCCTGGATCAGCCGCGCGATGCGGAAGAGGTACTTCGCGCGTTCGGTGCCCGGCATCTTGGACCAGACCGAGTTGTACGCCTTGCGCGCGGCCTTGACCGCGATGTCCACATCGGACTTCGATGCGGTGCCGACCTCGGCGAGGACCTCTTCGGTGGCGGGGTTGATCGTCTTCAGCGGCTCACCCGAGCCGTCGACGAACTCGCCGTTGATGAAAGGCTTGTAGGAATCCTTGAGGTTCGCGATGGCGCGCGACTCGGGCGCCGGTGCGTACTCGAAAACAGGCATCAGTCCACCGTCACGTAGTCGGGGCCGCTGTAGTGGCCGTCCACCTGGGTGCGGCGCTGCAGCAGCAGGTCGTTGAGCAGGCTGGACGCGCCGAAGCGGAACAGGTCCGGGGTCAGCCACTGCTCGCCGGCGACCTCGTGCACGGCGACCAGGTACTTGATCGCGTCCTTCGTCGTCCGGATGCCGCCCGCGGGCTTGACGCCGCGCAGCTCGCCGGTCTGCCGGTGCCAGTCGTGGACCGCCTGCAGCATGATGTGGGTGACCGGCAGCGTCGCGGCGGGGGAGACCTTGCCGGTGGAGGTCTTGATGAAGTCGCCGCCGGCCAGCAGCGCCAGCCACGACGCGCGCCGCACGTTGTCGTAGGTCGCCAGCTCGCCGGTCTCGAGGATGACCTTCAGGTGGGCGTCACCACAGGCGGCTTTGACGGCCTGGATCTCTTCGAAGACGGCCATGTACCGGCCTTCGAGGAAGGCACCGCGGTCGATCACCATGTCGACTTCGTGTGCGCCGGCCTCGACGGCGATCTTCGTGTCGGCCAGCTTGATCTCGCGGCTGGTGCGCCCGGCGGGGAAACCGGTGGCGACGCTCGCGACGTGCACCCCGCTGCCCTTGAGCGCTTCGACGGCGGTGGCGACCAGATCGGGGTAGACGCAGACGGCGGCGACGCGCGGGGTGTCCTGGCGTTCGGGATCGGGCCGGACCGCCTTCGCGGCGAGCGCCCGGACCTTGCCCTGGGTGTCGGCGCCCTCCAGGGTGGTCAGGTCGACCATGGAGATGGCGGTGTCGATGGCCCACCGCTTGGCGTCCTTCTTGATGCTGCGCGTGCCGAGGCCCGCCGCGCGCTGCTCGACGCCGACCTGGTCGACACCGGGCAGCCCGAGCAGGAAGCGGCGCAGGCTCGCGTCGTCGCGAGTCGCGTCCACCAGCGGCGCCGGGGTGGCCGGCGCCGCTGACGTGCTGGTCGTGGCTGTCATGAGCCTGAGTCTAGGCGGCGCCCCCGACGGTTCGCGGTGTCCGGGTTCGACGGGGTCGGATAGTCTGTATGCAGACTTGTGATCAAGCGGGGCGGTGACGATGGGAGGGAGAGCATGACGGCTCTACCCGACTGGATGTTACTGTCGGCATCCGGACTCAGTGCAGACGATTACGAAGTGTTACCGGAAGAGGTCTGCCGCCGCATCGAAGTCGTTGATGGAGCCATCGTCGTGAACCCGGCCCCGCGCCGATCGCACCAGATCTTCGCCCGGCGGCTCGCGAACGCGCTCGAAGCGGCTTGTGGTCCCGGCCTCGAGGTGTCCACGGACGTCGACCTGCGGCTGCGTGACGTGCCGCTGCTGAACCGGCGACCGGACATCGTCGTGTACGACTCGTCGCTGCCGGACGAGATCATGCTGCGGCCGGAGCACTGCGTGCTCGTCGTGGAACTGATGTCGCCAGGCTCGGTCACGGCCGACCGGATCGACAAGCCGGGCGAGTACGCGGCCGGCGGCATCCCGCACTTCTGGCGGATCGAAAACACCGATGACCTGGAGAAGGTCCGGGTCTTCCGGTACGTGCTCGATCCGGTCACCAAGGCTTACGCCCCGGCCGCCGTGCACGGCGGGCCGTTCACCGTGACCGACCCCTTCACGGTGAACATCGACCTCGCAGGGCTGCGCTAAGCCCCTTCGATCTGCGGCGGTTCCACGCGCTTGGCCGGCTTCCGGTACACGACGACCCCGCCCCAGAAGGCCAGCCCGTTGATCTTCACCGTCGGGGCCGTCGGCGGGGCCGGGGGTGCGCCCGACTTGTCCTCCAGCACGAAGCCGCCCATCAGGCCGAGGCCCGTGACGTCCACGTTGATGTCGTCCGGGACCGTGATCTGGATGCCGCCCATGATGGCGATCGCCGTGATCGTGCAGTTCTTGTCCGCGAACCGGGCCTGGCGCAGGTCGATCTCCGCGCCGCCCCAGAACGCGAAGCTGGTGTGCTGCGGGGGCAGGACCCAGCTGCCCTTGCGGACCGCCCCCGACATCACGCCGATCGACACCGGGGAACCCGGGTGGCCGCCGATGCGCTGGTCCGGGTAGGCCAGGGCCCGCGTCGTCGCCGGTTCGAGGGATGCCGAAGAGGACGGCAGGTCCACCGTCACCGGCTTCAGCTCGCCGATCGTCTTCGCCGCGTAGACCGTCGACAGCCGCTCTTCCAGCTCGTTGATCGTGATCCGCCCTTCGGAGAGGGCGTTGTGCAGCACCTGGGCGACGCGCTCGCGGTCGGCGTCGGAGGCCCGCATCTGGTCGGGCGTCAGTTCGCTCACCCGGCGCAGCTTATCGGCGAAAACGACCCGGCGTGTCCGTCTTCCGGAGGACACTGAGCCCATGGTCGAGTTTCCGGACGGTATCCGCGTACACGGGCGTGGCCTGGCCCGCCCCCGCCCCGACGGACCCGAGCCCGATTTCGGGCTCTACCTGGGGACGAGCAGGTTGCGACGCAAGCACGGCGGCGGCCTCACCTGGCCGCACGAGTGGGTGAACTGGCCGGACTTCCTGCTGCCGACCGACCCCGCGGCCGCGCGCAGGCAGATCAGGGCCCTCCACGAACGGGCGAAGACCGAGACCGTCGAAGTCGCCTGCTACGGCGGCGCGGGCAGGACCGGCACGGTGATGGCCTGCCTGGCGACGCTCTCCGGTGTCCCGGCCGAGGACGCCGTCGCGTGGGTGCGCGAGCACTACCACGAACGCGCCGTCGAAACGCCCTGGCAGCGACGCTGGGTGAAAACGTTCGCGGGACGGCTAGATTGACCCGCATGGATGTGCACGTCGTCGATCACCCCCTCGCGAAGGCCCGGCTCTCCACGATGCGCGACGCGCGCACCGACAGCGCCGCGTTCCGGGCCGCGCTGCACGAACTGACCGTCATGCTGGTCTACGAAGCCACCCGCGACGTGCCGGTGAAGACCGAGCGGATCCACACGCCGGTCGCCCGCACCGAGGGCTACACCCTCGCCAAGCCACCGCTGCTGGTGCCGGTGCTGCGGGCCGGCCTCGGCATGGCCGACCAGGCGCACAAGCTGATCCCGGACGCGCAGATGGGCTTCGTCGGCCTGGCGCGCGACGAGGAGACGCTGAAGCCGACGCCGTACCTCGAGTCGCTGCCGGAGTCGCTCGCCGACCGGCCGGTGCTGGTGCTCGACCCGATGCTCGCCACCGGCGGCTCGATGGAGTACACGATCCGGCTGCTGACCGACCGCGGCGCCGACGACGTCACGGCCATCTGCGCGCTGGCCGCGCCGGAAGGCCTGGCCCACCTGGAGAAGACCGGCCTGCCGGTGCGGGTGGTGACGGCGAGCATCGACGAGCGCCTCAACGACTCGGGCTTCATCGTCCCGGGCCTCGGCGACGCGGGCGACCGCCAGTACGGCGCCGTCTAGCGTTGCCGGTCCTGAAGTGGCGGTGGATCGCCGTGACCGCCGCCGCGGTCGCGGTCGTCACCGCCGGGCTGCTGTGGCTGTTCCTCGCCTGGTCCGCGGAACCGACCGCGCCGGTGCGGATCGACGCGGTCAAGACGGCGTTCGGTGTCGGCGCGGGTGCCGGCGGCGTGTTCGCGCTGTGGCTGGCGACGCGCCGCCAGCGCACCCTCGAGCTGCAGCTGACCGAGACGACACGGGACCTGGAGGAACGCCGGGTCACCGAGCTGTACACGAAGGCCGTCGAACAGCTCGGCAGTGACAAGGCGCCGGTCCGGCTCGGCGGGCTGTACGCGCTGGAGCGGCTCGGGCAGGACAACCCGAAGCAGCGCCAGACGATCGTCAACGTGTGGTGCGCGTACCTGCGGATGCCGTTCGAGGCTCCGAAGCGTGGCCTCAAAGGCACGGCGGCCGGTGAGACCGGCGACCACGACGAGCCCGAACTCCAGGTCCGGCTGGGCGCGCAAGAACTGCTCAAGACGCATCTGAGCCACGACGAACCGGCGTACTGGCCGGGGATGTCGATCGACCTGCAGCGGGCGGTGCTCGTCGACTTCCGGCTGAGCGGCTGCACGCTCGAAGCCGCGGACTTCAGCCGCGCCCGGTTCGTCGGCGCGGTCCACATCCGCGGCACGACCTTCGCCCGCCGGGTGGGGTTCTACGGCACGGACTTCGCCGCGTCCGCGAACTTCGACCGGTCGGTCTTCGCCGAAGGCGCGTTCTTCTCGTGGGCCCACTTCCACGGGGACGCTCGGTTCACGCGGGTCCGGTCGGCCGGTGAGTTCCTGTTCTCCGACACCACCTTCGAAGGCCGAGCGCTCTTCGACAGCGGCGAACACGAGAAACTCGAGCTACCGCGCAACGACCCGGGCGATGCCGGCCACTGAGGGGTGTGACCAGCCATGCGACGGGGGCGCCGGTGGACGACCGGGCACTGTGGGACCGGGCTTCCGGCGGCGATGAGGCCGCGTTCAGCGAGCTCTTCGAGCGGCACGCCGAGGCCGTCTGGAACCACGCCTACCGGCTGACCGGCTCGTGGGCCGGCGCCGAAGACCTGACCTCCACGACGTTCCTGACCGCCTGGCGCCGCCGCGCCGACGTGACACTGGTGCGGGACAGCGCCCTGCCGTGGCTCTACACGGTCGCCGGCAACGCGGCCCGCGACGAATACCGCGGCGCGAGACGGCGGTTGCGGCTGCTCCGGAAGATCCCGGACCCGCCCGTGGTGTCCGACCACGCCGACGCGGTGGCCGAGCGGCTCGACGGCGAGCAGCGGCTGCGCGTGATCGTCGACGCCGTCCGGTCGCTGCCGAAGTCGCAGCGGGACGTCGTCGAGCTGTGCCTGCTCGGGGACGTGAGCATCGCCGACGCCGCCGCGTTGCTGACGGTCGCCGAGGTCACCGTCCGGTCCCACCTGTCCCGGGCCCGTGCCCGGCTGCGCACGCTGCTGGAGGAGAAATGAGCGAGGACCTCGGTCTTCCACCCCGGCGCGCCCTGCCGGACGACGTCCGCGACCGGCTTCGCGCCGAACTCCGCCGCGGCATCGCGAAACGGCGGCCGTCCCGGGTTTGGTACGTCGCCGCGGCGGCCGTCGTCGTGCTGGCGGCGGGTGCGGTCGTCGCGACGAAGGTGATCCGGCAGCCTGCGGACGTCCACCCGGCCCCCGCCACCGGCGGCGGGCTGACCATGGATCCCCAGGTGGCGGCTTCCTCGCTCGATCGTTGCTTTGCGGCCTTCGAAGCGAAGAACAAGTCGGCGGACGGGTGGGGCTTCTCGCACGCGCGGGAGGACTGGGTCCCGATGTTCACCCGGGTCCAGCAGGCGGACGCGGTGGTCGCGGCGACGGCGGGCGGCGAGGCGCTGGTGTTCTGCGAGACGACCGAAACGACCGTGACGCTGTCGGGTCTGTCGAGTGCGAGCGACCGGTCCGACACCGTGCAAGGGGTGAACTTCACGCTGCTGTTCCACAGTGCCACCGGCACGGTCGGCGGGATCCTCGGCCCCGGGGCGGAGGGCGCGGTGCTCGAGGCGGCCACCGAGGGGCAGTCCATGTCCGAGGACATCCGGTTCTCTCCGGTCACCCGCCAGTTCGTCGTGATGACCCGGACCGACCCGGCGCGGACGACGCTCACCCTCGACAACGGTCCGGACAAGTACGTGCTGCCCAAGGCGCCGGCGCCCTTGCTTTCGGTCGTCGACCGGCCGGTGACCGCGGACCGGGCGTCGCCGGCGGGGCGGGCGCTGGGCGAGTGCCTGGCCGCCGCCGACGAGGTGCTCCCGGACGCCGGGGCCTACGCGCCCGGGCCGCTGCTGGAGACCGACGGCTACCGGGTGGTCCTGGGCCGCCGCGCTGACCAGGTAGTGGTCTGCACGACCGAACCCGATTACCAGCGGCCGGGGAAGACCCAGTCGCGCGTCTATCCCGACTTCGTCCCGAAGCCGGCGCCGCCGGTGCGGCTCTTGCGGGTGAACACCCTGGGCGCGACCGAAGCGGGCGGCGAGCCGGGGAAGTCCCGGACGCCGTATGCCGTCGCAGTGCCCGTGAACGCGGCGAAGATGACCGTCGATTTCGGCGTCGGGGCGCCGGTCGAGGCTCCGGCCGTCGACGGCATGGCCCTGACCTGGATCCCGAAGGAGCTCGGTGTCGTCCCGGACGTGAAGGTGCACGTCGTGGTCCGGGACGCGCGTGGCGCGGTCCTCTACGACGGGTCGTTGCCGCTGGCCTGAGGCCGCAGCCAGCCGGAGGCGTTCGCGCGCAGGGCCCGCTCGTACGAGCTCGTGACGCCGAACTCCTCCGGCAGGTTGCCGGTCAGCTCCAGGGACACCAGGCCGTGCACGATGGCCCAGCAGCCGACCGCGATCGTCTCCGGCGGGACGTCGACGAAGACGCCGTCGGCGATGGCGCGGCGGATGATCAGCTCCAGGGGCTTGAGCGTTTCGCGGGCGAGCTTCTCGGCGTCTTCGTTCGGCTCGAAGCCGGGGACCGACCTGGTGAACATGATCCCGTACAGGTGCGGGTCGGCCAGCGCGCTGGCGCGGTAGGCGCTGCCGAGCGCGACGAGGTCCTCGACGGTGTCGCCGGTCAGCGGGGTGCGGGCCATCCGGGCGCCGAAGCGGCGGAAGCCCTCGGTGTAGAGGGCGTTGACGAGGTCGGGCTTGCTGCCGAAGAGCGAGTACACGGCGGTGGTCGACGTCCCGGCGTCGGCGGCCAGCTTCCGCAGGGAAAGCGCCTTCGGCCCGTCGGCGGCGATGAGTTCCCCGGCCCGGTCGAGCAGCTTGAGCCGGAGCGCCTCGTCGTGCGTGCGTGGTCGCGCCATCTACCCAGCGTAGTACAACGCTGTTATTTTTGCAGCATCCGGCGATTTGACCTGGAGTGCACTCCAGGTCGTACTGTCGAGCCCATGAGCTACTCGATAGCGGAAGCCGCTCGACGTAGCGGACTGTCCATCGACACCCTCCGGTACTACGAGCGCATCAAACTGCTCGACCCGCCCGCCCGGGACGCCGCGGGCCGCCGGGCGTACTCCGACGACGACCTCACCTGGCTGGGGTTCCTGACCAAGCTGCGCACCACCGGCATGCCCATCAAGAGCATGCGCGAGTACGCGTCGCTGCGCCGTCACGGCGTCGCGAGCGCGGGCCGCCGCAAGGCGCTGCTGGTGGAGCAACGCAGATCGGTCGCCGAACGGATCGCCGAGCTGCAGGGCTGCCTCGACGTCCTCGACTACAAGATCGAGAACTACGCCCAGGTCGAGCGCAAGGTGCTCGGCGTGGAACCCGGCATGGAGGAGATTTCCGCGTGAAGACCAGGAAGCTCGGCGAACTGGAAGTCGGTGCCCAGGGGCTGGGCTGCATGGGCATGAGCCAGGCCTACGGCGTGCGCGACAACGACGAGGAGTCGATCGCGACGATCCACCGGGCGCTCGACCTCGGGGTGACGCTGCTGGACACCGCGAACGTCTACGCCAACGGCGTCAACGAAGAGCTGGTCGGCCGCGCGATCGCCGGCCGCCGCGACGAGGTCGTGCTCGCGACGAAGTTCGGCATCGTGTGGAACGACGGCGCGATGGGCGCCCGCGGTGACGCCGAGTACGTGAAGCAGTCGTGCGACGAGTCGCTGCGCCGGCTCGGCGTCGACCACATCGACCTCTACTACCAGCACCGCGTCGACCCGGACACGCCGATCGAAGAGACGTGGGGCGCGCTGGCTGAGCTGGTGGAAGCCGGGAAGATCCGGTACGCGGGGATTTCCGAGGCGAGCGCGGCGACGATCCGCGCCGCGCACGCCGTGCACCCGGTGACGGCGCTGCAGAGCGAGTGGTCGCTGTGGACGCGCGGGATCGAAGGCGAAATCCTGGACACGTGCCGGGAGCTGGGCATCGGCGTGGTGCCGTTTTCCCCGCTGGGCCGCGGTTTCCTGACCGGCGCGGTGACGTCGGTCGCGGACCTGCCCGAGGACGACATGCGCCGCGGCCTGCCGCGGTTCGCCGAGGGTAACTTCGAGCGGAACATGGCCATCGTCGAGGCCCTGCGGAAACTGGCCTCGGACAAGGGCGTCACCGCCGGCCAGCTCGCACTGGCGTGGGTCCAGTCCCAGGGTGAGGACGTGGTCCCGATTCCGGGCACCAAGCGCCGCAAGTACCTCGAGGAGAACGTCGCCGCGGCTTCCCTCGAGCTGACCGCCGACGACCTGGCAGCGATCGAGGCAGCGGCACCCGCCGACGCGATCGCCGGAGAGCGCTACCCGGAGCGCCTGGCCCGCGCCGCCGGCCGCTGAAGCCGAGCTTTCACGTGAAAGCTCGGGCCAGGGGCGTGGAGTGGAACTTTCACGTGAAAGTGCCGCTCTGAGGCTTTTCTGAGATCTCCGGGGCAGGCTCGGCGCCGATCATGCGATCGGTGCCGAGCCCCAGGAGGTCGTCGTGGCGGAGGAAGTGCTCGATTATCTGGTCGTCGGGGCCGGGCCGGCCGGGTTGCAGCTGGCTCAGCACCTCGGCCGCGCCGGGCACCGGTACCTGGTGCTGGAAGCCGGTTCCGCGCCCGGGCACTTCTTCGAGACCTTCCCGCGGCACCGGACCCTCATCTCCATCAACAAGAAGCACACCGGGTACTCGGACCCGGAGCTGCGCATGCGGATGGACTGGAACTCGATCCTCGCCGACGGCGACGACGACCCGGTCCTCTTCACCGACTACAGCGAGAAACTCTTCCCCGACGCCGAAAACCTCCTCCGCTACCTCGCCGACTACGCGGCGAAGCACCGTCTCGACATCCGTTACGACACGCGGGTGACGCGCATCCGCCGGGACAGCGAAAGTTTCGTCCTCACCGCCGGTGAGAAGGAATTCCGCACAAAACGGCTGATCATGGCGACCGGCGTGACCAAGCCGTACATTCCCCGGTTCCCCGGCGTCGAGCTGATCGACCAGTACGTGGACGTCGACGTCGATCCGAAGAGCTTCACCGACCAGCGCGTCCTGGTGCTCGGCAAGGGGAACTCCGCTTTCGAAACCGCCGACAACCTGATCGAGACGGCCGCGGTCGTGCACGTCGGCGGTCCGCGGCCGGTGAAGCTGGCCTGGCGCACGCACTTCGTCGGCCACCTCCGCGCGTACAACGCGGGCATCCTCGACATGTACCAGCTCAAGCTGCAGCACGCGATCCTCGACGGCGACGTCCGCGAAGTCCGGAAGGACGCCGACGGCTACCACGTCAAGTTCGCCTTCGCCCGCGCCGACGAGGTGATCAAGGAGATCCGCTACGACCGCGTGATCGGCTGCACCGGCTTCCGGTTCGACGCGGACCTCTTCGACGAAGACTGCCGTCCCGAACTCACCATCGACGACCGCTTCCCCGCGCAGACGGCGAACTGGGAGTCGGTCAACGTCCCCGGTCTTTACTTCGCGGGCACGATCACGCAGGTCCGCGACTTCAAGAAGGCCACCAGCGCGTTCATCCACGGCTTCCGCTACGGCGCCCGCGCGCTGGCGAAGGTGCTGAACGAGCGCTACCACGACGTCCCGTGGCCGCACGTTGAACTACCCGCCAAACCGGACGCGCTGACCGAAGCCGTGATCACCCGGATCAACCGGACTTCCGCGCTGTACCAGCAGTTCGGCTTCCTCGGAGACGTCGTGGTCGTGGACGGCGACACCGCCCGCTACCTCGAAGAGGTCCCGGTCGACCGCGTCCTCGAAGACCCGCCGGCCGACGCCTACATCGTCACCCTCGACTACGGCCCCGACCACGACAAGGTCGACCCGTTCGACTTCGTCGCCCGCGCCGCCCAGGACAAGGCCAACGACCACGGCGAAGGCCACTACCTGCACCCGATCGTCCGGCACGTCCGCCGCGGCGAGCTCGTCGCCACCCACCACGTCACCGAGAACCTCGAGAACGAGTGGGACAAGGAAGTCCACATCGGACCGCTGACCGCGTTCTTCACGCAGGAGCTGTGATGCGCACGGTCGCGGAGTTCGAGGCGGCCGCCCGGCAACGCCTCGACCCGGCGCACTACGACTACTTCGCGGGCGGCGCGCAGGACGAAATCACCCTGCGGGAGAACGAAACGGCGTTCCAGCGGCTGCGGCTGCTGCCCCGGGTGCTGCGTGGCAGCGACAAGCGGGACCTGAGCATCGAGCTGCTCGGGACGCCGTCCTCGATGCCGATCCTCATCGCGCCCACGGCGTTCCACCGGCTCGCCCACACCGACGGCGAGCTGGCCACGGCTC
Organism: Amycolatopsis sp. NPDC021455; assembly: GCF_040640995.1. Lineage (NCBI taxonomy): Bacteria > Bacillati > Actinomycetota > Actinomycetes > Pseudonocardiales > Pseudonocardiaceae > Amycolatopsis > Amycolatopsis sp. NPDC021455. Next base: position 15,509 of record NZ_JBFACT010000061.1, on the reverse strand, counting down.
GCGCGGCGGCGCGGGCGGGCACGATCATGGTCGTCAGCATGGCCGCCACCACGGCCGTCGAGGACATCGCCGCGGCGGCCCGCGAGGTCGCGCCGGACCCGAGCCTGTGGTTCCAGCTCTACCTGCAGCCGGACCTGGAGTTCACCGAGGCGATCGTGCGCCGCGCCGAAAACGCCGGCGTCAAGGCGTTCGTCGTGACCGTCGACTCGCCGGTGCTCGGCCGCCGCGAGCGCGACGACCGCCACGACTTCCACGACCTGCCGCCCGGCCTGGCCGTCGAGAACCTCCGCAACCTCGGCGAAAACCGCAGCGGCGGCAACGCCAGCCATGTCCGCGAGATCGTCATGTCGGCCGGGCTGAACTGGGACCACATCGCGTGGCTGCGGTCGAAGACGAAACTGCCGGTGCTGATCAAGGGCCTGCTCCACGCCGAGGACGCGCGGCTGGCGGTGCACCACGACGTCGCCGGGATCGTCGTGTCCAACCACGGCGGCCGCCAGCTGGACACCGTGCCCGCCACCATCGACGTGCTGCCCGAGATCGCGGCGGCGGTCGGCGGCGCCCTGCCGGTGCTGCTCGACGGCGGGATCCGCCGCGGCACCGACGTCGTCAAGGCCCTGGCCCTCGGTGCGGACGCCGTCGGCATCGGCCGCCCGGTGGTGTGGGGGCTGGCCACGGGCGGCCGCGAAGGCGTCTCCGAGGTGCTGGAACTGCTGCGGGCGGACTTCGACCAGGCGCTGGCCCTGTGCGGCGGCCGGTACCCGGGCGACCTCACCCCGGACCAGGTGCGGCGATGATCGGCAAGGTGCTCGCCTGGCTGCCCGGCCGCGTCGTCGCGCTGCGGATGAGGATCTTCGCGCTGGTCAACGGCCAGGACGCGGTGACGATCCCGGGTCCGCAGGTCGGCGTCGCCGACTTCCGGCGCGTCTACGCCGACCCGGCGGCGAACGGCCGCAGCCGCGGCGCCGCGCTGTCCGACCTGTTCTGGTACTGGCTCTCGCCGGGGCCCGAGGTGCACCAGGAACACCTCGAAGCCGGGCCGCGCTACGACGAGGTCGCCAAGTGCACCCGGCACATCCTGGTCAAGTCCAAAAAGGACTCCGAAGAGCTGACCCGCCGCGTGGCGGCGCACGTCCTCGACGACCTCGGACCCGGGCTCGTCCGGCTGCGAGACGCGATGATGCCGATCTGGGCCGAGCTGTACTACGAGCTGGTCTTCGACGAGCCGTGCCCGCCCGAGGCACGGGACCTGATCGTGGCGCACGCGGACGACGTCGTCTCGGCGCTGAAGTGCGTGCGGCCGCGGAACATGCGCCGCCGCGCGCGGCTGACGAAGTACCTCAGGCGGAGACTCGCCGACGTCCCGCACCCGCTCCCGGAGTCCCTGACGCCGGAGGAGCGGGCCTACTACCTGCAGGGCACGTTCTTCACCACCGCCGTCGTCCAGATGTCGGAGGCGATGGCGCACCTGCTGATGATCATCGCGCAGGACGACGGCATCCAGCGGCGGCTCGCCGGCCACCCGGAGGACATCGACAGTGTCATCGACGACGGATTGCGTCAGTACCCGCTCTTCGGCATCGCGCACCGGATCTCGACCGCCGACATCGAGCTGGCGGACCTGACGATCCCGGCGGGCACGGTGTTGTGCTTCAGCTACCCCGACTTCGCCGAGCAGGCCCCCAAGGAGGAGTTCACCCCGTTCGGTGTCGCGCAGAACCGCGCGTGCCCGGCCCGCGGGCTGGCCCCGCTGACCATGCGCGTCGTGACGCGGGAAGTGCTGCGCCGCTTCAGCCTCGCCTCGACGGCCGGTCACACGCGCTCGATCCCGAACCGCGGCCCGGCCCTGCTCACGCCACTCGGGGAACGTCCGAACCGCGCGCCGCTGGTGTGGCTGGCGGTGCGCGACCGCTGGGAAGACGTCTGGCGCAGCCTCGCGCAGCTCGTCTTCGGCACGTACATGGTCCTCGACGCCCGCCGCCAAGCCCTGTGCACCACCTACTTCGCCGGAGGTAACCGATGAGCCCGTCCGAAGCGGCGCCGGCGTTCTTCCTCGCCGTCGTGGTGATCCTCGTGGTGGTCAGGCTGGTCTGCCTGGCCGCGGTCAAGCTCGGCCAGCCGCCGGTGGTGGGGGAGATGATCGCCGGCGTCCTGCTCGGCCCGTCGCTGTTCGGGCTGCTGCTGCCGGACGTGCAGGCGGCGCTGTTCCCCGATGCCGTCCGCTCGCTGCTCTACGTCGGCGGCCAGATCGGCCTGGTCATCTACATGTTCGGCGCGGGGTACGAGTTCAACCTGCGCAGCATCGCGAACTCGCGGAAGTCGGTCGCGGCGATCTCCTCGGCCGGGACGCTCGTACCGCTCGTGCTCGGGATCGGGGTCGCGGTCGCCGGCACGTCGTGGGTCGGCATCGGCAAGGAGGGCGTCTCGCCGGTGACGTCCGCCGCGTTCGTCGGCGTGGCTGTCGCGATCACGGCGTTCCCGATGATGGTCCGGATCATCACCGAGCGCGGGATCGCGTCGACGAAGTTCGGCTCGCTGGCGCTGGCCTGCGGCGCGCTCGACGACGTGCTCGCGTGGCTGCTGCTGGCGGTCGTGCTCGGGATGCACGCCGGGTCGGCCGGCCCGGTCGCGCTCGCCCTCGGCGGCGGCCTGCTGTTCGCGCTGCTGGTGTTCATCGTCGGCCGTCGCCTGCTGAACCGGATGATGGGCAGCGAGCGGGTGACCGTCGACCAGCGCGTGCTCGTCACGGCGCTGGTCCTGTTCGCGGCGGCCTGGTTCACCGACACCATCGGGCTGTACGCGGTGTTCGGCGCGTTCACCGTCGGCGTGGCCTTCCCGCGCGGGCACGCGGCCGACGCGGTGCTCGCGAAGATCATGCCGATCGGGCGGATCGTGTTCGTCCCGCTGTTCTTCACCTACTCCGGCCTGAACACGCGGTTCGCGCTGCTCGCCGACCCGAAGCTGCTCGTGTTCGCGCTGGTGACGGTGGTCGTCGCGATCATCGGCAAGCTCGGCGCGTCCTGGGGCGCGGCCCGGCTGGCGGGCGAGCCGCCGGAGATCGCGTCGCGCGTCGGCGTCCTCGTCAACGCGCGGGGGCTGATGCAGCTGATCGCGCTGAACATCGGGCTCGCCGCGGGGATCGTGTCGTCCGCGTTGTTCACGGTGCTGGTGCTGGTCGCCCTCGTCACCACGATCATGACCGCGCCCGTGCTCGGCTGGCTCGACCGCCGCGATGCCCGCAAGGGGAGCACCGAAGTACTCCTGACGGCCGAAGCCGTTCCGGTGACAGGGAAAAGTTGATTCTTCAAGTTCGGAAATAACTGCCAAGATGGATCGGTGCGCGACGGGGTGGCGAAACCGAGAGTGCTGCTGGTCGAAGACGACCGGGAACTGGCGGGCATGCTCGCCGAACTGCTCGCCGATTCCGGTTACGAGACCGAAGCGGCGCACGACGGCCAGCGCGGCCTGCACCTCGGGCTCACCGCGCACTACGACGTGATGATCATCGACCGGCGGCTTCCCGTGCTCGACGGCCTGGAGCTGCTCCGGCGGCTCCGGGCCCGGGCGGTGACCACGCGGGTCCTGGTGCTCTCGGCGCTGGGCGAGGTGGCCGACCGCGTCGCCGGGCTCGACGCCGGCGCCGACGACTACCTCGTCAAGCCGTTCGAGGCCGAGGAGCTGCTGGCCCGGCTGCGTGCGCTGGGCCGCCGTGACCTCGAAGGGGCGGAGTCCCTCCCGCTCGGCGCGGCGGCGCTCGACCTGCTGCGCCACGAGGTCGTGCTGCCGCGCGGCGAGCGGATCACGCTGTCGGGTCGGGAGTTCGAGCTGCTGCGGACGCTGGCGCAACGACCGAAGGCCATCCACCCGCGGGCCGCGCTGCGCACGCGCGTGTTCGCCGACTCGACCGGTGAGTCCATTGTGGACACGTATGTCTACTACCTGCGGCGCAAGCTCGGCCGGGACGTCGTGCGGACCGTGCACGGCCTCGGCTACCAGATCGGCGCGGTATGAACCCCGAAGAGCGGGCGCTGCGGCGGGCGCGGTGGGCGATCACCGCGCAGATCGCCGTCGTGGTGTCGCTGCTCGTGGCCGTCGCGGGCGCGATCGCGTACGGGATGCTGCTGTCCGGGCAGCACGCCGACGCCGACCGGACGCTCGCCCGGACCATCCAGCTCGGCCCGGCGACGATCCCGCCCGGCTGCGTCTGGCTGTTCACGCCGGCGACGCACGCGCCGCCGGGCCCGTCGCCGGCCGGGATGCCGCTGCCCGAGCTGGACGGCACGGTGCCGTCGCCCGGTGACGTCCACACCGAGCGGCGGTCCTTCGGCGGCATGACGTACACGATCCGGGTGGAGAACCGCGGCGGCGTCGTCTCACAGGCGTTCTTCGAAGAGCGGTACCAGATCCAGGACCGTTCGTCGCTGGTGTTCGGGCTCGGCGTCGCCGAGGTGCTCGCCCTGCTCGGGGCGGTGCTCTGCGGGCGGGTGCTGGCGTCCCGGGCGATCCGCCCGCTGGCGGACGCGCTGCGGCGGCAACGGACGTTCGTCGCGGACGCGTCCCACGAGCTGCGGGCGCCGTTGACCCGGCTGCACACGCGCGCGCAGCTGCTGGCCCGGCGGGCGTCGGGCCGTGACGCGGAGGACCTCGAGCACCTGGTGCGCGGCACGCGGGAGCTCGGCGAGGTCGTCGAGGACCTGCTGCTGTCGGCGCGGGCGTGCGGCGAACGGCCGTCGCTGGAGCCGGTCGAGCTGGGCTCGCTCGCGGAGGAAGCGGTGGCGGCGGAAGCGGTGCGCGCGGGGGAGGGCCGGGTCCGGCTGGCGGTGACGCGCGAGCGGCGGCCGTACGTCGTCCAGGGTGTCCCGACGGCGTTGCGTCGCGTGCTGTCGGCGTTGCTGGACAACGCCCTCGGCCACACCCCGCCCGGCGGCTCGATCGAGGTGTGGCTGGGCGTCCCGGACGAACGGCACGTGGAGCTGCGGGTCCGCGACACGGGCGTCGGCTTCCCACCGTCCGACGCGGAACGGATCTTCGAGCGCTTCGCCCGCGGCCCGGACGGCGACGGCCGCCGGTTCGGCCTCGGCCTGGCCCTGGTCCGCGAAGTGGTCACGGGCCACGGCGGCACGATCGCCGCGGCCGGCCACCCCGGAGCCGGAGCCACCTTCACCCTCCGTCTCCTCCGCGCCGACCCCACGTGATCAGAAGGCCGACACGCGTGATTGAAGGGTCAACTCGCGTGATTGAAGAGACGACACAGCGAGGCGGGCCGGTTTCGCCGTGTCGACCCTCCAATCACGCGTGTCGACTTCTCAATCACGCGTGTCGACCCTTCACGCACGTCAGCAGGCCAGTGTGAAGCGGATCAGGCGGGCCAGGTCCGGCTCGAGGTGATCGCACGCGGCCTCGATTTCCGCGCGCAGCCGGGCCGGCGGTTTCGTGTAGACCTCGGCCATGTGCTGTTGGCAGGCTCGGAGGTCGTGGTGGGCGTCGGCGGACAGGTCCGGGTCGGACAGCAGGATGAGGTCCGTGTGCAGGCGCAGCCAGGTGCCCTGGTCGCGCAGCAACGTCGCCGCCGCCCGGCGCGTCTGGATCGGACGTCCCGGTGCCAGCAGCTCACGCAGCGAGGCGACGTCGAAGGGCTTGCCGCGCAGGAACTCCACCGCCTCACGGACCACCGCGGGCGACGGGTCCGTCAGCAGCGGCCGCACCGCCGCCGACTCCGGTGCCACCCGGCGCAGGCCGCGGACGGCCACCCGCCGGATGCGGGGACGCTCGTCGGCGAGGTGACGCTCCAGGATCGGCGCGTCGGCGGCCGTGCCGGTTTCGCCGAGCCCGGCGAGCATGCCGAACGAGACGGGCAGCGCGCGGTAGTGCGCCGCCGGGTCGCCGCCCGCCTTGAGCACCAGGGCCTGCGCCATCGACCGGACCGCCGACGCGCGGTCCGCGAGATACGCCACGACTGCGTCGAGATCGAGGAACGTCAAAGCCCGCATCCGCACCTTCGGCGGCCCGGCCGCCAGCAGCTCCTCGACGCACTCGCCGCGGTCGAGCAGCGCGTCACCGCAGATCGCGCGCACCACGAAGTCGGGGTCTCGCAGCGCGATGTCCAGCAGCCGCTCGCGCGAAAGCAGCCCGACCGCCTCCCGGTGGACCCAGCGGCGGGTTTCCCGGTCCTCCAGCGCCAGTGCGTCGTCGAGCAGCCGCGGGGTCAGCGCTCGCCGGAACAGCGTGGTCATCCAGTCGTCGACCGAACGCCGCCGCAGCACGCCGATCAGCGGCAGCATCGCGCGGAACGCCGGTTCGTCCAGTTTGGACAGGACGGCGGTCCGCGCGAGGTCCCGGACCGGCCCGGCCCAGTCGACGCACCGGATCAGCAGCAGCGGCAGCGCCTCGGGATCGGTGCTGTCGGCGAGCCGCACGACGGCCGCCTCCCGCATGTGCCCGTTGCCGTGGCACGCGGCTTCGGCCAGCACTTCCCGCGACGGGCGCCGGCCGAGGTCGCGCGACTCGCGGCCGCGGAAGCGGTACCACAGCTGGTTGGTCCACGGCGCCTTGCGGACCGCGACATCGAACTCCACCCACCGCCGGACGTCGCTCGCGGCGAACGCGTCGAGATCGGGCATTCCTTTTTCGAAATCGAACATCGGGCCTCCCTCCTCGGCGCCCAAGGATGCCCGGGCGCCGAGGGGGAGTCGAACCGATTACGCCAGCAGCGCCTGGACCGCCGTCGCGGTGTCGGCGATCGCGACCGGGTTCTGCTCGCGCGTCGCCAAACTCCGGACCGTGACGTTCCCGGCGGCCCAGTCCTCCTGGCCGACGATGACCACCGCGGCCGCGCCCGCCTTGTCGGCGCGGGTCAGTTCCTTGCCCAGCTTGCGGTGCTCGATCGGCGTCGACGTCCGCAGGCCCGCCGCGCGCAGCGAACGCGCGACCGTCCGCGCCGCGTCCGAGAGGTCCTCGGTCACCGGGATCACCATGACGTCGACCTCGCTGCGCGGGGACGGCGTCAGGCCGTGCGTGTCGAGGAAGTCCATCAACGTCACATCACCCATGCCGAACCCGATGCCCGGGATCTGCTGCGGCGTGAACATCGACGCCAGGTCGCTGTACCGGCCGCCGCCGAACAGGGCACGGCGGTTCTCCGGCGAGGTGTCGAAGACCTCGAACACGGTCGACGTGTAGTACGCCAGCCCGCGCACGATCATCGGCTCGTACTTCACCAGCGAACCCGCGCTGCTGTTCAAGACGCGGACCAGGTTCGACTGCTCCCGCACCTCGGCCGGCAGCTCGTCGAGCAGCGCCTCGCCCGCGTCGAGCGTCTCCGCCAGCTTCTCGAACTGCTTGTCCGAGAGCCCGATCTCCCCGGCGCTCTCGGCCAGCTTTTCGCGCGGGTACTTCTCCCAGCGGTCGACCAGCGCGAACACCTGCGCCAGGTGGTCCTCGGAGACGCCGGCGACGTCGGTGAGCGCCGACGTCAGCAGGTTCCGGTCGTTGACGCGCAGCACGAACATGTCCGGCGTCGCGCCGAGCGCGGCCATCAGGTCGTGCACCAGCTCGAAGATCTCGATCTCGCAGTTGGCGCTGTCCGAGCCGAAGATGTCCGCGTTGATCTGCCAGTGCTCACGCACGCGGCCGCGCTGCGGCGCCTCGTACCGGTGGCAGTTCGGGTGGCTGTACCAGCGGACCGGGAACGACAGCGACTTCGCGCTCCCGGCGATCATCCGCGCCACCGACGGCGTCATCTCCGGCCGCAGCGCCAGCCGCCGCCCGCCCTTGTCGGTCAGCGTGTACAGCTGCTTGTCCGCGATCTCCTGGCCGGACTTCCGCTCGTAGATCTCGGCCGACTCGAGGATCGGGCCGTCGTAGCGGAGGAAGCCGCGGCGCTCGAGGACGTCGTAGAGATGACCGAACACCTGGGTACGCACGGACATTTCGGCGGGCAGGAAGTCCCGGGTCCCCTTGTAGGGCGCGGTCGGCAGGTATTCAGGCACGTCACCAGCTTAACGACCGTTGCTCAGGCGAAAGCGACCCCGTACGCGGTGAGCAGCGTCGCCGCGGCCAGGAACACCGCGCCGACGGACGTCACGCGCCCGCCGAGCTTGCCGCCCTTGCCCTCGGGGAGCAGGTGGAGGAAGAAGCCGCCGGACTGGGCGAGGATGCCGAACAGCAGCAGGAAGCAGGCGATCCACAACGTCGTGCCGGACAGCGTCGTGCGGCTGAGGATCTGCAGCGCGACCAGGGCGAGGATCAGCAGGACGCCGGCATGGGCGTGGCCGGCGCGGAACATCGCGCGCTGGTGCTCGCTCAGCTTGCGGTCGCGCATGACGCCCATCAGCGCGTAGCCGCCGTACATCACGGTCGGCAGGGAGACCAGGGCGATCACCGTGAACAGCTGGGTGGGTCCGTGCATCGGGGGACTCCTTCGGGGTCGGTGCGACTACCGTAACACTGTTTTAAAACACTGTCACCCAAGCAGGCATTCCCCGTCCGTGAAGGCCTCCTTCCCGGCTCTTATGGCCGGGAAGGAGGCCTTCACGGACTTAGGCGATCCGGCCCTGGGCCAGCACCAGAAGGGGGTTCCGCAAGGCGGCGAGCGACGTCAGGGGGTCGCCTTCGACGACCAGGACGTCCGCCGCGAGCCCGGCCTCCAAGCGGCCGGTCACCGACGAGAGGCCCAGGCCGGCCGCGCTGTCCTCGGTCGCGACCTCCAGGATCCGGCGGCGGGAGAAGCCGAGCCATTCGTACAGCTCCAGCGCACCCGCGGGGTCGTCGAACACCGAGCCGGCCAGCCCCGCGTCCGTCCCGGCGAGCAGCCGGACGCCCTGCTCCTCGAGCCACGGCAGCCGCCCGTACATCGCCTGCCCGAGCTCCTCGCCGAGCCGCTCGACGATCATCCGCCAGTTGCGGCTGCTCGTCGAGCACGCCGAGATGCCTTCGGCGGCCATCCGCTTCGCTACGTGCGAGCGGCGGTCGAACGACTTCGGCCCGGTCATGAAGCTGCAATGCTCGATCGTCGACACCCCGGCGTCGACGGCGGCCTCGATCGCGTCGGCGCCGTGGGCGTGCGCGGCGACCGGCAGCCCGTGGGACGCCGCGTGCGAAACGATCAGCGAGAGCTGCCGCGCGTCGAACTGCGACTCCCACATGTCGGCGCCGCCCTCGGTGATCTGGCCGCCGCTGGCCATCACCTTGATCACGTCCGCGCCCGCGGCCGCGTTCGCGTCGATCAGGGCGCGGATTTCGTCGTCGGAAGCCGTTGCGCCACCGAAAAAGTGGCAATGGCCGTCCGGCACGGTGATCGGCGGGCCCGACACGAGCAGCCGCGGCGCCGCCTCACCTTCGAACGAGCGGCGGACCGCCGCGCCGAGGTGCCCGCGGTCCCCGAGGTCCCGCACGGTCGTGACGCCGCTGCGCAGCATCAACGACAGCCGCGAGCGCGCGCCGTCCAGCAGGTCTTCGCTTTCGGAGAAGTGGGCCAGCATCTCCCGGGACGCGTCGAACGCCAGGTGGACGTGGACGTTGAACAGCCCGGCCAGCGCGGTGCCGGTGGGGAAGTCGTACCGGGAAGCGTCCGGCGCGGCCTGCGCGACGACGTCCGCGCGCGGGCCCGCGGCGACGATCACGCCGTCGCGCACCAGGACCGCGCCGTCCTCGACCGGTGCCGCCGGCCGCGGCAGCACCCGGCCGGCGGTGATCAGGATGTCCACCTCAGGCCTCCTTCGTCAGCGCGGCCGACAGCGCGAGCAGCGGCCGCACGTCGGATTCCATGTCGTCCGCCCCGGCGGGCAGGACCTGCTTGGCGCGGCCGTCGCTCTCTTCGCCCGCCGCGTGCCGCTCCAGCGCCGTCTTCAACGCGGCCGCCGCGGCGCGGGGATCGGTGGCGACGACTTCGCCGAAGTCCGCGTCCAGGTACGGCGACAGCTGCACCAGGCCGTCCCGGATCTCGATCACCCGGCGGTAGTGGACGCGGTGGACGCCACCGCGCCGTCGCGGCGGGGTCCGCAGCACGATGCTGGGGAACGCCTGGACCAGGGCCGTCCACAGGGGAGCGAGGGCGAGGTGCTCACGCCGGTGCCGTCGTCGCCGCCGCAGCGCCGCGAGCCGCGCCCGCACCCCGGGGTAGGTGACCCCGGCGAGGAACAGCACCGTGCCGACGATCACGAACGGCACGCCGAGCAGCAGCAGGATCTTCACCAGCGGGCCGAACACCCACGCCACCACGATGTACAGCGCGCGGAAGATGCTGCCCGCCGCCGCGCAGGCCAGGCCGATGGCGCCCAGCCGCAGGCCGATCCGCAGGTTCCGGTCGGCCACCCGCAGATATCGCACGATCCAGGCGGTGCAGGCGACGAGACCGTAGATCAGGTACAGCCCGGCGCCGAGGTAGAACACCGCGACGCCGCTGTCGTGGATCGTCGCCGGCCCCAGCGGGAGCCCGCGAAGCCGCGGCGGTGTCAGGCTCATCGCCACGACCATCAGCGTGATCGCCGCCGCCAGCGGCACCAGTTCCGCGACCACCCGGCGGGTGCGGCGCGGGCCCAGCGCCGAGCGGAGGAAGAAGATCACCAGCGCGCAGAGGCCGCACGCCAGCAGTGCGTTGTTCGCCACCCGCGCCGCGCCGCGGCCGAGGACCGCGTCCACTTCGTCGGAGATCACCGGCTGCTGCAGCAGGAACGCCGCCGCGAAGCCGGCCACGCACGCCGTGACGGCCCAGTTCGGCACCGTCGGCGCGCGCGTCACCTGGTAGATCCGCCACGCCAGCGCGGCGGCGAACAGCACCATCGCGAACAGGTTCACGGGGCTGAAAAGTGTACTCACAACCACCCTTGGTGATCGCCGAGCGCCCCCTGGATCCGGCGGAGATCCCGGTCAGCGGCGCGCCGGGGGATCGTGTAGTTCAGGACGGACGCCCATTCGAGGATGATCGTCGCGACCGTTTCGGCTTCCCACTCGTGCGCGTCATCGTAGGACGAGCGGCGCAGTGCGCGGTGTACTGCATCCGGGTCAAGATCCGGAGCCGGGCCGCGCAGGAAGTCGGCGGGCTCGGCGTCGCCGTGCGGGTGGTGGTCGGCGAGCATGTGCCCGAGCTCGTGCAGGATGATGTGGTCCTGGTGCGATTTCGTCGTTTCGGCCTGGTAGAAGATGTAGTCCGCGGACGACGTCGCGATCCAGCAGCCGAACGGACCCGGCACCTCCAGCGGGTACGCCATCAGCCGGATCGGCTTCCCGCGCCGCTCGCCCAGCCGCGCGCACAGCACCTCGACGTCCAGCGGCGGTCCGATGTCCAGCTCCTTGAGCAGCTTCCGGCAGCGGCGGCGCAGCTCCCGCTCCTTCATCGCACCGGGCTTCCCGGGCCCCGGCCCGCTGTGTTTCCCGGGCCCCGGCCCGCTGTGTGTCCCGGGCCCCGGCCCTCGCTGTCCGCCGGGTTCCGGCCCTCGCGTTCGGCCCGTTCGTAGCGTTCGACGAGCTCCAGCAGGTCCATCACCTGCCGCCGGCCCTGCGGCGAGAGCTCCTGCGCCCGCATCGCCATCAGCTGCGCCTCGCCCGCCGGGGCCGTGGCGGCCTCTTCGTCGAAGAAGTACGTCACCGGCACGCCGAACAGCTTCGCCAGCGCCTCGACGTAGTGGATCTTCGGGTTGACCCGCTTGCCCGTCGCGAGCTGCTGCAGGTACGCGGGCGACATCGCCGGGCCGCCCGCCCGCTCGACGGCGGCCGAGATCTCCCGGTAGCTGTGCGGCGCACGGCCGTCCACCCGAGCGGCCTCGATCAGGGCGCTCAGACGCTCCGCGAAGGTGCGTTCCCGTGTCATGTCCGCCCCCTGGGTTCCGACCCGGAAAATTCTAGCCGGGAATTGACTGTACGCACATGTTGACAGCTATCGTATGCAGTGGTTTACAGTTGGCTCGCCTCTCGCCTGGCGGTCCGTGCCCTGGGGGTGTACGGAACGGCCCGGCGAGAGGCTTGTCCTGCCTCCGGCTCGTCATGATCGGTCGTCTGTAGTACGCTTCATGAGCCAAGGTCGATCGCCCTCGAGGCGAACCCTTGGTCTCGGCCTGTTGCCGGAGGTCGACCCCCAGGGCTTCCGGTGACAGGCCCCTTTATTTCACCCCAGGAGAGTGGCGGCCACCGTGCCGCCCAATTCCGTGCACGCTTCCAGTGTCTTTTTGTCCGGTTCGCCGGTCGTTATGACGGGCTCGGCCACCTTCGACCACGAAAGGCCCGTCGTAATGGCCAAAAGCTGCCGTTCCGTGCCCGAAGTGTCGCTGTTCCCGTGGATCCAGTACCCGAACGGGCGACCACGCGTCGCGTCCAGGCACGGGTAGTAGATCGTGTCGAAGAAGTGCTTCAGCGCACCGCTCATGCTGCCCAGGTTCGCCGGCGTGCCCAGCAGGTAGCCGTCCGCCTCGAGGACGTCGGGGATCGTGGCCGCCAGCGCCGCCCGGCGGACCACTTCCACCCCTTCGATGTCCGGGTGCGTCGCGCCCGCCACCACCGCCTCGAACAACGCCTGCGTCGACGGCGACGGCGTGTGGTGCACGATCAGCAGCCTCGGCATCAGGCGAGCAGCTCCTCGACGTCCGCCCGCAACGCCGTCAGCCTTGTCGAAGCTGCCGCCCGCGCTTCCGCCAGCGAGTCCGTCACCGGGGCGACCACCTGCAGGTACGCCTTGAGCTTCGGCTCGGTCCCCGACGGCCGCACGACCACGCGGACGCCGTCACCGGTCAGGCGCACGACGTCGGCGTCCGGCAGCAGGTCCTCGAGGACCACCTCGACCCCGCCCAGCCGCGACGGCGGCGTCTTCCGCACCTTCGCCATCAGCTGCCCGCGGACGGCCAGATCCGTGACGCGCAGCGAAACCTGGTCGGTCAGGTGGACGCCGTGCCGCTGCGCCAGCTCGTCGAGGACGTCCAGCGGCGTGCGGCCCCGCGCCTTCAGCTGCGCGGCCAGTCCCGCGGCCAGCGTCGCGGCGGCGATGCCGTCCTTGTCGCGCACGAAGCCCGGGTTGACGCACAGGCCGAGCGCCTCTTCGTAGGCGAACACCAGCCCTTCACCTGCCCGCACCAGCCACTTGAAACCGGTCAGCGTCTCGGCGTAGCGGGCCCCTTCGGCCTTCGCGATTTCGCCCAGCATCGACGACGACACGATCGTCGTGGCCACCAGCGGGTCCGGCAGCACCGTGCGATCCACTGTGGACAACACGTATGAGCCGAGCAGCACGCCGGTCTCGTCGCCGCGCAGCATGCGCCAGGAGCCGTCGCGCTCCCGCACGCCGAGCGCGCACCGGTCGGCGTCCGGGTCGAGGGCGATCGCCAGGTCGGCGTCCACATCGGACGCCAGGGCCAGCAGCAGGTCCGTCGCGCCCGGTTCTTCCGGGTTCGGGAACGACACCGTCGGGAAGTCCGGGTCCGGCGCGGCCTGGGCGTCGACCAGGTGCAGGTCGGTGAACCCGGCCCGGGCGAACGCCGCGCGCAGCGTGTCGGCGCCGACGCCGTGCAGCGCCGTCGCGGCCACCCGGACCGCCCGCTCGTGGCCCAGCGGCAGCGTCGCGACCTCGTCGAGGTAGCGGTCCAGCAGGTCGACGACCTCGGCGCCGGGTGCCCGCGGCACGCCCACCGCGGCGGGCGCCGCCTCGATGGCGCGTTCGATCTCGCCGTCCGACGGCGGCACGATCTGTCCGCCGGTGGCGTCGTAGAGCTTGTACCCGTTGTCGGCCGGGGGATTGTGCGACGCGGTGATCTGGATCCCGGCCACCGCCCCGAGCCTGCCGACGGCGAACGCGAGCATCGGCGTGGGCAGCGGCCGCGGGAAGACCTTGACGTCGAAACCCGCCGCGGTGAGCACCTCGGCGGCCGCGGTCGCGAAGGCTTCCGAGCCGTGGCGCGCGTCGCGGCCGACGACGACCAGCGCGCCGGCGTGCCCGTGCGCCTTCAGCCATTCCGCCACCCCGGCCGTCGTGCGGGTGACGACGGCGACGTTCATCCCGTTCGGCCCGGCGCGCACCGGGCCGCGCAGGCCGGCGGTGCCGAACTCCAGGGGGCCCGCCATCCGGTCGGCCAGCTCGCCGGCGGCCGCGGCGTCGCCGCCCATCGCCTTCGCCAGGACGTCCTGCAGTTCGGCGCGGGAGCCGTCGTCGGGGTCGTCGGCGATCCAGCGGAACGCGGCGTCGCGGAGGGTGGAATTCACTGTCACCGCGCCAGCCTACGGGCTAGGGTCGGGTGAGTGCGCTTGCTCTTCACCTCTCTGGGGTCCTTCGGTCACACCTTCCCGCTCGTCCCGCTGGCGGTCGCCGCGCGTGACGCGGGCCACGACGTCGTCTTCGCCACCTCGGAAGATTTCCTGCCCCAGCTGACGAAAGCGGGGCTGGAGACGGCGGCGGCCGGGCTCGCCATCTCCGCCGCCTTCGGCCAGGCGTTCGCCGAGTCCGGGCCGCCCGGCCCGCGGCGCCCGCCCGGCGACATCCCGCCGGAGGTGCTGTTCCCGATCGTCGGGAAGGTCTTCGGCGAGCTCATGCCCCGCCGGTTCGTCGCCGACCTGCTGCCGCTGTTCGAGCACGTCCGGCCCGACCTGGTCGTGAGCGAGGCCGCCAACTCGGGCGGTGCCTTCGCCGCGATGAAGGCCGGGATTCCGGTGGTGGCGCACGGTTTCGGCCGGGTGTCGAGCGACGACCCGATGGCCTTGAAGATCCGCGAAGCGATCCGCGCGCACGGCGCCGAGCTGGGCGTCGAGGTCGGGGAGGACCTGTCGTTCGGCGGTCCGTTCATCGACATCTGCCCGGAGTCGGTGCAGGAACCGGGGTTCGTGGCGCGGACGCGCCGGGTGCCGCTGCGCCCGGTCGGCTGGAGTGAGCCGGGCGAACTGCCGGCGGGGGTGCTGGACCGGTCGCGGCCGCTCGTCTACCTGACGCTCGGCACGGCGATGGGCCACGCGGGCGTGCTCACCGAGGCGATCGCCGGTCTGTCCGGTTTGGACGTCGACGTCCTGGTCGCCACCGGCCCGTCCCTGGCCGACGGCGTGCTGGGCGAGGTGCCGCCGAACGTCCGGATCGAGAAGTGGGTCCCGCAGGCGGCGCTGCTCCCGCACGTGGACCTGGTGGTCCACCACGGCGGCAGCGGCACGACGCTGGGCGCGTTCGGCGCGGGCCTGCCGCAGCTCCTCCTGCCCCAGGGCGCGGACCAGTTCAGCAACGCGGAGGCAGTGCTGGCGGCCGGCGTGGGCGACCGCCTGCTCGGCGCCGACGTCACCGCCGACACCGTCGCCACGAAGGCCCGCACGCTCCTCACGGACTCCTCGGTCCGCGACGCGACCCAGGCCCTGGCGGCCGAAGTCGCGGCCATGCCGTCCCCAGCCGAAGTCGCCGCGGAACTCCCCACCCTCGCCTGACGCCGTGTCGTCCCTCCATTCACGCGTGTCGACCCTCTGATCCGAAAATGGGACTTTGGGGGCGTGCGTCAGCATCCGGCGGAGCGGAGCGGAGCCGGTTTCGAGGGTGGGTGGTGTTCAGGCGGCGGGTT
>NZ_JBFACT010000060.1:0-55963 GCF_040640995.1 Amycolatopsis sp. NPDC021455 | reverse complement strand
CCCCATTTTTTTTTGTTGTGGGGCCGCGGGCCCCTTTGAG
This sequence comes from Amycolatopsis sp. NPDC021455, assembly GCF_040640995.1. Classification (NCBI taxonomy): domain Bacteria; kingdom Bacillati; phylum Actinomycetota; class Actinomycetes; order Pseudonocardiales; family Pseudonocardiaceae; genus Amycolatopsis; species Amycolatopsis sp. NPDC021455. The sequence continues at coordinate 55,923 of NZ_JBFACT010000060.1, read as the reverse complement.
TCATTCGCGACCCTCGGAACCACGGCCGCGCCGGTTACCCGCCGCAGACAGGCAGCGGCCTTGGTAAGTGCCTGACCGGGCGAGAAACGGCACGCTTACGGCATGACCTGCGCTCCACCCAGCCCTCCCCCGCAATCCGGCTTCGGGGTGGCGGGCTTACCGAGCCGCCGGCCAAGTGTCGCGAATGACTCATTCGGGACGCCCGAGGTCCCCAATGACCCATTCGCGACCCTCGGAACCACAGCAGCCCCCTCAGCCCACCGAGCTGAAGAACGCCCGGATGTCGCCGATCAACGCGTCCGGTTCCTCCAATGCCGGGAAGTGGCCGCCGCTCGGAAACTCCGTCCAGCGGACGATTTTGTCCGTTCGCTCCGCCAATGCCCGGATCGGCAGGCCGATGTCGTCCGGGAAGACCGCCACCGCCGTCGGGACCGTGTTCGACGGTGGTGGCGCACCCCAGCCGCCCGTCAGGGCCGCGTACAAGCGGGCCGAGGAGTTCGCCGTCTCCGTGAACCAGTAGATCGACACGTCCGCCAAGAGGTCGTCGCGGTCGACGAGGTCCTCTCCCGCGTTCGAGAACGACCGGAACTTCTCCGCTATCCAGGCCAGCTGGCCTGCCGGGGAGTCGTGGAGGCCGTACGCCAGCGTTTGCGGCTTCGTCGCCTGGATCATCGCGTAGCCCGTGCCCTCTCGAGAGAACTTCGCGCCCTTCTCCAGTGAGCGCCTGCCCTTGTCGAGCTCTTCGAGGCCCTCGAGGTCGGCTTCGGTGCGGACCACCGCCGTCGCCAGCATCGTCACGTGGATGCCCAACAGCCGCTCCGGGAACTGCACCGCCAGCTCGCGCGAGATGATCGCGCCCCAGTCGCCGCCGTGGGCTCCGAAACGCCGGTAGCCCAGGCGGGTCATCAGCTCCGCGAACGCGCGCGCGATGCGGTCCGGGCCCCAGTCCGGCTCCGGCGTCGGGCCGGAGAACCCGTAACCCGGGATCGACGGGACCACCACGTGCAGCGCGTCCGCCGGGTCGCCGCCGTACGCCCTCGGGTCCGTCAGCGGGCCGATGACGTCCAGGAACTCGACGATCGATCCCGGCCAGCCGTGCGTGAGCAGCACCGGTGTCGCTTCCGGCTCAGGCGAGGTCACGTGCAGGAAGTGCACGTTCGTGCCGTCGATCGTGGTCGTGAACTGCGGGAACGCGTTGATCCGCTCCTCGTGCGCCCGCCAGTCGAAGCCCGTTCGCCAGTACTCCGCCAGTTCTCGCACGTAGTCGACGGGCGCGCCGAGCCGCCATCCCGTGCCCGTGGGCTGGTCGGGCCAGCGGGTGTTCGCCAGCCGCGTGCGGAGGTCGTCCAGTGCGGCCTGCGGGACGTCGATGCGGAACGGCGTGATTTCCGAAGTCATGTCCCCGACGGTAGAAGCCATCGCGGACAGGACCGGTCCTCGATCAGCCGAGGATTCGCCTCGACCAGCGTCGTCTCAGCGACTCCGGCCGCGGCTCGGGCGCCGCGTTGGCCGGCTGCCGGCGCTCGACGGGGGCGTAGACGGTCCTCGCCACCTCCACCTTCGCCTTCCGCAGCCGCGCGAGGACGTCCGGTGCGTAGCCGCCGGCGGTGGGGCGGTCCGGCACCTGGGTGAGGTCTTCCAGCACCGTCCAGTTGGAGCCCAGCGCGGCCAGCGACCGGTGCTTCGTCGCGTAGTAGTCGGGGTTGATGGACACCGCCACCCCGGAGGCACCGGCCGCCGCCGCCAGCATGTGCACGTGGAACCGGGTGGAGATCCACGTCTGCCGGGGATTCGCGGGCAGGCCGTGCGCCCAGACGTGGGAGAACGGGTAGAACCGGGCACCGGGCAGCTCGCGCTCCAGCAGGGCGAACACCTCGCGGTCGACGCGCGGCACGCCCTCGACGACGCCGATGCGCTCCGGCGGCACCTTCCACGCGCGCAGCATCGAGAGCACCGCGCCCGCCAGCTTGCCGATGCCGACCTCGACGAGATCCGACTGCAGGCACAGCATGACCTCGGGCTGGTCCTCGGCCGTCTCGTAGCGGTGCGGGCCGATGCCCAGGAACGCGTCGTCGATCCCGGGCTGGACGTCCACGAGCGCCGCTGAAGCCTCGTCACGGACCTCGACCACCTCGAAGTGGTCCAGCAGGCTCAGCAGCAGCGGGGTGACGTCGTCGCTGGCCGGCACGAGACCGTGCCCGGTCATCGCAGCCCGGCCGCCCGACCGTTCCACCGCCGCCGCGGCCCCGGAGAAGAGGCCGATCTGCTTGGGCCACAGCTTGTTGATGTAGCCGCCGCCGACGACGTGCACGACGTCAGCCGTCGCGAGCAGCTCGATCCCGCCGTGCAGGCGGGGCATCATGCCCGGGTTGTGCACCGCTTCGCGCACCCAGGACGCCGCCTGCCACGGGTCCTCCGACGGCGCCTCCCAGCACAACCGCCACAGCGTGTCGGTGAACTTGGCCCGGGGGTGGATCCCGTCGAGCAGGACGGCCGCCGGCCCGGGCGAATGCGTGTCCACCCAGACGTCCGCGTCCGGCGCCATCTCGGCCAGCTCGCGGAGCCAGCTCGCCGCGATGAGTTCGTCCCCGTAATTGGGATGCCCCACCGGAGCCACTACGTAGTAAAGAGCACGCTGGGCCGACTTCGTCGACGAAGTCCCACTGTGGGCGACCACCATGCGCGGAATCGTACGGCGTGACGGAATGTAATCCAGGTCACCTTGGCGTTAACCGCGGGCGCCGGGCGAACAGGCGGGGTGGCCAGGCCGGTGGCGGGCACATCGGTACCCTCGTCCACGTGCATGCCACCAGCACGGTTCAGGCCGCGGAATCACCCGTAGCGACGTCGGCGCCGCCGACGTCGGACAGCAAGACGTTCGCGCGTGCCTTCGCCGACATCAAGGCCGGATTCAAGGCCCGCGAGCTGTGGGGACACCTCGGCTGGCAGGACATCAAGCAGCGCTACCGCCGCTCGGTGATCGGGCCGTTCTGGATCACCATCAGCCAGGCCGTCATCGCGCTCGGGCTCGGGCTGCTCTACTCGCAGCTGTTCAACTCGCCGATCCAGGTGTTCCTGCCCTACCTCTCCACCGGCTTCATCCTGTGGGGCTTCATCAGCGGCTGCCTCGCCGAGGGCATGGAGACGTTCATCGCGAACGAGGGGCTGATCAAGCAGCTCCCGGCGCCGCTGAGCGTGTACATGCTGCGCACGGTGTGGCGGCAGACGCTGTTGCTGGCGCACAACATGATCGTCTACGTCGTGGTGCTGGTCATCTTCTTCAGCGCACTCGACGACAAGTACTCGCTGGGTTCGAAGGACGGGCTCTGCCACGACGGCCTGTACTGCCACCCCGGTCTGAGCTGGAACATCCTGCTGGCCATCCCCGGCTTCCTGCTGCTGGCGCTGAACGCGGGCTGGGTGACGCTGCTGCTGGGCATCATCTCGACCCGGTTCCGCGACATCCCGCAGGTGATCAACTCGCTGATCCAGCTGCTGTTCTACGGCACGCCGATCGTCTGGCCGGTCGACCAGCTGATGAACGGCGGGACGCGCGAAGGCATCTCCTGGGTGCTGCCGATCATCCAGGCGAACCCGCTGTACCACTTCATGCAGGTGGTCCGGGCGCCGCTGATCGGCCAGTCGTTCACGCCGGGCAACTGGATCGTGGTCGGCTGCATCACCATCGTCGGCTGGGCGCTCGCGCTCGTCGCGATGCGCAACTACCGTGCCCGCGTCTCCTACTGGGTGTGACAAATGGTCAGCATTGACGTCCGGAACGCCTTCGTCGACTTCCCGATCTTCGACGCGAAGACCCGGTCGATGAAGAAGAAGGTGCTCGGCAAGGTCGGCGGCAAGATCGGCACCGAGACCAAGGTCCCGATCATCGAGGCCCTGCACGACGTGACCCTGAACCTCCGCGAAGGCGACCGGGTCGGTTTGGTCGGGCACAACGGCGCAGGCAAGTCCACGCTGCTGCGGCTGCTCGCCGGGATCTACGAGCCGACCCGCGGGTCCGCCCGGATCGAGGGCAAGATCGCGCCGGTCTTCGACCTCGGCGTCGGCATGGACCCGGAGATCTCCGGCCAGGAGAACATCATCATCCGCGGCCTCTTCCTCGGCATGACGGCCAAGGAGATGGAGAAGCGGGTCGACGACATCGCCGAGTTCACCGAGCTCGGCGACTACCTGCAGATGCCGCTGCGGACGTACTCGACAGGTATGCGCGTGCGGCTCGCCCTGGGTGTCGTGACCTCGATCGACCCGGAGATCCTGATCCTCGACGAAGGCATCGGCGCGGTCGACGCGGCGTTCCTCAACAAGGCCCGCGACCGCCTCAAGGACCTGGTGAAGCGTTCCGGCATCCTGGTGTTCGCCAGCCACGCCGACGAGTTCCTGTTCGAGCTGTGCGACTCGGCCCTCTGGATGGACGAGGGCCACATCAAGCAGCGGGGATCGCTGCGGGACGTCCTCACGGGCTACAAGGGCCGCGACCCCTTCGAGCACATGAGCCAGGAAACGCTGCAGCGCCTCGGCATCGAGCCGGTGGCGACGACGAACGGCGGGGAATGATGGCCAGCGAGACCCGGCAGCTGCCCGACGGCGCGGTCGTCGGCGTGGTCGTCACGCGGCACCGGCGCGAGCTGCTCGCGGACTCGCTGAAGGTCATCGCGGCCCAGACCCGGCCGGTCGACCACCTGGTCGTGGTCGACAACGGGCCGGACGACTCGGCCCGCGAAGTCGTCGAGAACTACCCGCTGCCGTACACGTACCTGCCGTCGCACCGGAACCTCGGCGGCGCCGGCGGGTTCGCGCTGGGCATGCTGCACGCGCTGTCGCTGGGCGCGGACTGGATCTGGCTGGCCGACGACGACGGCCGCCCGGCCGACGAGAACGTGCTCGCCATCCTGCTCGAGGAAGCCGAAAAGCGGGATCTGGCGGAGATTTCGCCGGTGGTGTCGAACATCGACGCGCCGGACAAGCTGGCGTTCCCGCTGCGCCGCGGCCTGACCTGGAAGCGGTCGCAGTCCGAGCTGGGCGTGGACTTCCTGCCGGGCATCGCGTCCCTGATGAACGGCGCGCTCTTCCGCGCGTCCACTTTGGACGTCGTCGGGGTGCCGGACCTGCGCCTGTTCTTCCGCGGCGACGAGGTCGAGCTGCACCGGCGGCTGGCCCGCTCGGGACTGCCGTTCGGCACGTCGCTGAAGACGAAGTACCTGCACCCGGACGGCTCGGACGAGTTCAAGCCCATGCTGGGCGGCAAGTTCCACGCGCAGGACCCGGAGAACGAGGTCAAGCGGTACTACACCTACCGCAACCGCGGCTACCTGCTGTCCCAGCCGGGCATGCGGAAGATCGGCGCGCTGGAGATCGTCCGGTTCGGACTGTACTTCGTCGGCGTGAAGCGGGACCCGAAGGCGTTCCTGCAGTGGCTGAAGCTCGTGCGCCAAGGCCGCGCCGAAAAGTTCTACCGCTACTAGGTTTCACGAAAAAGGGCCCCCGCGGTGCGGGGGCCCTTTTTCGTCCTACTCGCCGATGACCGGCGGCGCGGTCCGCAGGTCGGTGCCGAAGACCTCGTCGGGGTCGCCCTCGACGAGGTACGTCGGGCGCGAGTGCTCGGTGTCCTCGTCGCCTTCGCCCTTCTGGCCACGGGCCAGGCCACCGCCGGGACCCATGCCACCCCGGCCGGCCGCACCGGCGCCGAGGCCACCCATGCCGCGGCTGGCGGCCCCTTCGGCCGCACCGATGCCGCCCGGCCGTGCCGCGCCCGACGCGGCACCCGCGCCCGTGGCGTTGCCCGAGCCCGAGCCGCCGGGACCGAAACCGCCGCCACCACCGCGGCCGCCACCACCGACCTTGGAGTTGTAGGCCTCGTCGCCGCCGAAGTTCATGCCGCCGCCCATGGGCATCGGGCTCATCGGCGGCATGCCGCCGAGCGACGGGTTCTGGTTCGACGATCCCCCACCCGGAACCGAGCTGGGCGTGAAGCTGGACGGCGTGGTGCCGGTGCCCGGCACGAACCCCGCCCCGGTGGTCGAGCCGGGCCCGGAGAAGTGCGCCGCGGCGCCCGAGCCGGGGCCCGTCCCCCCGGGCAGGAAGCCCTGGGCACTGGCCCCCGGCCCCGGGAGGTTCACCGAGCCGGGACCCGGGTTGGTCGCGCCGGACGGGAGGTTGATGCCGTTCTTGTCCCCGCCGCCGTTGGGGTCGCCGCTGCCGTTGCCGGTGCTGAAGCTCGGCGGCGGCGCGAAGGCGGGCTGCTTCGACGCGGCGTCGTAGAGGTTCTTGTCGTAGGTCGCCATGACGCTCGCGGCCTCGTCGTGCGCCGCCTGGCTGTCCTTCTGCTTCTGGATGGACTTGTCGACGTTGTCGGCCAGGTTGAGCGGGTTCGACGTCGCCCAGCCCTTGAACTCGTCGGTCCAGCTGAACGGGATCGGCGCCGGCATGGAGTTCTTCGCCGTGGCGGCCGCCTGGCCCTGCTCGTAGATCGTCTCCGAGGCCAGCTTCGCGTTCTGCGAGTTCGCGTCGGACCACTTGCTCAGGCTGGTGAAGTACTGCTGCGCGTTCTCGGCCGCGCTGCCTTCCCAAGAGCCCTTGGAGGAGTTGACGGCGGTGGTCATCGACTGCGCGAACCGGTCGAAGACCTGGTGGACCTGGTGGTACGCCGTCGAAACCTCGGAGACCTGGTTGACGTCGAGGTTGCTTTGGAGGAACGCCTGGAGCTGGGTGTGATCGGTGCCCTTGTAGTCCGCGTTCGGCGCCTGCAGACCCTGGACGTACTCGACGTCACGGCCTTTGGTGGCGTCCTCGACGTTCTGCTTCGCCATCTGCTGGGACTGGTTCTTCGCCTGGGCGCGAGCCATGTACTCCTGGACCCACCCGAACAGCCAGTTGTCCGGGTCGACGCCCTCTTCGGCCTTCTGCTGCAGGTAGGCGTCCCGGTCGGCGGGCGCCATGTCCTGGAGTTCCTGGGGTGTCTTGTCCGCTTGCTTCGGTGGCGTCTGTCGCGTCGACATCTGGTTCCCCTTACCCCTTGGGCAGCTTCGGCTCTACGGCCTTGGTGGCGACGGCTTCGGCGATCTGGCAAGCCTGGTCGGCCGAGGTGTCCAAGAGCACCTCCACGTCCACCCGCGAGGTGCCGCCGACCGGCAGTCCGAGCGTGCACCCGACAGCGGCTCCGTCCGGCGCTTCCTTCGCACGCCGGCCGTTGATGTCCTTGTCGACCACCCCGCCACCGGTGTCCCTGACCTGGTCGACCGAAGCGTCGTCGCGGACGTTCACCCCGATCGACATGGTGTGGTCGCTCGCCGAGGCGATCGTCTTCTGGTAGCTGCACGACCGGGCGGTGCCGATCTTCTTGCTGTCCGGCGGGTCGAACTGCCCGTAGCTGCTCAGATCGCTCATCTGGAGAAGCGAGCAGGGGTCGGTGATCGACTTCGTGCCCGCACCTCCGGCGACGGACGTCGTCTCCGGAGCGCTCGTCCCGCCGGCCGACGACGTCTGCGCGGGCGAAGCCGTTCCTTCCCGGGTGGTGGTGCACCCGGCCAGCAACACCACTCCGGCCGCGACGGGCAGGACAACACGAACGAGAAGTTTCGTCATACCTCAGGCCTGACCGGTCTGGAGGGCGGAGAACGCCTGGTTTTCGGTTTCGCTGTACAGGCCCGACGCCCGCGCCAGCGCCTCGTCAGCCTGCTGGGCGACCTGCTGGAGCTGGCGGAGCACCGCGGTCGCTGACCCTTCGGCGTCGTTCGCGCTCTTCTGGTCGTGGGTCGCGACGGTCTGCCCGTACGGGTGGCTGCCGAGCTGCGGGGCCTGATCCAGCGCGAAAGTCTGGTACCTGAGCTTGCCGAGATCCTTGACCAGCGCGGTCAGCGCGTCACGGATGGGCTTCACGCCCTCCGGGGTGATCTTGAACCCGCCGCCCTTGGCCGCGTCGACCAGCTTCTGGGTCTCCGCAGTGACGGCCTTCACCGCGGCGTTCATCCCGGCCGAAGAAAGCGGATTGACGATGTCCGACATCGATCCGCCACCGCCGTCGGCAATCAGCATCGCTGTTCCACCCCGAATCGCTTCACCCGTGCGTGTGCACCCGGGAGTCTACTAGCCGGGCACCCTCCGCCACGGCCGTCCACCGATCTTCACCTGGGACGCAGCCCCGGCCCCGGTGGTTCCCGCGGCTCAGAACCGGCCTTCGAGCTGGGCGTACAGCTGCTGGGCCAGGCGCGCGTTGTCGGCCGGGGCGTAGGTGATCCAGCGCTGGCCGTCCGCGGCCGACCGCGAGGACATCAGCCAGCGGCCGGACGGGGTGTCGAACCAGGCCAGGGGCGGGAACGCGCCGCCGCGGGTCTGGGCCGTGAACTGGCCGATGCGCTTCTTCGGCTCCTGGAAGACGCGCTCGATCATCCTCAGCTGCGGACCGCTGCTCCCGCCGCTGTGCGAGCGGGGGCCGGAGACGCCGGCGAACGGGTCGTACACGTCGTCGCGGCGCTGCTGCCGGGGCTGTTCCGCCGGGCGCGTGATGGTGACCGACTGGCCGGGCGCGGCCGGGGTGAGCGGGAGCAGGTCGACGATCGCCGGGACGATGCCGGTCGGGCGGACCTCCTCGAAGACGATCAGGTTGTCCTGCTGCCGGGCGAGCACCGCGAACTGGCCGTCGGTGGCGACGCGGGCGAACAGGTGCCGGTCGCCGAGCTCCGCGGCCGCGTTGATCGTCACGCTGCCGCGGACGAAGGTGACCAGCGCCAGCTCGGCGTCCGGGTCGAGGCGGCCGCGGCTCCACAGCCCGCGGCCGGTCAGGTCGCGGACGACGGCGTCGCGGATCATCGCGCGCTGCTCGACGGTCGTGCCGACGTGCGGGACCTCGAACGGCGTCGGCGCGCGGCCCAGCCCGAGCTGTTCGAGCAGGATGTCCACCGCCGCCAGCGACAGCGAGAACGAGTGCGGCATTCGCTTCCAACCCCCCGCGGATCAGTCCGGCCTTCGCGAAAACCGTAGCTCCGCCCTCAGCGAACCCGCTTGCCGGGGCAAGATCGCCGCTGGTCCGATGGAGGCATGGCTGACCAGAAACCCGCACTCGTGCTGCACCTGGCGACCGGCGGCGAGCCGCTGCTGTTCGCGCTGACCACCGAAGAATCCGGCAAGCTGGCGGGCAGGCTCAGCCAGCTCGTCAAGGCCGGCGCCGTCGAAACGGTGACCACCAAGGACGACTCGACGGTCGCGATCAACTTCGGCCACGTCGCCGCCGCCTACATCGACGACCTCAACCGCAAGAGCAAAGTTTTCGGCCTGCACGCCTGAACCGACGAAGGCCGCCTCACAACACGTGAGACGGCCTTCGCGAAGAGCCTCAGAGCTTGTACAGACGCTTCCAGTTCTCGCGCGAGGTGAGCTCCGGCATGGCGCGCTTGTACTGCTCCTGCACCGCCGCGCCTTCCTTGCGCAGCCGCTGGATGACCCGCGCGCCCTGCTTGGCCAGCGCGAACATCTTCACCCGGTCGTAGGACCGGACGCGGACGCCTTCCTGGCTGGCGTCGGTGACCACGGCCGTGTCGAACAGCGCGATGTGCCACCAGTTCGCCTCGTCGATGGGCACCGCGCCGAGCCCGAACCGGCTGCGGCCGAGCACCCGGTCGAGGACCCGCTTGATCAGCACCAGGCGCTGCATGCTGGGCCGCGGCGCGCTGTTGATGATGCCGATGTCGTTGGACGCGATGCCCGGGACGTCGGTGGCCTTGTGGCGCTTGGTCTCCGGGTAGTTGTCGCGGATGCGGCGGATCTCCTGCATCGCCTCGACACCGCCGTCACGCAGGACCTCGGGGCCCTTCAGGAAGTCCTCGACGGCCTTGATCAGCGTCGCCGACAGGCCGTACTGCATGCCCAGCAGGTAGCGGACCAGCTGCGCGATCAGGACCCGCGAAAGCAGGTTCAGGTTGAACGGCGAGTGCAGCGCGGCGGTGATGATCGAGTTGCGCAGGTTGAAGTACCGGTGCCACTCGTCCCAGTCCTTCATGTGGAAGTCCGCGTGCCACACGCCCGCACCCGGCAGGGTGACGGTCGGGAAGCCGTGCGCGCGGGCCCGGTAGGAGTACTCGGCGTCGTCCCACTGGAAGAAGAACGGCAGCGGGTAGCCGGTGGCCTGGACGACCTCGTAGGGGATCAGGCACGACCACCAGCCGTTGTAGCCGGCGTCGAGGCGGCGCTCCTGGCGGTTCGGCTTCAGCGTCTCCTCGTCCACGCCGAGCAGGTCGGCGGTGGACAGCGAGTGCTCGACCGGCTGGCCGGGCTCGAGCGTGTTGAGCCGGGCGTACTCGGCGCCGACGTGCAGCTGGTTCGGGTGGAACAGGTTCAGCATCTGGCCGCCGACGATGATCGGGTTGGCGGCGCGGTTCGAGAACGCCGTCATCCGGATCACCAGGTCCGGTTCGAGCAGGACGTCGTCGTCCATGAACAGGACGTTCGCGTGCTCGGTGGCGGTGTGCCCGGCGACCTCGAAGAGGCCGCGGGTGAAGCCGCCGGCACCGCCGAGGTTCGGCTGCTTGATGTAGTGGAGCTTGTCGGCGAGGTCCTTGGCGACCTGCTCGAAGCCGTCGCGGGACTCGACGAGGTCGGTGCCCTGGTCGGCGACGTAGATCGCGTCCAGGGTCTCCAGCGAGGAGACGTCCGCGGCGAGGGCCTGCAGGTTCTTCAGGCAGTCGTCGGCGCGGTTCATCGTGCAGATGGTCACCGCGGTCGGGCGGATCTTCTCCGGCGCCTCGACCGTCCAGCGGACCTGCTCGACGCGCAGCGTCTGGCCGCCTTCGGTCTCCAGGTCGAGCCAGAGCGCGCCGCCGTCGTAGAACTTGTCCAGCTTGCCGGTCAGCGCGACCTTCGCCTGCTTGGCGTCGGTGACCTGCTCGGCGGCGACGACGCGGGGCTCGCCCTCGACGTCGGAGGCGCCCATGGAGAGCAGGCCGGTGCCGGTGACGACGGCCTCGACCGAGACTTCGGTCACCGTCGTCCACCGCTGCCAGTAGCTGGCCGGGAACCGGCCGAAGTACGTGTTGCCCGACACCTTGGAGGCGGGCTCGAGGGTGATCGCCGCACGTTCCCGCACGGCCGAGCCCCACTCGAGCTCGGCGTACAGGTCCTTGCTGACGATCGGCGCCGGGCCGGCGTAGAGCCCGCGCTGCGCCGTCAGGCGACCCTGCGGAGTGTGCTCGGTGAACCGCGTCTCGGCGGCCGCGCCGGCTGTCGTGGTCGGCGCCGGGGTGGCTGTCTTACCGGGCATGAGTTCCTCAGTTCTCCTTGGTCGACGGCTCGCGGAACACGACCCACTTGAGCATCACGAAATTGATCACGGTGGCGGTGGCCTGCGACACGGCCCAACCCAGTGTGTGCTGCCACGCGGACTCCGGCAGGACGTGCAGCATGAGCTGGTTCACCCCGACCGCGACGAAGAACGTCACGGTGTAGAGCAGGACGAACGAGCCGATCTGCGCCTTCCCGTCGCGGCGCCCGCCGGCGAAGGTGAACTTCCGGTTCAGGAAGAACGCCGTGGTCGTGCCCACGATGAAAGAGATAGCGCGGGCGATGTCGACCCACGGTGAGGTGGCCATCCCCGCCACCTGCGTCAGGAGTGTGTACGTGCCCAGGTCGACCAGGGCACAGAATCCCCCGATCAGGGCGAAGCGGATGAGCTGGCCCAGCAGTCCCGGAGAGGACGGCTGCGCAGCCGCTATGTCGGCTTGCGGATCGGTCGCCACCACTGCATTACCTCGTTGCCTGAGTCATGGTCACCCGCGCGGGCGCTTGTGCCTTGATTCGCAAAGTGTAGAAGCGGGCACTTCAGGGTCACGTCTCGGGCGTCGTTCGGCGTGGCTACCCTGGTCGGGTGACCCACCTACCCGAGACACAGCGTCGCACGCTCACCGGCTGGGGACGCACCGCACCGACCGTCGCCGACGTCCTGTCCACCCCGGACGTCGAGGTCATCGCGCGGGCCGTCGCCCAGGCGGGTGAACGCGGCGTCATCGCGCGTGGCCTGGGCCGCTCCTACGGCGACCCGGCGCAGAACGCGGGCGGCCTGGTCGTCGACATGACCGCGCTGGACCGGATCCACTCGATCGACCCGGACTCGGGCGTCGTCGACCTGGACGCCGGGGTCAGCCTGGACAAGCTGATGCGCGAGGCGCTGCCGTACGGCCTGTGGGTCCCGGTGCTGCCCGGCACGCGCCAGGTGACGATCGGCGGCGCGATCGCGAACGACATCCACGGCAAGAACCACCACAGCGCGGGCAGCTTCGGCAACCACGTCGTGTCGATGGACCTGCTGACCGCCGACGGCCAGGTGCGCACGCTCACGCCGGAGGGCCAGGACGCGGAGCTGTTCTGGGCGACCGTGGCCGGCATCGGGCTGACCGGGATCGTCGTCCGGGCGAAGGTCCGGATGAAGAAGACCGAGACCGCGTACTTCATCGTGGACGCGGACCGCACGGCGAACCTGGACGAGACGCTCGGCCTGTTCACCGACGGCTCGGACCTGACTTACGACTACTCGATGTCGGTGCCGGACCTGATCTCCTCGGACCACCGGCTCGGCCGGGCGACGTTCTCCCGCGGCTCGCTCGCGAAGCTGGACGAGCTGCCGCCGAAGCTGCGGTCCGCGCCGCTGAAGTTCGACGCGCCGCAGCTGGCGACGCTGCCGGACATCTTCCCGAACGGCCTGGGCAACAAGCTCACGTTCGGGCTGATCAACGAGCTGTGGCAGAAGACGGTGCCGAAGAAGGGCGCCCGGGGCAAGATCCAGAACCTGACGCAGTTCTACCACCCGCTGGACATGCTGAGCGAGTGGAACCGCGCCTACGGCTCCAAGGGTTTCCTGCAGTACCAGTTCTCCGTCCCGTTCGGCGCGGAGGACCAGCTCAAGGCGATCTGCCGGCGGATCGCGACGTCGGGTCACTACTCGTTCCTGAACGTGCTGAAGCGCATGGGCGAGGCCAACCCGGCGCCCATGTCGTGGCCGTCGCCGGGCTGGATGCTCAGCGTGGACTTCCCGGTCAAGCAGGGCTTGAGCCGGTTCTGCCTGGAGCTCGACGAGGCCGTGCTGGCCGCGGGCGGGCGGCTGTACACCGCGAAGGACTCGCGCACGTCGCCCGAGACGTTCGCGAAGATGTACCCGCGGCTCGAAGAATGGCGCAAGGTCCGCGCTTCTGTTGACCCCGAAGGCGTTTTCGCCTCTGACATGAGCCGGAGGCTCGAACTGTGATCGACGCGGTGGGCAACCCCCAGTCCCTGCTCCTGCTCGGCGGCACGTCCGACATCGCCCTGGCGATCGCCGAGAAGTACCTGGCCGAGAAGCCGCTGCGGGTCGTGCTGGCGGCCCGGCCCTCGCCGCGGCTCGACGCGGCCGCGCAGCGCCTGAAGGACAAGGGCGCCGAAGTGTCCACTGTGGACTTCGACGCGAAGGACACGGCGTCGCACCCGGGCGTGCTGGACAAGGCGTTCGAAGGCGGCGACATCGACGTCGCGGTCGTGGCGTTCGGCCTGCTCGGCGACCCGGAGGAGGTCTGGCAGGACCACGCGAAGGCCGTCGAGCTGGCGACCGTGAACTACACGGCCGCGGTGTCGGTGGGCGTGGCGCTGTCGGAGAAGCTCAAGGCGCAGGGCCACGGCACGGTGATCGCGCTGTCGTCGGTGGCGGGCGAGCGAGTCCGCCGGTCCAACTTCGTCTACGGCTCGACCAAGGCCGGCTTCGACGGCTTCTACCTGGGCCTCGGCGAGGCACTGGCGCCGTTCGGGGTGAAGGTGACGGTCGTCCGCCCGGGGCACGTCAAGACGAAGATGACGGCGGGCCTGAAGGACGCTCCGCTGGCGCAGACGGCCGAGCAGGTCGCGGAGATCGCGGTCGGCGCGGCCCGCGCGGGCAAGGACCTCGTGTGGGCGCCGGCGCAGTTCCGGCTGGTGATGTCGGCGCTGCGGCACGTCCCGCGGCCGATCTTCCGCAAGCTCCCGATCTGACGCGCCGGCGCTTCCCTGCCTGGGACCAGACATCCCCCGCCGCTCCCAGGCAGGGCTCCGGCAAAGTCGCGCCCGCCCTCCTTGACCGCTGCGACGCTGGTCGCCGAGACCTGCCACGCTGCCGAAGGTCGCGAATGAGTCATTGGGGACCTCCCACGCCCCGAATGAGTCATTCGCGACACCCGGCCGGCAGCGCACAGCGCCACTTCCACCACGGAGCACCGCGGCAGCGATCGACTTTGCCGGACATCCCCCGCCGCTCCCAGGGGGGCGTCCCCGAGTCCAGTCTACCGGCGGCGGCCGACGGAACTCGCCGGAAAGCCGTTGGCCGAGTGAGCTGTCCACATCGGCCGTTGCCTGTGGACAACTCGGCGCGCGGTGGCTCAGCCGCCGGTGGCGTGGGCGGGCAGCAGGTACAGGTTCTGGCTACCCATCCACGGCGAGTCGATGTGCCAGCTCGCCAACGCCGTCGCCGGTGGTGCGCGGCGGGTCGTCGCCAGGACCAGGTCCGGGCTGAGGGGCGTCACGCTGTGGTCGAAGTTGTGGAAGTTGGCTTCCAGCAGCGCGCGGCCGACTTCGCCGCTGCGGCGCTTCGTCTCCGTGATCGCCGGGTCGACCGCGCCGCGGTCGGAGAACTCGTCGACCAGCTCGCAGTCGCATGCGTAAGCCAGCGCGCCTACCTCGCCCGCCGTCTCCACCTTGCGGCCGTGGGCGATCGCCGCCAGCTCACGGCCGATTTCGCGGTACTCCGTCGTCGACGCGTGGTTGCTCGTGATCGGGGCGAACTGGCGGGGGATGCCCGGCTGCGCGTACACCGCGACACTCGCCGCCAGCGTCATTCCCGCCAGCGTCCACGTTCCGCGCCGCACTCCTTCCGGGACCGCTGACGCGCACGCGGCCAGGAAGATCGTCGCGCCGATGATGCTCGGGGCGTAGTACCAGTGGTAGGGCGGCACGCCGAGCTGACTGTACGCCAGGTAGTGCAACGCACCCGCGATGGCGAGCGCCGCGAACGGTGTCAGGCGGCGGGCGGTCTGCGAGCCACGGCGGTACTGGACGATCCACACCACTCCCGCCAGGCCGGCGAGCAGCAGCGGCAGGAACGACAGCGCCGCCGCGGCCGGGAAGTTGCGCCAGTACAGCAGCGGGCCGTTGGTGAAGCCGAACGGTCCCCACGACTGCTGGCTGATCTTGATGACCAGCGTGTCCGGCACCGCCGAGCCGAGCACCACCCAGCTGAACCCGAACCACGGCAGCGTCACCGCGAGCGCCGCGAACGCCGTCCGCCAGATGCCGTCCCAGAACTCGCGGCGGGCCGCGAACAACACCGCCGCGATCAGCAGCAGGTCGATCCGGACGAGCGCGAGCAGCCCGATCACGACGCCGAGCCGCCCCGGCCGGCGCTCCCCCGCGTAGACCAGCGTCCAGACGACGCCGGTCGCGCCGAGCGCCACCTCCAGCCCGATCGAGGACAGGAGCAGCGGGTTGACCAGCAGCAATGCGAACGTCAGCGGTGCGAACGCCGCCGGCAGGCCGGTGCGCTCGCCCAGGCGGCGCAGGCCCAGCACGAGCAGCACCTGCGCGGCGACGAAGACGATCCCCGCGGCCAGCACG
This sequence comes from Amycolatopsis sp. NPDC021455, assembly GCF_040640995.1. Taxonomy (NCBI): domain Bacteria; kingdom Bacillati; phylum Actinomycetota; class Actinomycetes; order Pseudonocardiales; family Pseudonocardiaceae; genus Amycolatopsis; species Amycolatopsis sp. NPDC021455. The sequence goes on along the minus strand of NZ_JBFACT010000060.1, from coordinate 40,314 downwards.
GCGTCGCGGACGACGAACGTGACCGCGGCGAGGGCCAGGACGTTCAGCGGGGACGTCGCCGTGTTCGCCGTCCCCTGCTCGATCAGGCCCCAGTGGGCGTGGAAGGCGAGGTTCTTCGCGTAGGACAGCGTGATGTACGTGTCATCGATGAGATGGCGGCTGACCAGGGCGAACACCACGGCGGAGGCCGCCGCTGCCACCGAGGGGAGGACCCACGAGCGGGCGACGGGCACGGCCGCCGGCAGCGCACCGGCGGCCTCGGGGAGTTCTGCGGAGGCGCTTCGCATCCGAGCCACCGTACCTCGCTCGTGATGCTTCTGTGATCTGAGCGGGGTACGGGTGGCTCAGGACACAGTCCCGGTCAGATGCCGTCGCCGGAACCGGAGTTGCCCGAGTTACCCGGATTGCCCGGATTGCCGTGGTTGCCGCCGCGGAAGCCCGGGCCGTGGCCGTTGAAGCCCTGGTCGCCGTTCGGGCCGTTGTACTGGCGGTGGATGCCCGGCCGGCCGCCGTGGTGGTCGGTCGCCGCCGCGATCCCGCCGACGATGCCGCCGCCGATCAGGACGCCGAGCACGCCGACGCCGACGAGCTGGGTGGCGCGGTGGCCGACGAACCGCCGGAACCCGCCGGGCTGCCGCTGGGCGGCCGGAGGCGGTCCCCAGGCGCCGTAGGCCTGGCCGGGGCCGGGCTGGGACAGCTGCGGAGTGGGTGGCGGCTGCTGGCCGTGGACGGCCGTCTGGTCGGCCGCAGGGGGCACGTCGCCCGGCCCCGCAGGCCCGGCGGTGCCCGGGGCAGGGGGAGCTTGGTCGGCCGACGCGGCAGACCCGGCCGGCGCGTGCGGTGCGGCCTGGCCGACAGATCCGGCTGTGCCCGGCGCGGGTGTGGCAGCCGGGGCCCGGTCGGAGGCGGGAGGCTCGCCCTGCGCCGCGGCGGGCGGGCCATGCACCGCCGTCGGCTGGTCGGCCGACGCGGCCGTCTCCGGCGTGGGCGCAGCCGCCTCGGCCGTGGGCTGCGCAGTCGTGGGCTGCTCGACGGTCGGTTGGTCGGCCCCCTCCGGGGCCTTCTCCTCGCGCGGCTGGTCGTTCATGGTCGCTCCTGTGGTCACGGGGACGGGCGCACTGCCCGCCCCCACCACCTCAGGGTGCGCCGCTCAGCTGTGGACGACCTGAAGCGAACCTGTCGATCCGCCATGAATCGTCACAGGTAGAACGCCAGGAACAGCGTGACGACCCAGGTCGCGCCCAGGACCTGCAGGATGCGGTCCTTGAGCGCGATCTCCTCCGGCTCGCCCGCGATGCCGCCGTCGACGTCCACCGCGTACCGCAGCACCGCCACCAGGAACGGCACCATCGAGATCAGCGCCCACACCGAGTTGTGCTCGGTCTGCCGGATCTCGAACGCCCACAGGCAGTACGACATGATCAGGATCGCCGCCGACGTCGCCCAGACGAACCGCAGATAACTCGCCGAATACTTCTTCAGCGACGAGCGGATCTTCGCGCCGGTGCGCTCGAACAGCATGATCTCCGCGTAGCGCTTGCCGGCGACCATGAACAGCGAGCCGAACGCCGTGACCAGCAGGAACCACTGGGACAGCGCGATGCCGCCCGCGACACCGCCGGCGATGGAGCGCATCAGGAAGCCCGAGCCGACGATGGCCAGGTCGACCACCGGCTGGTGCTTCAGGCCAAAGCAGTAGCCGAGCTGGACGGCCTCGTAGACGCCCAGCACCACGGCGAGCTGCCAGCTCGCCGCGAACGACACGCCGAGGCCGGCCAGGAAGAACACGACCGCGGCCCCGTACGCGACGGGGACCGGCACGATCCCGGCCGCGATCGGCCGGTTCCGCTTGGTCGGGTGGGCCCGGTCGGCCTCGACGTCGATGGCGTCGTTGATGAGGTAGACCGAGCTCGCCACCAGCGAGAAAGCCACGAAGGCGATGATCGCGTCGATCAGGAGACCGGTGCGGTCGGTCGACTTCGAGAACGCGAAGAACGGGGCCGCGAAGACCAGGACGTTCTTCACCCACTGCCGCGGCCGCGCCGTCTTGATGACGCCGGCGACCAGGCCGATGGGGCCACGTGACGGCGCCTCCGGTGTCTCCGGAGCCTCAGGAGTCACGGCCGTCTCTTCGCTGCTGCGCTGCTCGGTCGTTTCGCTCATGGGTTTCTCTTCAGCTTCCGTCGTATCAGACCACCGACGAGCCCCCCGAGAGCTGCACCGGCCAAAACGTCTGTCGGATAGTGAACGCCGAGCACGAGCCTCGAGGCCAGCATCGGCGGTACCAGGGCGGGCACCAGGTTACGCCCGGTCAATCCGGAGTAGAGCACCGCCGCCGCCGTCGTGGACGTCGCGTGCGACGACGGGAAGCTCAGCTTGCTCGGCGTGCCGACCAGTACCTCTACGCTCGGGTGGTCCGGTCGGGGGCGCCTGACCACGCGTTTCACCGCGATCGACGCGGCGTGCGCGCCCACGACACCGGCCGACGCGACCAGCCAGTCCTTGCGCCGCTTCTTGTCGACGACCGCGCCGAGGAGGCCCAGGCCGAACCAGCCGATGGCGTGCTCACCGAAGTGGGACATGCCACGAGCAGCCTTCACCGAAGCTTCACTCTTCAGAAACCCCTGGGCCTTCGCCAGGACCGCGACTTCGCCCGTCGGGCTGCCCTTCTCAAGCATCGAGGGACCCGTCGATCGGCGCGCCGTCCGTCAGGTGCGGGGCGATCTTGTTGTCGAACGCCGACAGCGCCGAGCCGATGGCCATGTGCATGTCGAGGTACTTGTACGTGCCCAACCGGCCGCCGAACAGGACGTTCTTCTCGCGCGCCTCGGTCTTGGCCAGCTCGCGGTAGGCCTCGAGCTTCTCGCGGTTCTCCGGCGTGTTGATCGGGTAGTACGGCTCGTCGTTCTCGCCCGCGAAGCGGGAGTACTCGCGGAAGATGACCGTCTTGTCCTTGGGGTAGTCCCGCTCCGGGTGGAAGTGGCGGAACTCGATGATGCGGGTGTACGGGACCTCTTCGTCGTTGTAGTTGACGACCGAGGTGCCCTGGAAGTCGCCGGTCTGGGCGACCTCGGACTCGAAGTCGACGGTGCGCCAGGTGAACTTGCCCGCCGAGTAGCCGAAGTAGCGGTCCAGCGGCCCGGTGTAGACGGTCGGGGTGCCGGCCGGGATGTGCTCGCGTACGTCGAAGTAGTCGACGTTCAGCCGGATCTCGATGTTCTCGTGCTCGGCCATCTTCTCGAGCCACGCGGTGTACCCGTTGACGGGCAGGCCCTCGTAGGTGTCGTTGAAGTACCGGTTGTCGAAGTTGTAGCGGACCGGCAGGCGCGTGATGATGTTCTCGCCCAGGTTCTTGGGGTCGTTCTCCCACTGCTTCGCGGTGTAACCGCGGATGAACGCTTCGTAGAGGGGACGGCCGACCAGCGAGATGGCCTTCTCCTCGAGGTTCTGCGCGGCGGAGGTCTCGAACTCGGACGCCTGCTTCGCGATGAGCTCGCGCGCTTCGTCCGGGGTGTGCGACTTGCCGAAGAACTGGTTGATCAGGGCCAGGTTCATCGGGAACGAGTAGACCTGGTCCTTGACCCGCGCGAACACCCGGTGTTGGTAGTTCGTGAACTCGGTGAAGCGGTTCACGTACTCCCACACGCGCTTGTTCGACGTGTGGAACAGGTGCGCCCCGTACTTGTGCACCTCGATGCCGGTCTCGGGGTCGGGCTCGGAGTACGCGTTGCCGCCGAGGTGGCTGCGCCGCTCGAGGATGAGGACCTTCTTGCCCAGCTCGGCCGCGGCCCGTTCGGCGACGGTCAGGCCGAAGAAGCCGGACCCGACGACGACGAGGTCGTAACCTGCGAAATCGTCTTCAGTAATCTGTGCGGGGTTCGTGTGCGCGCTCACGGGCGTCGAGGGTACGCAGGTCGGTCGCGCGGCCTGCACCCGACTATCACATTTCGGCCTACGACACACCTGGAAAGCAGTGCCTGCACCCGAGGACTTCTGGAGCTACTTCGCCGCGGTGGCCACCTACCTGGCCGTGCTGGCGGTCCCCGGCGGGCTCGTCGGGTGGGCCACCGGCCTGCGCGGCTGGGCGCTCGCCGGGCTCGCGCCGCTGCTCAGCTACGCCGTGACCGGCCTGGCCGGGCCTTGGCTGGCGATCGCGCACGTGCCGTACGGCTCCCTGAGCGTCGCCGCGTGCACCCTCCTGCTCGCCGGCGTGCTGTTCGGGCTGCGCCGGCTCGCGACCATGCGGGGCCGGCTCACACCGGGTGCGGAGGAGCCGACGCTGCCGTGGACGCGGCGGGCGCACCTGGCCGTCGGCGCCTGCGTCGCGATCGCCGTCGCGGTGTCGATCGTCGTGGTGGTCTCCGGCCGCGGCGGGACGACCGCGGTGTTCCAGCGCTGGGACACCGTCTTCCACGCGAACGGCATCCGCTACATCGCCGAAACCGGCGACGGCTCCCTGACCGGCATGGGCACCATCAACTGGTACCCGGCCGGCTCCTTCTACCCGAACGGCTACCACCTGATCGGCGCCCTGGTCTACGAGCTGTCCGGGACGTCGATCCCGGTGACGCTGAACGCCGTCACGATGCCGATCGCCGGGCTGTTCGCGCTGGCCATGGCCGCGGTCGTGCGCCAGCTCGGCGGCCGCGCGGTGTTCGCGGGCAGCGCCGCCCTGGTCGCGGGCGGCGCGACGACCGGGGCGTACGAGTCGGTGTCGAGCGGGCTGCTGCCCTTCGCGCTCGGCATCGTGCTGACGCCGCTGGCGGTGGTCGCGCTGCAGCGGTTCGTCGTGCGCCCTGGTGTCGACACCGGCGCGGTGCTGGCGCTGAGCGCGACGGGCCTGCTCGCCGCGCACTCGAGTGCCCTGTTCGGGGCGATCCTGTTCGCGTTCCCGCTGGTGGTGCAGCGCTGGTACCGGGCGCTGCGGGGCAAGCGCGTCGACGGCGTCCCCGAGGGCAAGCGGGCCTGGCGGGTCGTCGGCGGTGACGTCCTGCGGATGGTGCCGGTGATGGTCGTCGCCGGGGTGCTGGCCGCGCCGATGATCCTCGGCGCCATCGGCTTCACGTCGGGGTCGTACCCGTACTACGCGTGGGGCTCGCACATGCCCGTGGAGAAGGCGCTGCTCATGCTGGCGACCTTCAAGCAGGTGCTGCCGGTGCCGCAGGTCTGGCTGACGGTGTTCCTCGCGATCGGCGTGCTCACCGTCCTCGCGCTGCGGCGGATGCGCTGGCTGCTCCTCTCGGCACTCGGGCTGTCCGCGCTGTTCGTGCTCGTCGCGTGCTTCGGCGGCGAACACTGGGTGATCAGCCTGTCGCGGCCCTGGTGGAACGACCGGTTCCGGCTGATGGCGCTGGCGGCCATCCCGATGTGCCTGCTCGCCGCGCACGGGATGAGCGAGACCCAGCGCTGGCTGGCGAAGGCCGCGAGCGGACGCGCGTGGGTGCGGGCGCGGCCGTGGCTGACCGGCCGGGTCGGCCTGGCGACGGCGGTGCTGCTCGTCGTGGCGATGGGCGTGCTGACCGGCGGGTTCTACCGCGCGGCCAACGCCAAGACCGTGTCGCTGCTGTACTACAACGGCCTGCCGGGCGAGGTGGTCCCGCCGGTGAGCGCCGACGAGATCGAAGCGATGGAGAAGCTCGGCACGCTCGGCATCCCGGCCGACCAGAAGGTGCTCAACGACCGGCTCGACGGCACGGCCTGGATGTACGCGCTGACCGGCGTGCACCCGGTGGCCGGCCACTACGACGCGGGCGTCGCGCCGCCCGACGCGACCTACCTGGCCCAGCACTTCGGCGACTACGACAGCGACCCCCAGGTCCGCGCGGCGGTCCGGCGACTGAACATCCACTACGTACTGGTCGGCAGCGGCACCATCCGCCGCGACACCCCGATCGCGCCGGGCCTGCGGCACCTGGACGGCCACGACTTCGTCCAGGAGGTCTACCGGAACCCGGGTGCGGTGATCTACCGGATCGTGAAGTGAAACAGCCCTCGTGGCCGCGGCCCCCAGCCGCGGCCACGAGGGCTTCCGTACCCCCGGGGCCGATCTCTCGTCCCTCCCATGAACCCTGACGCCCACGGGACGTGAATCGGTTTCCCGATCACCCGGATGTCACTCGTTCGGCCTAACGCAGCTCCGGCAGGACGTCGCTCGCGACCTGCTCCAGGACGGCCTCGCGCCCCTCGTACGGCGACGACGACCGCGGCCAGTGCGAGACCACGTCGGTGAAGCCCAGCTCCGCCGCCCGCCCGACCGCGTCGCGGAACGCCTCCACGCTGCTCAGGGAGAACACCGGCGACGCGTCCAGGCTGACGTACCGCTGGATGCTCGCCCGGTCCCGGCCCGCGGCGTCGAGCCGCCGGTCGAAGACCTCGGTCAGCTCCTTGATCCCGCGCCACCATTCGTCGGCGGTCTCGCCGCCCTTGCCGGTCGTGACCCAGCCCGCGCCGAAGCGCGCGGCGAGGGTCATCGTGCGCGGGCCGTTCGCCGCGACGACGAACGGCGGCCGCGGCCGCTGGACCGGGCCGGGCAGGTTGCGGGCCTCGCGAGCGCGGTAGTACTCGCCGTCGAAGTCGAACTTGTCGGTCATCAGCAGCCCGTCGAGGGCCTCGACGAACTCGGTGAAGCGGTCGACGCGCTGCTTGGCCGTCAGCTCGGGGGCGCCGAGCACCGCGCCGTCGTAGTGCAGGTGGTCGACGCCCGCGCCGACGCCGAGGACGAGCCGGCCGTCCGAGACGTCGTCGAGGGTGTTCAGCTCGCGCATGAACGACACCGGGTGCCGGGCGACCGGGGAGGCCACGAAGGTGCCGAGCCGGATGCGCGATGTCACCATCGCCGCCGCGGTCAGAGTCGGGATCGCGGAGAACCACGGACCGTCGACCAGGTTTCTCCAGCCCAGGTGGTCGTAGGTCCAGGCGTGGTCGAAGCCGTACTCCTCGGCGGCGCGCCACTTCGGCTCGGCGGCCCACCAACGATCTTCCGGAAGAATGACGATGCCTACTCGCACAATGCCGCAAAGTAGCAGTGAAGCGAAGCTTCTCCGATGAGGGTGGTGGTGGGGAGGAAGGCGGAGGGGAACCACCGACAATCGCGCGGACGGGGCGGACCTCACCCGAACGTGTCAGGGACAATGGCCAGGTGGAGAGACCTCAGTTGATCGCGTCCGACGTCGACGGCACCCTGCTCGGCCCCTCCGAATCCCTGTCCGGCCGCACGATCGCCACCGTCCGCCGGGCGATCGAGGCGGGCGTGCCGTTCGTGCTGGCCACCGGCCGTCCGCCGCGCTGGATCGCGCCCGTGGCCGGCCCTCTCGAGCTGACCGGGTACGCGGTGTGCGCGAACGGCGCCGTCCTGTACGACTGCGGCCGCGAGGAGGTCGTCGCGGTGCACGGCCTGCTCCCGCCGACGCTGCTCCACGACATCGCGCACGCGCTGGACAAGGCCCTGCCCGGCTGCCGGCTGGCCACCGAGCGCGTCAGCGTCGGAAGGGACGGCGCCGACCACGACATGCGCAACTTCGTGATCGAGCCGGACTACCACAACCCGTGGGGCGACGGCGAAGGCCGGACCGCACCGCGCGCCGAGGTGCTCGGGCACCCGGCGATCAAGCTGCTGGTCAGCCACCGCGGGATGTCGTCGGAAGAGATGGCGGACGCGGTGAACGCGCTGTTCGACCGGGAGGTCGACGTCACCTACTCGTCGTCGGGCGGCCTGGTCGAGCTGTCCGCGCACGGGATCACCAAGGCGACCGGGCTCGCCGACATCGCCGAGCGGCTCGGCGTCGAGCGCGAACAGGTCATCGCCTTCGGTGACATGCCCAACGACGTCGAGATGCTCCGCTGGGCCGGCCACGGCGTCGCGATGGAGAACGGGCACCCGCAGGCGCAGTCCGCGGCCGACGAGATCACCGGACCGGCGGCCGAAGACGGCGTCGCACAGGTTCTCGAGCGCTGGTTCTAACGGCACGCGGCGCCGGTTGCGGACAAGCGCCGCTGCCACGGACCCCGGACGTGCGAGTTCTAGCGCCGGTCCAGCTCGGCCGCTTCCTCCGGGGTCGGCGCGGTTCCGCCCAGGTGGGCGGGCAGCCACCAGCGTTCCTCGTCGGACGCGGGCTGCTCCGGGTACTCGGCCTGGGCACGGTCGAGCAGCGCGCTCATCCGGGTGCGCAGCTCCTTCGTGACGACGTCCCAGTCGTCACCCTTCGCCGGGTGCATCGGCTCGCCGATGAGGATCGAGATCGGGACGTGCCGGCGGGTCAGGTCCTTCGGGCGGCCCTTCGTCCAGAGCCGCTGGGTGCCCCACAGCGCCATCGGCACCACCGGGACCCCGGCGGCCGCGGCCATCCGGACCGCGCCCGACTTGATCTCCTTGACGGTGAACGACCGGCTGATCGTCGCTTCGGGGAAGACGCCCACGACCTCACCGGCCTGCAGCTTTGCCAGGGCCTCGCGGTAGGAGGCCAGGCCGGCGGAGCGGTCGACGGAGATGTGGTGCATGCCGCGCATCAGCGGGCCGGCGATCCGGTTGTCGAAGATCTCCTTCTTCGCCATGAACCGCGTCAGCCGCTTGGCCGGGCGCGCGCCGAGGCCGCAGAAGATGAAGTCGAGGTAGCTGATGTGGTTGCACGCGATGACCGCGCCACCGCGGCGCGGGATGTGCTCCGCGCCCTCGACCCGGATGCGGTTGTCGAGTACCCGGAACATGGTCCGGGCCGCCGCGATCACGGGCGGGTAGACGAGATCGGCCATCCGGCAAGGTTACGGGACCGTAGGTTCGGAACGCCTGTTCAGCGGGGAAGAACACAGTACGAGGGCGATCAGGATCGAGAACAGCGCGACGGACTGGTGCTTGATGCCCTCGATGCCGTCGCCGAGGGCCGCGGTGCCGAACTGCGTCACCGAGACGGCGAACAGGAGCGCCAGCACGACCCCCAGCGCGGTCCGCCGGTGAAACCAGGCTCTGACCGCCACGATCAGCCAGATCGGCACCAGCGCGAACAGGCCGAGCGGGGCGATCAGGCCGGTCAGCCACGACACCACCGGCACGCGGTATTCCTGCGCGTGCGGCGGGAACCCGGCGTCCTGCTCGAAGCTGCCGAGGTAGTCCGGTCGCGCGGTGAGCTGGTCGGTCGCGGCCCGGTTCAGCACCTCGAGGGTGCGGGCGGGGTGGCTCGCGAAGAACGCGATGACGTTCCCGCGGGTCATCTGCGTGCGGTACTGCGGATAGCGGGGATCGACGCGCGCCGGGTGCGGGTGCCACCAGCCGTTGCCCGCGTACTGGGCGAACGACGGTGGCAGCCCGAGCGCGGCCAGGTCGGCCTGGGTGTCGTGCTTCCCGTCGACGATGTTCAAGAAGATCGAGTTGAAGACGTTGATCTCGCGCGAGTCGTCGCCCGGGAACGCCGTGTACGTGCCGTCGGGCGCTCGCGCGGGCTCGACGCTCTGCTGCGCGTAGAGCGTGACAGCGCCGATCGCGCCGATGACGAGCACCGCCGACGCCCATCGCCGGACGCCGCGCAGCCCGCCGGGCCGGACCAGCAGGATCGCCGGCGCGAGGATCGGCAGGATGGTCAGCGTCTGGACCTTGGCGTTGACCGCCAGGACGCCACCCGCGAACGTCACGGCCAGGCCCGCGTAGCTCCACCGGCCTTCACGCGCGGTCAGCAGCAGACCGCCGGCGACGAGCAGCAGGCCGAGGAAGGCCGTGCCTTCGCCGAGGATCGCGGCGAAGTACCCGAAGAACGCCGAGTCGGCGACGACCAGCAGGAGCCCGGCCGCCACGAAGAGCCGGGTGCGGCGCCGGTACGGCAGGCCGAGCACGATCGCGCTGATCGCCGCCGCGGCGATGACGCTGCTGAGCAGGCCCAGCACGACCAGGCTCAGCGTCCGGGGGAAGCCGGCGGCCCCGGCGATCCGGACGGCCAGGTCCGCGAGCCAGCTCTGCGTCAGCAGGTACGTCGGCCGGCACGGCGGCGCGTCGGGCGCGGCCGTGTAGGCGAGGTGGACGAACGGTTCCGGCAGGCCCTTCCAGGTGATCCCGGCGCCGCACAGCACGCGGCCGCCGTCGCCGTTGTTCGACATCGCGATCGGGCGCGGCACCAGGAACCGCACGACGAACAGGGCGAACGCCGTCCCGAACACCCCGATCCCGAGCCGGGCTTCGGCGCCCAGGCGGTTCGGGACGTCGAGCTTCACGTCGGACAGGGTACGTAGCGGAAGTCCGGGCCCTTGTCGAGGTCGGCGACCAGCGACTTCGCCTGTTCCGCTCGCGGGTACACCGACACCCAGTACGGCGTGCCGACGCGGCGGAACGTCGCGACCTCGTACTTGCCCGCGTACACCGGATCGATCGCGCAGTGCTGGCGGTCGGCGTAGCCGTCTTCGGCGGGGACCGCGACGGTCGGGCGGCGGCCGTTGACGACGTAGTCGTAGTCGGTCGAGGTGCCGCCTTCGTGCCGTCCTTCCCGGGCGATGTGGTCGTCGGTGCGGCCGAGGACGTCGATGATGAGCAGCTGCCCGCCGTGGGTGGCGAGCGCGCCGGGCGCGGCCCCGCTGACCACCGACCCGGGCGGCAGGTACTCGCCGAGCCAACCGCCGATTTCGGCGAGCTCGGTGCCGTGCGCGCGCCAGTCGCGCACGCGGTCGAGCATCTCCGGGCTGAACACCGAGACGAGCACCGCGATCCCGGCCAGCCCGCAGGCGGCCACCGGGACCAGCCGCGTCGCGGCCGGCGACGACCTCGGCCGGGGCGACGGCTTCCCCTCGACGTCCACGGTCAGCACGCCGAACACCGCCGCGGACGCGACCGCGAGCAGCGGGGGCACCGGGGCCAGCAGCCGCCACGACGGGCCCGGGTCGCCGCCGATGAGCACCGCCGCCGCGGCCAGCGCGAGAGCCGTCACGAACAGCAGCCAGATCAGTGCGCGGGCTTCGACAGCGGGGGTTTGACGCAGCACCAACGCGACGGCGGCGACCAGCCCGAGCAGCAGGAAACCCTGGTGCGCCAAAGCGAATCCCGACACGTACGGCCAGCCCGCGGCGAGCTGCGAACCGAGCGGGCCGCCGAGCTTCGCGGCCAGCGGCGCGGGGAGGAAGTGCTGGTAGAACGTCGCGCGCCAGGCCAGCCGGGGAATCAGGAAGACCAGCGCGCCCAGCACGTACCCCACCGGCGCCCACCAGCTGTGCTTCTCCCGGAACGCGGCGCCGACGAGCCACAGGCCGGCCAGCACGCCGACCACCAGCCCTTCCGGGCTGGTCATGACGGCGAAGGCGACCAGCACCCCGGCGACGACCGGGCGGCGCGCCGCGAGCGCGTAGCCGAGCGACAGGACGAGGAGCACGAACAGCGGGACCTCGGAGCCGGACGGCCCGTAGACGGCGAGGCCGCCGGCGCTCGCCGTGAGCACCGCGGCGGCGACGCCGAGGGCGGGACGCGGCTCGGCGCCGGGCGGCGCGGCCGCGCCGACGATCCGGTTCACGAGGAAACAGGAAACGAGCACGCAGCCGAGCGTGGCGAGGACGCCGAACAAGATCGCGGCGGCTTCCACGTCGGCGCCGAACGCGGCGCGCGGAAGCGCGATCAGCACCAGCCAGAGGAAGTTCGTGTACCCCTCGACGCGTTCGCCGGGGTTGAAGACCGGGCCGTTGCCGTCGGCGATGTTCTGCGCGTAGCGGAACGTGATGAACGCGTCTTCGGTGACGGTCGCGAACAGCAGCTGGTGGAGCAGGGAAAGCCCGAGGGTGAGGGCGAGGACGAGCCCGCGCCAGCCGCGGTCGGTGTCGAGGCGGCCCCAGGTCAGCACCACGATCGCGGCGAGGACCAGCCACGCCAGCACGACCGCGTAGACCACCCGGCCCCCTCCCGTCCTCAGCGCACCTGCTCCTCAGGCGGGCCTCTCGCCAGGCTATCGATCATCGGCGGTGAGGCGTTTCCCGTCGGCCGATCACTTGCCCGAATGGGCGAAGATCAGCCCGCCGGCGCCCGCAAGGCAGGAGAATTCCTTCGTCAATATAACCCGATCGGGTGGTGCGGCTGACGGCCGAAGTGACGTCCCGAAAGGTACCGGTCGCCGGATCACCCCAGCGCATTCGGCCGATCATGGGCGGCTTAGTCTCGACCGTGCTTTCCGTCACCGTCGCGATTGTCGTCATCGCCGTGCCCGGGCTCGTGACCGGTTTCGCCGCGGGTTTGCGCGGCTGGGTCCTGGCCGGGATGGCGCCCCTGCTGAGCTACGCCATCGGCGGGCTCACCGGGCCGTGGACCGCGGCGATGGGCGTGCCGTTCAACGCCCTCACGTACGCCGTCTCGACCGTCGTGTTCGCCGGGGTCGCTTCCGGCGTCCGCAGACTGACGGTGCGTCGCTGGGCACCGGAGCCGGAACCGGGGCTGTGGGCGCGGCGCGGCCACCTGGCGGTGCTGGCGTGCCTGCTGTTCGCGTCGGCCGTCGGCGTTTACGCGGCGCTGCTCGGCATGGGCCGGATCGGCGTGCTGTCGCAGGGCTTCGACGCCGTCTACCACGGGAACGCGGTCCGCTACATCGCCGGCACCGGCGACGGCAGCCTGTTCGGCACAGGCCACGTGAACTGGTACGGCGACGCGGCCCCGGTGTTCTACCCCAACGCCTACCACCTGCTGGCGGCGGTGACGTACCGGATCAGCGGGGCGTCGATCCCGGAGACGCTCGACGCGAACACCGTGCTGCTGCCGGGCCTGCTGGCGTTGTCCCTGGTGACGCTGGTGCGGGAGTTCCGCGGCCGGGCGGTGCTGGCGGGCGCGGTGGCGCTGACGGCGGTGGCGCCGGTGATGGGCGTCTACGAGTCGATGGACCGGGGGCCGCTGCTGCCGTTCGCGCTGGGCGTGACGCTGACGCCGCTGGCCGCGGTCGCGCTGCGGCGGTACCTGGAACGGGTCGCGCCGGACACCGGCCTGGTGCTGGTGCTGGCCGCGGTGGGCCTGCTGTGCGTCCACTCGTCGACGTTGTTCGGCGGGATCCTGTTCGCCGGGCCGGTGCTGGTGCAGCGCTGGCTGGAGTCGTGGCGGCGGATCGGCCGCGACCTGCTCGCGCTGGCGCCGATCGCCGTCGTGTCGCTGCTGGTGGCCTGGCTGCAGCTGTTCGGGGCGCTGGGGCTGGCCGAGAGCTCGTTGCCGTACTACGGCTGGCCCAGCGAGTACCGCGCGACGACGGCGCTGGGCGCCCTGCTGGGGTTCCAGCACTTCGAGCCGCACCCGCAGGTGTGGCTGTCGGTGGCGTTGTTCCTGGGGATCGTGTTCTTCGCACGGGCCGGCGCCTTGCGCTGGATCGGCCTGACGGCGGCCGTGACGGGCCTGGCGTACATGGCGGTGGCGTCGTCGAACGCGCCGATCGTGATGGCCCTGTCCCGGCCGTGGTGGGACGACCCGTTCCGGTTCTTCTCGATGGCGGCGATCCCGCTGACCGTCCTGGCGGCGCACGGCCTGGCATCGACGCAGGCGTGGCTGCGCGACCGGCTGCGCGTTCCCGCCGTGGCCGTCGCCGGTGTGGTGCTCGTGGGGTTCGTGGTGCTTTCGAACGGGCTGTACGTCCGCTCCAACGGGGACCGGGTGTACACGGGCTACCAGGCGGCCGACCCGTCGACGCTGCGCGTGACGCCGGGCGAGCAATCGGCGATGGCGGAACTCGGAAAACTGGCGAAACCGGGCGAGTGGGCGATGAACGACCGCTTCGACGGAACCGCGTGGACTTACGCTTTGACAGGAATTCGAACGGTGGCCGCGCATTTCGACGAAACTTCACCACCGTCGGACGCGGTATTGCTGGCGAACCGCTTTCGCGACTATTCGACGGACGCGGATGTGCGGGCCGCCGTCCGGCGGTTGAACATCCACTGGGTCATTCTGGGAAAGCCGTCGACGGAACCGGGCAAGCCTTATCAGCCGGGCTTGATCGGGCTGGCCGGGGCGCCGTTCCTGCGGGAGGTCTACCGCAACCCGGACGCGGTGATCTACCGGCTGACGTCCTGAGTTGTCCCCAGGTGCGGACACCCTGTGGACATCCTGTGGACAACTCGCCTCAGGCGGGAGCGGTCACCGGCCGGGCCGAGCGGGCGGCCACCGCGGCCAGGCCAGCCGTCAGGAGGTCGGCCACCGTGAACATCACGCGCGAGGCCACCGCGAACGCCGTGGCCTGGCCGACCGTCAGGCCGCTGGCCGTCAGGACCGCCACCTGGGCCACCTCGCGGACGCCGACGCCGCTCGGGAGGATGAACGCGAACGTGCCCACCGTCATCGCCACGGCCATCGCGCCCACGCACAGCACGAAGCCGCTGATACCCGGGGTGCCGACCGAGTTGGCCAGGAGCCACAGGTGGACGCCCTGCAGGCACCACGCCGCCGTCGAGGCGCCGAAGACCTTGCCGATCACCGCCCAGCCCAGCGGGTGGGCCAGCGGCGGGCGGCGGAGGATCCGCAGCACCAGCGACGTGCCCCAGGTCAGGATCTTCGGGTGCAGCATCGCCAGGCCGAGCGGGATGAGCACGAACAGCCACAGCGCACGCGGGCTGTTGCTGAACACCGCCGGCGCGGCCAGCAGCGACACCAGCAGCGCCGACACCACGCCGACGCCGAGCTGGATCAGGGAGCCCGTGAAGATCCGGGCGCGGGCCAGGCCCGCCTTGCGGCCCAGCTCCATCTGCAGCAGGTACGCCCAGACCGAGCCCGGCACGTACTTGCCGAGCGAGCCGACCAGGCAGATCTGCGCGCCGCGGGCGTAGCCGATCGGCTTGCCGAGGTCGTCGACCATCATCTGCCAGCCCCAGGTCGACACCAGGATGGCCGCGACCAGGGCGGTCAGGCTGAGCAGCGACGACTCCCAGGCGACGTCCCGCAGGGTGTGCCAGAACTCGCCCCAGTTGGCCGCCAGCTGCTTCGCCGCGAAGCCGATGACCAGCAGGATCGCGACCCAGCGGACGACGTCGAGGATCTTCGCCTTGGTGGACTTCGGCGGTTTGCCGGCAGCCGGCAGGTCCTCAACTGTCGTCATCGACGGCTCTCCTCAGGCCTGCACCGTGACCAGGCGGCTGAACTCGGAGAGCAGATCGTAACCGTCCCACACGGCCGAGAACGTCAGCGCGTTGCCGAAGGGCACGATCCGGTCGACGCCGCGGCCGGCCAGTTCGTGCGCGAACGCCGTCAGCTCCTCGGCGGTGAAGCCGAACTGGCTGACCGTCTGGTCCTTGCGGAGAACGATCGGCACCAAGTCGGACAAAGAGGACACTCGCGCGTTGGCGAAGGTACCCGCGCCGAGCCACTCGCGGGGCAGCACGGCCGGGTCGGCCAGCTCGAGGGTGGCCAGGCCGTTGCCCTGGAACTCGATCTCCTTGACCAAGCCGTCGACCGCCGCGCCGTACGCCGAGACGCGCTTCTGGACGGCCATGGCCGGTTCCGTGACGTGCTGCTTCGCCGCCAGCACCTCGGCCAGCAAGGTGCGGAACTCGCTCCCCGCGACCTGGGCGCCGGCCTCGTCGCCAACCCAGAACACCGCGCGCGGCGACGAGCAGGCGGCCTGGTCGAACCAGTACGAGTCGTTGTAGAAGCCCTCGGCGGCCGCGCGACGCTCTTCGGCGGCCGCGCGCTGCCAGCCCGCCACCGAGGCGACGGCGAAGGACGAGCGGTCCGGGAACGTCAGGTCACGCGCGTGCGGCGCGAGGGGGTACTTGCGCAGGGCCGCGACCGAGGCGTCGCCGCCCCAGATGACGCGCAGGTCGGCGGCCAGCGACAGGGCGCCGCTCACCTCGTCGCTGCGGTCGTAGGTCACCATCCGCTGGGTGGCCGTGATGGCCGCCGCCGTGTCGGCGTCCACTTCGGACAGTGCGGCGTTCAGCGCCTCCAGCACCGCCTCGGCGGCCCCGGCCGAGCGGGACGACACCCGCACGACGTTGTGGTTGCCCGCCAGCGCGGACAGCGCCCAGGAGTAGACGAAGATCGTGTCGACGTTCGCCGGCGGCACGTGGAAGACCAGCCCGCGCGGGAACCGCAGCGCGTTCCCCGAAGTGTCCAGAGTGGACAGCGCCTTGGCGATCTCGCCCTTGCGCAGGAAGAAACCGAGCGACGCCAGTTCCGGGAACCGCCGCGCGGTGGCCGGGGCCAATAGCTTGCGCGCGAACTTCGTCACGAACTCGACGATCCGTGGGTCGCCGACGCGCAACCGGCCGCCGGGCGGCTCGGCGCGCAGCTGGTCCACCAGGTCGCTCACGGAAACCGGCTGCGCGGCGGGGAAACGCTGAGTCAGAGATGTCATGCCGCCGCTCCCGAGAACGTGTCCGAGCACCCGCGGGCCTCGGCCTTCGGCAGCCGGCCCAGGACCGAGAAGTGCTTGCCCGGCCAGTCGCCGTCGTCGATGCCGTTGTAGACGCCGAGGTCTTCGGTCAGCAGCACGTGCCCCGGGTAGGACCGCGGCAGCGTCGAGACGACCTCGATCACGCCCGGCTCCCCGACCGGCTGCTCCTCCCACGTCTCCGGGTTCCGGATGACGACGTCGGCGA
Organism: Amycolatopsis sp. NPDC021455; assembly: GCF_040640995.1. NCBI lineage: Bacteria > Bacillati > Actinomycetota > Actinomycetes > Pseudonocardiales > Pseudonocardiaceae > Amycolatopsis > Amycolatopsis sp. NPDC021455. The sequence continues at coordinate 23,796 of NZ_JBFACT010000060.1, read as the reverse complement.
AGTCCGGGCAGTACAGCGAGTTCCCGGACGGGCCTTCGAGGAACACCGTGCCGATCTGCTCGATCATCCCGTAGTAGTTGTGGATCCGGGTGAGCCCGGTGTCCTCCTTGAACCGCCGCCGGAACTCGGTGTTGTCGACCGCGCGGTCGATCAGCTTCTTCCAGCCACCACTGTGGATCAGGATCCCGTTCGAGAGGTCGAGGCCGTTGTCCCGCGCGACCTCGTAGAGGTACAGCCACACCATGAACGTGAAGCCGAAGATCAGGAAGGGCTTGTCGCCGTACTCGGCCAGGAACTTCTTGACCGCTTCGACGTCCGGCTTGTCGTTCTCGTCGAGCACGTACGTGTGCTTGCGGCCGAAGTTCGCCATGCCGAGCACCCCCGCGCCGCGCGCGGAGAACGACCGGCGGTTCTTGATGATGCCGATCGTGTCGACCATCAGCATCGGCAGCCGCTCGCCGCCGAGGACCTCCTGCAGCGTCGCGCCCAGCTGCTTGGTCTGCGCGCCCGCCGCCTCCTTGTCCAGGTAGATCCGGGACGCGCCGGCGCCGGTGGTGCCCGACGACGTCAGCGTCTTGAAGACCTCGCTGTCCGGCACGGACTTGAGGTCGTGCGTCTTGAACATCCGCACCGGCAGCCACGGCAGGTCCGCGATCGAGCCGAAGGCCGCGTCCGGCGCGATGCCGAGCGACGACAGGATCCGGTCGTAGCCCTCGGAATTCGCCCGGTGGTGGACTGTCAGGTCGCCGAGTTCGGGCAGCAGCAAGGCTTCCCGGTCGGCCTGCGACCGCGTGAACACACTCATACCTGCCCCTCCAAGGTCCGGTAGTCGATCTTGCCGCTGGCCAGCAGCGGCACGGTGTCGATCGGGCGGACGTCGAACCCGCTGGCGTGCAGGTGCAGCCGCTCGGACAACGCCCGCGACGCGTCCTTGCAGATGTCCTTGTCGGCACCCTCGGCGAACAGCACGACCTTGTCGCCGGCGGCCACGGCCGCCACCACGTCGATCCCCACCGCCGCTGCGCGAACGGCGTGCTCGAGGTCGTCGAGGCTGACGCGGTTGCCGAACACCTTGCCGATGCGCTTGAGCCGCCCGGTGATGAACAGGTAGCCCTCTTCGTCGAGGTACCCGAGGTCACCGGTGGCCAGCACGCCGCCGTATTCGTCACCCTTGGCCAGGCCGGACTCGTCGTCCGCGTAGCCCATCATCACGTTGGGTCCACGGTAGACGACCTCACCGACGATTTTCGGGTGCGTGGTCTCGGAGCCGTCGTCGCGACGGACCGCGAACTTGCCGCCGGGCAGCGCCGGCCCGGCGGAACCGAGCTTTTCGGCCAGCCGCTCGGCGGGCACCGTCGTCATCCGCGGCGACGCCTCTGTCTGGCCGTACATGACGTACATCCGGCCGCCGACGGCGAGCATCTTGTCGTTGAACTCGGCGATCAGGTCGTCGCGCAGCTTCCCGCCGGCCTGCGTCAGCGTCCGCAGCGTCGGGTACTTCGCGGGGTCGAACTTGAGCCGCCGCAGCATTTCGTAGTGGTACGGAACACCCGAAAGGGACGTGACGCCGTAGGTGTTCACCGCGTCCCAGAAGCCGCGGCCGAGCACGCCGGACGGCTCGATCACGACGGTCGCGTCCCGCACCAGGTGCGAGTTCAGCACCGAAAGGCCGTAGCTGTAGTGCAGCGGAAGGCAGGTGGGCGCGACCTCGTCGGCGTCGATGTGCAGCACCTGCGCGATGGCGTCGGCGTTCGAGAGGATCGCCTGCCGCGAGAGCCGGACGAGCTTCGGGTTGCCCGTCGATCCGCTGGTCGGCAGCAGGACGGCGAGGTCGGGGTGCGGGTGCACGCCCTCGGCGGAGTCACGGACCCAGTCGGAGCCCCGCACCGAGTACCCCTCGGGCGCGTCCCCCGAGGCCGACAGCACGGCCGCCGGCCGGAACCGCGAGACCAGCCCGGCCAGCACGTCGGCGTCCAACGCCGGGTCGATCAGTGCGATCGCCCGCCCGGACTCGAACGCGCCCAGGTAGGTCAGCACGCTCGGCAGGTCGACCGACATCCGCGCGAAGACGACGCCGACCGGCAGCGCGGCCAGCTCCTCCATCCGCTTGCCGACCTCGGCCGACAGTTCCGCGCCCGCCAGCGTGCGGCCCCCGGCCACATCCACCAGCCGAGCCCCCGCACCCAGCAACGTCACAGCACCAAGCCTCCGTCGATCCCCAGCACCTGGCCGGTGATGAACGACGCTTCGTCGCTCACCAGGAACCGGATCGCGTTCGCCACTTCTTCGGGCCGGCCCAGGCGCCCCAACGGCGTCTTGCCGGCGTTCTCGGCCTTCGCGTCCTCGCTCAGGCCCGCCGTGAGATCGGTCTCGATCACGCCCGGCGCGACCGCGTTGACGCGGATGCCGGACCGGCCGAGCTCCTTCGCCGCCGACTTCGCGATGTTCGCCACCGCGGCTTTCGACGCCGCGTACACCGTCTGACCGGCGCTTCCGTACTCGCCGACGATCGAGGCGAGCACGACCATCGCGCCGGACTTCTTCCGCATCATCGCCCGGGCCGCGGCCTGGACGGTGTGCAGCGTGCCGGCGACGTTCGTGCTCAGCGTCGTGTCGACGAGGTCTTCCTTGATCATGCCGAGGAGCGCGTCCTCCATGATCCCGGCGTTCGCGACGACGATGTCCAGCTTGCCGTGCTCCTTGGCGACACCCCTGACCAGCGAAGACACCGCTTTCGCGTCGGTGACGTCGAGGGCGAGCCCGGAAGCGCCGACCGAAGCCGCCGCCTCTTTGGCGTGAGCTTCGTCTCGGCCGGTGAGCACGACCGTCGCGCCCGCCTCGACGAGCACGCGGGCGGTGGCCAAGCCGATCCCCCGAGTCCCGCCCGTGACAAGCGCGACGCGACCGGACAGATCAGTCATTCTTCGACTGGAGCTCGGTGACCATGTCCACGGCGACCTTGAAGCTCGACATGTCGATGACCTGGTCGGTGTCGAACTCGACGTCGAACTCGTCCTCGATGGCCGCGACCAGCGCCATGTGGCCGACCGAGTCCCACGCCTCGATGTCGCGGTACTTCAGGTTCTCGACGTCCACACCGCCGTCGAGGTCCAGCGCCTCGACGAAGACCTCGCGCAGCTTGGGGGCGACTTCGGACATGCGTTGACTCCTAGTGCTCTTCGCGCGGGCGAGCGTCCCACGCCTTTACCAAGGTAGAGAGTTCGCCGGGCAGCGTGACGTCCGGGAGACCTTCCTTGCCCTTCAGCCACGGCCCGAGGGCTTCGATCGTCTCCTCGTCGAGACCGCGGCGGGACAGGCCCACCACGTTGACGCCGGTGACGCGGGCCGGGTTGCCGACGGCGATGGTGAACGCGCCGATCTCCCGCCGCACCGCCGAGCCCATGCCGATCATCGCGCCGGGGCCGATCACGACCTTCTGGTGCAGGATCGCGCCCATGCCGAGGTTCGCCCCGTCCCAGATGTGGCAGTGGCCACCCGTGACGGCGTTCGAGGCGATCGTCACGCCGTCGCCGACCAGGCAGTCGTGCGCGATGTGGGAGTTGCGGAGGTAGTAGCCGTCGCTGCCGACCGTCGTTGTCCGCCAGGTTCCTTGGTGAACGCTCACGTACTCCCGGATCCGGTTGCGGCTGCCGATGACGACGCCGTGGCCATCGTGATCCGGGTCACCGGTCGGCGCGTCTTCCCAGGAGGCGGGATGGGGACGGTTGCGGTCTTCGCCGGGCGTGCCGATCGTCACGTGCGGGCCGATCCAGTTGCCGTCGCCGATCCGGGCCGGCCCGGCGATCACCGTGAACGGGCCGATGACGTTGTCCTCGCCGAGTTCGACGCCTTCGCCGATGACGGCGGTCGGGTGGATGCGGTTGGCCACGGGCGGGTATCCGTTCGTCGGCGGCTGGGTACTGGGCGTGCTACCGCGCCCGGTAACGTGTGGCCCGCGTTGCTGCAGGGCGGCCGGGCGCAGAACCGGCGGCTCACTGTACCGGACGCGCCGAAATCGCCTGCCGAGAGAGACTGCCCATGATCCCCATCACTGTGGTCGACGTCCGCGACGCGGAGGACCTCGTCGTCGAGGTGCTGCGCTCCGGCGCCATCGCACAGGGACCGATGGTCAAGCGCTTCGAAGACGCCTTCGCGGCGGTCTCCGGGACGAAGCACGCGATCGCGGTCAACAACGGGACGACCGCGCTGGTCGCCGCCCTCCAGGTGCTCGACCTGAAGCCGGGTGACGAGGTCATCACCTCGCCGTTCACCTTCGTCGCGACGCTCAACGCGATCCTCGAGGCGGGCGCGACCGTCCGGTTCGCCGACATCCGGCGCGACGACTTCGCGATCGACCCCGACGCCGTCGCCAAGGCCGTGACGGACCGCACGAAGGTCCTCATGCCGGTGCACCTCTACGGCCAGACCGCGGACATGGGCAAGCTCGCTCCCCTGGCCGCCGAGCACGGCCTCCAGGTCATCGAGGACTCGGCGCAGGCCGTCGGCGCGTCGTTCGAGGGCAAGCCGGCCGGTTCGTTCGGCATCGGCTGCTTCTCGCTGTACGCGACGAAGAACATCACCACGGCCGAAGGCGGCGTCATCACCACGGACGACGACGCGCTGGCCGACAAGCTGCGCGTGCTGCGCAACCAGGGCATGCGCGCCCGCTACCAGTACGAGGTCGCCGGGCACAACTACCGGATGACCGACCTGCACGCGGCCGTCGGCATCCCGCAGCTGGCGAAGCTCGACCAGCTGACCGCCGCCCGCCAGGCGAACGCGAAGCGCCTCTCGGAGGGCCTCGCGGGGACGCCTGGTCTGGACGTCCCGCAGGTGCTGCCGGGCCGCGAGCACGTGTGGCACCAGTACACCGTGCTGGTCGGGCCGCACGCGTTCCTCTCGCGTGACGAGCTGGCCGCGGCGCTCACCGAGCGCGGCATCGGCAACGGCATCTACTACCCCAAGATCGTCTTCGACTACGACTGCTACGCGGGTCACGACCTGATCCCGGGCGCGCGCGTCGAGGACTTCCCGGTCGCGAAGTCCGTCGCCGAGCAGGCGCTTTCGCTGCCGGTGCACCCGCACCTGACCGAGTCCGACCTGGACACCATCATCGAAACCGTTCGCGAGGTACTGGGCGCATGACGCATCGGATCGCTCTTGTCGGGACCGGGAACATGGGGTCGCTGCACGCCCGCGTGCTCGCCGGCAACGAACGTGTCGACCTGGTCCGCGTGATCGATCCGCGCGAGGAGGCGGGCAAGGCCGTCGCCGACCGGTACGAAACCCAGTGGACGCCGGAGATCGGCTCACTGTCCGATGTGGACGCCGTCGTGCTGGCGTCGGCCACCGAGGCGCACTACGACCTGGCGCAGGAGATCCTCGGCCAGGGCAAGCCGATGCTGGTGGAAAAGCCGGTCTGCAACAGCTTCGAGAAGTCGCAGGAGATCGTCTCGCTGTCGGCGTCCAAGGGCGTCCCGCTGATGTGCGGGCTGCTGGAGCGCTACAACCCGGCGGTCATGACCGCGCGGGCGCTGGTGAACGAACCCGTGCACCTGATGGCGCGCCGCCACGGCCCGTACGCGCCGCGCATCAAGACCGGCGTCGCATGGGACCTGCTGGTGCACGACGTCGACCTGGCGATCCAGTTCTTCGGCGGGGCGACGCCGTCGCGCGTGACGTCCGGCGCGGGGTACTTCCACCCGCAGTCGGTCGAGGGCGCCGAGGACACCATCGAGACGGTGCTGTCGTTCCCGACCGGCCTGGCCACGGTGTCGGCGTCGCGGCTGGGCCAGAAGAAGGTCCGGTCGCTCGTGGTTTCGGAGCTGGACCGGCTGATCGAGATCGACCTGCTGCGCCGCGACGTCACGATCTACCGGCACGTCTCGCACGACTCCGTCACCCCGGACGGCCTCGGCTACCGGCAGCAGACGGTCATCGAGATCCCGGAGCTCGTCACGGCCCGGGAGCCCCTGGCCACCCAGCTGGACCGGTTCTGCGACCTCCTCGAGGGCAAGATCGACGCCGACACCGAGCGCGACCTGATCCTGCCGTCGCACCACGTCGTCGAGCAGGTCCTGACGCAGGCCGCGGCCTAGCTCACCGGCACCGGGAACGCGGCCGGGCTCCGGCGTCCGCCGGAGCCCACCGCGCGGACGCCGAAGAAGACGTTGTCCTTCGACAGGTCGACCTTCGCCGTCAGCGCCGGGCCGACGTCGATGGCGTGCTCCCAGTCCGGGGCCGTCGTCTCACGCCAGAGGACCTCGTAGCTCGTCGCACCGGGCGTGGCGGTCCAGAGCAGCTCGGAGTCGTTCGTCAGCGCCGCCGTGCGGATCTTGACGCCCTTCGGCGTGCCCGGCGCCGTCGCGAGTGACCACAGCGCGGCGCCGTTCACCCGCGCCACCCGCGCGATGAACGGGAAGTCGCAGAACTCCGCGAGATCGCCGTACTGGACGCCGTTTTCGACGCGGACGTCCTGGTGCTGGTGCGCGAAGTCCTCGTTCGGCTCGGTGAACCGCGCCGCCGGGTAACCCTGCTCCAGGAATCCGATGTGGTCGCCGCCGCGCAGGTAGCGGTCGCGCCGGTAGATCACCCGGACGGTCATGCCGGTCGCGTCGTTCTCCGCCACCGACCTGACGAACCGGGCCAGCTGCCGCGGCGGGGAGTCGTTCTCGCCGCCGATGCTGCGCCGCAGGTTCGCCTCGGCCGGCGTCTCCGCCGTCGGGACGCCTTCGGCGAAGAGACGGATCGTCAACGGGTCGCGCGTGCCGTCGTCGGCGCGGCTCGAGCCGACGATGTCGTCGGTGAACATCGCCTGGACGTCGGTGCCGGCCGCCTTGAACTGCTGCGCCAGGTACCGCGAGCCGTAGAGACCCTGTTCCTCGCCCGCGACGGCGGCGAAGACGATCGTCGCGGCCGGCTGCCGCGTCGAGAGCACGCGGGCCAGCTCCAGCGAGACCGCGACGCCCGAAGCGTCGTCGTCCGCGCCCGGCGCGTCGCCGGTGAAGTCCATGACGTCGGAGCGGCGGGAATCGTAGTGGCCCGAAACGACGTACACGCGGCCGGGATCGGTGGACCCGTGCAGCGTCGCGACGACGTTCGTGATGGTCGTCGGCGTCGGGATCCGGTCGGCGGGCGGCTGGACGTACGACTGCAGTGCGACGCTCAGCCGTCCCCCGGAAGCCGCCGCGACCTGCTGGAACTGCGCGAAGAGCCAGTCGCGGGCGGCGCCGATGCCGCGAACCGGGTCGTTCTGGGCGGACAGCGTGTGCCGGGTGCCGAACGCGGCCAGCCGCCGGACGGTCGCTTCGATCCGCCGTTCGTCGACCTGGCGGAGCAAGGCCCGCAACTCGGCGTCGGGACGCTGCGGGCGGACCGGGACACCGGGCCCGCGGTCGCCGAGTTCGGCGGCGCCGGCCGGGACGGCGGCCAGCATTCCGGCGGCGGCCGATGCGGTGAGGAACGCTCGTCGAGAGGTCACGGTGGGGTTCTTACGCCCGCATCGGGTGGGCGGGTACCGCCTACTTGGTGAGGCGCTTGCCGTTGCCGTCGTACGCGATGAGCGGGGTCAGCGACGTGGAGTCCGGGACCTGGGCGGGGTCGAACCAGAAGAAGACCACGTTCTGGTCGGCGGTCCACTTCGCCAGCTTGGCTTCGACCGTGGCGCCGTGGACGGTGGTGGTGATCCTCGCCGCGGGGCCGGCGAAGTAGCCGAAGACCGGGATGACCTGGTTGCCGATGATCTCGCCGCCGTCCGTGGCGTGGAAGCCGAACGAGCGATCGGAGCCGCGGAGCTCGTTCGTCACCATCAGGGCCTGCAGCGAGGTCCCGGACCGGACGCCGGCCACCAGACCGAAGCGGACGTCCGGCAGCTCGGGCAGATCGAAGGCCCGCGCGTAGAGGACGAGTTCCCCGGAAGCGGTCCGGATCCCGGTGCTGACGACGTCCCCGATCGCCTGCTCGGTGGGCGTCGGCGCCGAGGCCGCCGTCGACAAGGCCGGCCGGGGCGGCTGCGCGACCGGCGCGGGTGCCGGCTGCCGCAGCTGGACGGCGAACACCACGACGAGCACGACGGCGGCCGCGGCGGCGATCCCGGCGGCGCCGGTCAGCACACGGCGTCGGCGCCGGAGCCGCGTGCCGTCGGCCATGATCTTGGCCAGGTCGGGCTCGGCGAAGGGCTCGTCGGGCGGCTGCCGGAGGGCGGCGCGGAAGTCGTCGAGATCGTTCATCGCCCGCTCCCTCCGATCAGCGTGTCCTCCGGGCCGACCTCGACCCGCAGCTTGGCCAGCGCCCGCGAATTCGTGCTCTTCACGGTACCCAGCGAAACGCCCAGCTCACGGGCGACGTCGGCCTCGGGCAGGTCGAAGAAGTGGCGCAGCACGACGACGGCGCGTTCGCGGTCGGTCAGCTTCTTGAGCACGGCGGTGAGCCACGCGCGCTGGGTGACGGCCTTGTCGACGTCGAGGCGGTCATGCTGCTCGGGCATGGCTTCGGTGGCGTACTCGCGGATGGGGCGCCGCCAGCCGTCGATGACGTGGTTGACCAGGACGGTGCGGGCGTAGCCGTAGGCGTCCTTGTGCCGGACCCGCGACCAGGCCGCGTAGGTGCGGGTGAAGGCGGTCTGGGCGGCGTCCTCCGCCTGGTGGCGGTCACCGGTGAGCAGGTACGCGGCGTGGGTGAGCCGGGCCGACGAAACGCGGACGAACTCCGCGAACTCCTCGTCGCCGCGCGCCATGCGTCACCTCTTTCGTCCCTTTTCCCTGACGGGCGGGCGGCGGGAAGGTTGCCTCTTCAACGTTCCCAGCGTACGCGGGAGGCGATTGAAACGTTGCGTAACCGCAACCCCACGACGGGTTACCGGGAGCTAAATTGTCCTCCGGACGCAACTCGGGGGCCCTCTTCGCCGCCGCATGCCTGCCGACCTGAGGTCACAGCGTGTCGGGGCGGCTCCGCGACGGCGGCGTCGGCGACGAAGCCGGCGCCGCCGTCATCCACTTCGGCGAGCGGCGAGCCACCGCCAGCGCTGCCGTTCGGTGACCACCGTGGCGGCCGCCAGCACGGTCACCGCGGTCGCCGCCCATGTCGGCCAGGCGAGCCACGAACTGGCCACCGCGGCGATCAGCTGCAGCAGCACCAGCAGGATCGTCACCCGGCCCGGCACCGCGACGATCACCTTCGCCTTGTCACCCGGCGTCGAGAAGCACGTCGGGAGGCCGATCAGGACCACCACGGACAGCACCGCGAGCAGCCACGAATACCCGGCCAGCGCCCACGGCGTGGCCACCCAGGCGACCAGTTCGGTCGTGAAGCGCAGAACGGACGGCAAGCGGTCGTCAGGACGTCCCGCAGCGGATTCCCCAGTCACCCGCGAAACTTACTCCGAAAAGTCGCCCGAAGGTGCGCCCCAGCCAGGAGCCTGACCGCGTTCCTCCGCGATCGCCCGGCGGCGGGCGTTCTCCGCCCGCACTCGCTCCACTTCGGACTGGATGTACTCCTCGTCGTAGCGCTGGAACACCCGGGCCGGGTTGCCCGCCACCAGCGTTCGCGGGGGGACGTCCTTGGCCACCACCGAGTTCGGCTGCACCGTCGCGAAGTCGCCGATCGTCACGCCCGCCATGATCACCACCAGACCGCCGATGAAACAGCCCTTGCCGATCTTCACCGGCTTGCGCTCGATCAAGTCGCTGCCCGAGTGGTTCTGCAGCGTCATGTTGGCGAGCCAGCTCGAATGCGTGAAGATCAGCGTGTTCAGGCCGATGCTCGTGTGCTCGCCGATCTCCAGGCCGCCGCTCGCGTCGAGCGCCGCGCCTTCGCCGATCCAGCAGTGCTCGCCCATCTTCAGGTTCTCGGGGCTGATGATCTTCACGCGCTCGCGCACCCGGCACGTCGACGGCAGCCCGTAGAACGCCGCCCGCTCGGCGTCGTTCATGTACTGCGAGACCAGCTCGGTCAGGATCTGCGGGCGCAGCCGGTGGCTGCGCTCGTCATCGAAGAACATCGGCTTCCGACACCAGCTTCTCGAAGGTCCGCAAATGTTCCTCGGTGACGACGTCGAGGCCGAAGTTCGACCGCACCATCTCGCTCTCGCGCTGCGCGATCAACGCCCGCCGCTCGGGGTCGTCCAGCAGCTCGATCACCGTGCGGGCCACGGCTTCCGAATCGTCCGGGCGCACGAGCAGCACGTTCTCGCCGTTGCGCAGCTCGATGCCCGGGTAGTTGTCCTCGGTGACCGACGCGATCGTCGCCGTGCCGGACAGCATCGCCTCCAGCGACGCCGTGCCGCAGCCGCCGTTGAGGTCGTGCGTCACGATGTCCGCCGCCGCGAAGTACGCCGGAACGTCCTCCTTCGGCACCGGGCCTGTGACGACCAGCGCGTCCGAGACGCCCAGCTCGGCGGCGCGCTTCAGGAACGCGTCGTGGTAGACGCGGCCGACCACGACCACCCGGACGCCGGGGTGTTTGTCCAAAATGGACGGCAGGGCCTCGATCAGCGGCAGCCGGTTGCGCAGCGGGATCACGTGCCCGAGCGAGACGATCAGCGGCCCGTCGCCGAGCCCGTGCTCCGCGCGGACGTCCTTCGTCACCGGCTTCGCGAAATGACCGGTGTCGACGGCGATCGGGAAGTACTCCGAGTTCGCGTCGCTGGTGCCGTAGCGCTCGACGCAGTAGTCGACGCCCAGCTTGTCGAGGATGACGTAACGCGGCTTCAGGTAATTCAAGATCGGCCGCACGAGCACCGCGTCGAGCAGCCGGAACACCCCGCCGTACAGCTTGTTGTCGCTGATCAGCAAGGTGTGGATGGTCAGCAGCGTCGGAACGCCGTGGCGCCGCGCCCAGATCCCGGCCAGCCAGGACAGGTCGAAGAACTGGCCGTGCAGGTGGATCGCGTCCGGCTTGAACTCGTCCAGCAACTTCCATAGCCGCCGCCAGTTGCCCGGCCGCAGCGACGCGAAGCTCATGTCGAAGTCGATCGACAGGCCGATCTGCGGCATCTTCACCGCCGGGAGGCGCACGACGCGGTAGCCGTCGCGCTCCTCCTCCGCCGGGGCCTCGCCGTACGCGGCGGTGATCGCCAGCACCTCGTGCCCGGCCTGGACGAACTGCGCCGCCAGCGACGCCGCCATGTGCGCGCTGCCGCCCACCCGCGGCGGGAAGAAGTTGTTCACCACCGCGATGCGCATCGCACGTCCTCGGGCAGGGCCCGCGGTGGCTGCATTCATGACGCCTCCGCGGGAAAGAGCACGTCGGCGTTCACTCGGTTTCCTTGACCAGGTCCCGCATCCCGTCCTCGACGGTGATCAGCGGCTGCCAGCCGAGCACGTCACGGGCGCGGCTGATGTCGGCGGCGCGCCGCGAGACCAGCACGTCACGCTCGTTGAACAGCGGCTCGACGTCGACGCCGACGGCCTCGATGAGGATCTTGGCCAGCGCCGCGATCGACGTGTCGATGCCGGTGCCGATGTTGATCGGCACGTTCGCCTTCTCCGACTCCAGGGCCGCGACGACGGCCCGCGCGAGGTCGGAGACGTGCACGAAGTCCATCGACTGGTCGCCGCGGCCGTCGATGATCGGCGGCCGGCCGTTGCGCAGCCGCTGGATGAAGTGGTTGATCACCGACGTGTAGTAGGCCTCGATCTTCTGGCCGGGGCCGTACACGTTGAAGAACCGCAGCGCGTTCCAGGACAGGCCCTTGGTGCGCTCGTAGAAGCCGAGCAGGTCCTCGCCCGCGCGCTTCGAGATGCAGTACGGCGTGAGCGGGCGCAGCTCGTCGTCCTCGTGCATCGGCAGCCGCTTCGGGTCGCCGTAGACCGACGCCGTCGAAGCGAACACCAGCCGCTCGACGCCCTCGTCGGCCGCCGCGGCGAACACGTTGTGGTTGCCGATCATGTTGATGTCGATCGACTCGTGCGGGTCGGCGATCGACTTGTTGATCGACACCGTCGCGAAGTGGATGACGTGCGTGCAGCCGCGCATCGCCTCGCGCACCGCGCCGCCGTACCGCACGTCCTTCTCGACGAGCTCGACCTTGCCGGTCGCCACGAACTCGTTCACGCGGTCGCGGTCGCCGCGGGTCATGTTGTCGAAGATCCGGACCGTGTAGCCACCCTCGAGCAGGAGCGGGATGACGTGCGCGGCGATGAAGCCACCGCCCCCGGTGAAGAGCACCTTCTTGTCGGACACCAAATTCTCCTCGGTCGGTGGCTTCAGGACAGGGACTGCACGGCTTCGCGCACGACCTCGGCGACGCGGGTGACCTGGGCGTCGGTGAGGTTGGCGTGCATCGGGACGGCGAGCTGACGCGCGAACGCGTCCGCCGAAACGGGCAGCGGGGCCTGAGGCCCGTAGATCGGCTGCAGGTGCGAGGCGTAGGTGCCGAAGTTGCACTGGACGCCCTGTTCGCGGATGCGCAGCGCGAGGGTGTCGCGGCTGATCTCCGGAGCGACCGTCAGGAGGTAGGCCTGCCAGGGGTGCTCGCGGTCGGGCAGTTCGACCGGGACGGTCAGCGCCTCGACGTCGGCGAAGGCCTCGTGATAGCGCTTCGCGACCGAGCGGCGGGCCGCGAGGAGGTCCGGGAGCCGGTCGAGCTGGACGTTCATGATCGCGGCCTGGACGTCCGAGAGCCGGAAGTTGTACCCCAGCTCGTGGAACTCCGGGATGGGCAGGGTGTCCGAGCCTTCGCGGCTGATCGCCGGCTCGATGCCGTAGGTGTGCAGCTTGCGGGCGCGGGCGATGAGGTCTTCGCGGTCGGAGACGAGCGCGCCGCCCTCGCCGGCGGTGATGCCCTTGCGGCCGTGGAAGGAGAACGCGGCGAGGTCGGCGAGGCTGCCCGCCGGGCGCGTCTTGTAGGTCGCTCCCGCGGCGCACGCGGCGTCCTCGAAGAGCCAGAGGCCGTGCTTGTCGGCGATCGCGCGGTACTCGTCGAAGTCGCCGGGCTGGCCCGCGACGTCGACGGCGAGGATCCCGACGGTCTTCGGGGTGATCAGCGACTCGACGTGCGCCGGGTCGGCGCTGAAGACGTCCGGGCGGATGTCGGCGAACACCGGCGTCGCGCCGGCCTGCACGACGGCGTGGCCGGTCGCCGGAAAGGTGTAGTCGCCGACGATCACCTCGTCGCCCGGCCGCACGCCGAGGACCTTGAGCCCGAGGAAGAGCGCGGAGCCGCAGTTCGCGGTCGTCAACGCGTGCGCCGTGCCGGTGACCTGGGCGAACCGCTCCTCGAAGCGGCGGCACGCCGGTCCGGCGCCGGCCAGCCACCCGGACCGGAAGACCTCGGCGACGGCGGCGAGCTCCTCTTCGCCCACGGTGGGTTGACCTAGGGCAATGCTCTCGGACGACATACCTCTCCCATTGCGTGGGGACCCGGCGAAGTGTATAGACGCACGCTCAGGTGATTCACAGGACCACGCCGAAGTCGACTTTCGCATGACGCCCACCGCACGCCGAAGGACGTCCTACGCTGGGCGCATGCGATTCGGGGTGCTGGGGGCCGTCGCCGCGTGGCGCGCGGACGGCGCACAGGTCGCGATCGGCGGCCCGCGGTCGCGGATGCTGCTGGCCTTGCTCGCTCTGGAGGCCGGGCGGTTCGTGCCCGCCGAGCGGCTGATCGACGGCATGTACGGCGAGCACCCGCCGGACGGCGCGGCGAACGCGCTGCAGTCCCAGGTCTCGCGCCTGCGGACGGCGTTGAAGGAGCTGGCGCCGGTCGAGTTCACCGCGGCCGGGTACCGGCTCGCCGTCGAACCGGACGAAGTGGACGTTCTCGCCTTCGAACGTCTTGCCCGCGAAGGCCGGGCGCTGCTGAAGAACGGCGAGCACGCGCGAGCCGCGGACGTGCTCGGCGAGGCGCTGGCGTTGTGGCGCGGGACGGCTTTCAGCGACCTGGCGGACGCGCCGTTCGCCGCCGCCCAGGCCGCGCGGCTCGAGGAGCTGCGGGCGGACGCGGCGGACGACCACGTCGAGGCCCGGCTCGCACTGGGGCAGGCCGAAGACGTCCTCATCGGACTGCGGGAGACCGTCGCCGCGCAGCCGCTGCGGGAACGGCCGCGGGCTCAGCTCGTCCGCGCGCTGGCCGCCGCGGGCCGGCCGGCCGACGCGCTTGCCGCGTTCGAAGACGCCCGCCGCACCCTGGCCGACGAACTGGGCGCCGACCCCGGCCCGGAACTCGCCGAAGCCCACCTCGCGGTGCTCCGCGGCGAAACCGAACAGCCGGTGATCCCGGCGCTGCCCGCGCAGCTGACCAGCTTCGTCGGCCGCGCCGACGAGCTGCGGCTGGGCGCAGAACTGCTGGCGCGCAACCGGCTCGTCACGCTGACCGGGCCGGGCGGCACCGGCAAGACCCGGCTGGCCGTCGAGATCGCCGCGGCCGAAGCGGGGGCAGTGGCGTTCGTCGAGCTCGCGCCGCACGGGAGCGCCGACGTCGTCGGCGCGGTGGTGACCGCGCTCGGTCTGCGCGAGAACGCACGCGGTGGCCCGCAGGAGCCCGTCGAGCGGCTGGCGTCCGCGTTGCGCGACCGTTCGGTGCTGCTGGTGCTCGACAACTGCGAGCACGTCGTCGACGTCGCGGCCCGGCTGACCGCGCGGCTGCTCGCCGCGTGCCCGGGTCTTCGGGTGCTCGCGACCAGCCGCGAGCCGCTCGGCATCACCGGCGAGCAGCTGGCGCCGGTGCCGCGGCTGGCCGTCCCGCCGCCCGGGACGCCCGCCGCGCGGGCTCTCGCGTTCCCGGCGATCCGGCTCTTCGCCGATCGCGCGGCCGCGAGCGACCCCGCGTTCGCGGTCGACGACTCGACGATCGGCGACGTCCAGCACATCTGCGCGGCCCTCGACGGCCTGCCGCTGGCCCTGGAGCTGGCCGCGGCGCGCGTCCGGACCCTGCCGCTCGGCGAGATCGCCGTCCGGCTCGACGACCGCTTCCGGCTCCTCGCCCGCGGCAGCCGGACGGCGGAGGCGCGGCACCGCTCGTTGCGCGGCGTCGTCGAGTGGAGCTGGGACCTCCTCGGCGCCGAGGAGCGCGAGCTGGCCAGGAGACTGACGGTGTTTTCCGGCGGCGCGACCACCGCGGCCGCCGCCGAAGTGTGCGGCGCAGACGACGGCCTGCTGTTCGAACTGGCCGACAAGTCGCTGGTGGAGGCCGTCGGCGGGCGGTTCCGGATGCTGGAGACGATCCGCGCGTTCGGCGCGGAAAAGCTCGCCGAAGCGGGCGAAACGACGACGTTCCACCGCGCGCACGCCGAGTACTTCCTGCGCTTCGCCGAAGAAGCGGACCCGATGCTGCGGACGGCGGCCCAGCTGGACTGGTTGGCGCGGATCGACGCCGAGTACGACAACCTCCTGGCCGCCCTGCGCTGGGCGACCGAAAACGACGTCACGCTCGCCCTGCGGCTCGTGCCGCCGCTGGCGATGTACTGGTGGATGCGCGGGCGGCGGTTCGAGGGCGCCGGGCTGTCGCAGGCGGTCGTCTCGCGGTGCTCGCCGGACCTGCGCGAGGAGTACGTCGAAGAGTTCCTGGTGTGCGTCCTCGGGGCGCTGTCCGGGCAGCCGGACGAGTCCCTGGAGCAGTACCTGCCGATGGTCCACCGGTACGCGGTGGACGTGGACTGGGCACCCCGGAACCCGATCCTGGTGATGCTGCTGGGCGTGGTCGCCGGCCCGCCGGATGACGACGAGCAGCTGCTCGGCCGCGGCGAAGCGCTGCTGGCCCACGGCGACCCGTGGATTTGGGCACTGCTGCCGATGGGGATGGGCCTGCGGGGGATGACGACGGGCGACCTGGCCGCGGCCGAGGAAGGGCTGCGCGAAGGGGCGGCGCAGTTCCGGGCGCTGGGCGAGCGGTGGGGCCTGTCGATGGCGCTCGACCACCTGTCGCAGCTGCTGACCTGGCGCGGCGAGTACGACGCCGCCCTGCCGATGATGGACGAGGCACTGGGCCTGATGCACGAGATCGGCGCGATGGACGACGTCGCGGATCTCATCGTCCGCCGCGCCGGGACGCGGCTGCTGTCCGGTGACTTCGCCGGTGCCCGCCGGGACTACGAACTGGCGGCGGCGACGGCCCGTCGCACGGGAATGCCGGAGTCGCGCGCGGCGGCGTACGTCGGGCTGGCGAACCTGGCCCGTCACGAAGGCGATCCGGCGACGGCGCGGGAGTGGTGCGAGCGCGCGTTGGCGGAGTGCCGGGCCGGCTCGTTCTCGGCGGAGACGGTCCGGGCGATGGCGTTGGTCTCCCTGGGCTGGCTCGCGCTGGCGGAAGGCCGGGCCGCCGAAGCGGCCGCGTGGCACCGCGACGCGTTGGTGCTGGGCCGTCAGCGGCACGCGAGTGACGTGGTGGCGTCCGCGTTGGAGGGCTTGGCGGGAGCCGCGGCCGAGCCGGCGCGGGCGGCGGTGCTGCTGGGCGCGGCGGCGGGGATGCGCGGGACGCCGATCGCCGGCGACCTCGACACCTCGGCGGTGCGGGCCCGCGTGCGCGAGTCGCTGGGGGCGGCGGGATTCGAGCACGCCTACGGCGCCGGCTTGGGGATGAGTGCCCAGAAAGCGCTGACCACGGCCGGGCTGGCGGAGGTGACCGGCTCAGCCGCTGATCCTTCCCCTT
Organism: Amycolatopsis sp. NPDC021455; assembly: GCF_040640995.1. Lineage (NCBI taxonomy): Bacteria > Bacillati > Actinomycetota > Actinomycetes > Pseudonocardiales > Pseudonocardiaceae > Amycolatopsis > Amycolatopsis sp. NPDC021455. The sequence continues at coordinate 7,211 of NZ_JBFACT010000060.1, read as the reverse complement.
CCCCGCTCGCGTAGCCTGGTCGATCGTGCGCAACGTCGTAGTCGTCGGGGGCGGGATCGTCGGTCTGGCCGTGGCCTGGGAGCTGACCAGGCGCGGACTGGACGTCACCGTGCTGGAGAAGGAGTCCCACTGGGCGGCGCACCAGACCGGGCACAACTCGAACGTCGTCCACGCCGGGCTCTACTACAAGCCGGGCTCCTTCAAGGCGCGGATGTCGGTCGCCGGGAACCGGTCCATCGTCGACTTCGCGCGCCAGTACGGCGTGCCCGTCGAGGTGTGCGGGAAGCTCGTCGTCGCCACCGACGAGAAGGAGATCCCCGCCCTCGAGACCCTCGCCGAACGGGCCGAGGCGAACGGCGTCCCGGCGAAGAAGATCTCCCCCGCCGAAGCCCGTGAGTACGAGCCCGAGGTGGCCTGCGTCGCCGCGCTGCGGGTCGAGTCGACCGGGATCATCGACTTCCCCGGCGTCTGCGCGGCGCTCGTCCGGCTGCTCGACGAGGCCGGCGTCGACCTGCGGCTGAACAGTCCCGCGGTGGCGATCCGCGCTCGCGCCAACGGCGGCGTCGAGGTCGCCACGGGCAGCGACGTCGTCGTCGCCGACGGGCTCGTCAACTGCGCGGGCCTGCACTCCGACCGCGTCGCGCGGCTGGCCGGGCTGACGCCGTCCGCGCGGATCGTGCCCTTCCGCGGCGAGTACTACGAGCTCAAGCCGGACCGGCGGCACCTGGTCAAGGGCCTGATCTACCCGGTGCCGGACCCGACGCTGCCGTTCCTCGGCGTGCACCTCACCCGCATGCTCGACGGCAGTGTCCACGCCGGCCCGAACGCCGTGCTCGCGTTGCGCCGCGAGGGCTACCGCTGGGCCGACTTCTCCGCGAAGGACGTCGCCGAGGTCGCGGCCTTCCCGGGAATCTGGCGGCTCGCGCGCAAGTACGCGTTCCCGACCGGGCTCGACGAGGTCCGGCGGTCGTTCTCGAAGAAGCGGTTCGCCGCGAGCCTCGCCCGGCTCGTCCCGGCCGTCACCGAAGCCGACATCGTCCGCCACGGCTCCGGCGTGCGCGCCCAGGCGATGCGCCGCGACGGCTCGCTCGTCGACGACTTCCTCATCGAGACCGCCCGCGACCAGGTGCACGTCCTGAACGCGCCGTCGCCGGCCGCGACGAGCGCGCTCGAGATCGCGCGCCACATCGCGGACCAGGTGTCTTCGGACAGCTAACCCGGCAGGTTCGCGGTCACCAGCGGCAAGCCCTGCTTCACGAGGTCGCACGTCTTGGTGTCGTCGCCGATGAACCCGCTGACCACCTGCACCGACGACGTCTCGGTGACGGCCAGGGTCGCGCCGCAGGTGACCCGCAGGCCGCCCTTGTTCGGGAACACGCCCCACTTCTTGCCGCCGACGTCGACGGTTTCGGTCGGCTGGATGCCTTTCACGCCCGGCCAGTCCCCGGCCGGCGTGCTCGGGCCGAGCCAGACCTCGAACGCCTTCTGGCCGTCGTCGCCGTCGGTGTCGTCCCACAGGCAGTAGGTCGCGTTCGGGACCGTGGACGAGGTGTCCTTCTTGCCGTCGGGTGCGATGTCCTTCAGCTGCGCCACCTGGCCGGGCTTCAGCAGCGAGCACGGGTCCACCGACAGCAGCGGCCCGCCCGGCTCCGGCTTCGACGAGCTCGACGGCGTGATCGACGGCGCGGGCCTGCCGCCCGGCAGGTGCTCGGCGACCTGCGGAATGGCCGCTTTCGTCAGCTCGCACGCCTTCTCGATCGGCGGCCCGGACACGCTGACGTACGCGAAGGACTTCGTGCCGAGCACCGTGTACATGACGCAGTCGTCGCCGATGACGGACGCGTACTGCGTCCAGCTGAGACCGCCGAGCTGCTGGGGCGACGACTTCGGAAGCGCGCCCGACAGGTAGTCGTCCAGGTTGATGTCCGTCGTCATGCCGACGTTGAGCACGGACGAGGGGTCGGCGTCGTCCTTGCTGTTCCACAGGCACATCGGCGGCTGCTCGGTCTCCTTCTTCGCCTTCACCGAGTGGCCCGGGTTCCGGTAGCCGAGGGCTTCGACCTGGTCCGGGCTCAGCAGCGAGCAGGCGTCGGCGGCCTCGGCCACCGGCCCCTGACCGGGCACCGGCGACGCCGAGCCGCCGACGGTGACCGCGCAGCCGGTCACCACGGTCACGGCCGCCAAGACCGCCCCGACCTGCCACTTCATCCGCATGAGTCCTCCCGTTCGGCCCGGACTGTACTGGGACGAACGGAGCAGCACCGCGGATCCGCCCGATTCAGCGGGGGGTGAGGACTTCCTTGCCGCCGACGAACGGGCGCAGCGCCTCGGGCACGCGGACCGAGCCGTCTTCCTGCTGGTGGTTCTCGACGATCGCGACGATCCAGCGGGTGGTGGCCAGGGTGCCGTTGAGCGTCGCGGCGATCTGCGGCTTGCCGTTCTCGTCGCGGTAGCGGACCGAGAGGCGGCGGGCCTGGAACGTCGTGCAGTTCGACGTCGAGGTCAGCTCTCGGTAGGTCTCCTGCGTCGGGATCCACGCCTCGCAGTCGAACTTGCGGTGCGCGGAGGTGCCGAGGTCGCCGGTCGCGGTGTCGATCACCCGGTAGGGCACCTCGATCTTCGCCAGCATCTCCTCTTCCCAGCCGAGCAGCCGCGCGTGCTCCGCCTCGGCGTCCTCCGGCTTGGCGTAGACGAACATCTCCACCTTGTCGAACTGGTGGACGCGGATGATGCCGCGGGTGTCCTTGCCGTACGAGCCGGCCTCGCGGCGGTAGCAGGACGACCAGCCCGCGTACCGCTTGGCGTCGGTCAGGTCGAGGATCTCGTCGGAGTGGAAGCCGGCCAGCGGCACCTCCGACGTGCCGACGAGGTAGAGGTCGTCGTCCTCGAGGTGGTAGATCTCGCTCGAGTGCTGCCCGAGGAAGCCGGTGCCGGCCATGATCTCCGGGCGCACCAGCGACGGCGTGATCATCGGCGTGAAGCCGTTTTCGAGCGCCTGCGCGATGGCCATGTTGAGCAGGCCGAGCTGCAGCTGCGCGCCGACGCCGGTGAGGAAGTAGAACCGCGAGCCCGAGACCTTCGCGCCGCGTTCCATGTCGACGCCGCCGAGGCCTTCGAGCAGCTCGAGGTGGTCCTTCGGGGTGAAGCCGAGCTTCGTCGGCTCGCCGACGTGCTTGACGACGGCGTAGTCGTCCTCGCCGCCGACCGGCGCGTCCGGGTGGACGAGGTTCGCCACGGTGCGGAAGAGCTGGTCGAACTCCTCCGACGCGGTGTTCTGCTCGGCTTCGGCGGCCTTGACCTGCGCGGCGAGCTCCTTGGCCGTGGCCAGCAGCCGCTGCTTCTCCTCCGGCGGCGCCTTCGGGATCTGCTTGCCCAGGAGCTTCTGCTCGTTGCGCAGCTTGTCGGCGGCCGCGATCGAGGACCGGCGCCGGGAGTCGAGGGAGAGCAGCTTGTCGACCACTCCTTCGTCCTCGCCACGGGCGCGCTGCGACGCGCGCACGGCTTCCGGGTCTTCGCGCAGAGTCCTGGGGTCAATCACGAGGACAGAGGGTAGTCCGTACAGACTGTGCGGCCCTACCGGGTTATCCCGACAGTCTGATCGTTGAAGCGCTGTTCACGGCCTCCCCATACTCCTTGGAGACTCGCAGAGGAGGCGTCCGAATGACCGACGAGCTGCTGGCCCGCCACCGCGCAGTGATGCCGAGCTGGATGTCCCTGCTCTACGAGGAGCCGATCGAGATCGTGCACGCGCACGACCGGCGGATGACGGACTCGCAGGGCCGCACCTACCTGGACTTCTTCGCGGGGGTGCTGACCAACTCGATGGGCTACGACGTCGCCGAGATCGGCGACGCGGTCCGCAAGCAGCTCGACACGGGCATCCTGCACACGTCGACGCTGTATTTGATCCGCTCCCAGGTCGAGCTGGCCGAGCGGATCGCCGCGTTGTCCGGCATCCCGGACGCCAAGGTGTTCTTCACGAACTCGGGCAGCGAAGCCAACGACACGGCGCTGATGCTGGCGACGCAGTACCGCCGCAGCAACCAGGTGCTGGCGATGCGGAACTCCTACCACGGCCGGTCGTTCGGGACGGTCGCGATCACCGGCAACCGCGGCTGGTCGGCGTCGGCGCTGAGCCCGGTCAAGGTCAACTACGTGCACGGCGGGTACCGCTATCGAAGCCCGTTCCGGGACATGTCGGACGCGGACTACATCGACGCGTGTGTCGCGGACCTGGTGGACGTGCTGGACACGGCGACGGCGGGCGACGTGGCGTGCCTGATCGCCGAGCCGATCCAGGGCGTGGGCGGGTTCAGCCTCCCGCCGGACGGCCTGTTCCGGGCGATGAAGGAGGTGCTGGATTCGTACGGGGTGCTGTTCATCTCGGACGAGGTCCAGACCGGCTGGGGCCGCACGGGCGAACACTTCTGGGGCATCGAGGCCCACGGCGTGACGCCGGACATGATGACGTTCGCGAAGGGCCTGGGTAACGGCCTCGCGGTGGGTGGCGTGGTGGCGCGCCCGGATGTGCTGGACTGTTTCCAGGCCCAGTCGTTCTCGACGTTCGGCGGCAACCCGGTGTCGATGGCGGGCGCGACGGCGGTGCTGGACTACATCAAGGACCACGACCTCCAGGCGAACTGCGCGGCCCGCGGCGCGCAGCTGCTCTCGGGCCTGCGTGCTTGTGATTGCCCGCTGGTGGCCGAGGTCCGTGGCAAGGGGCTGATGATCGGCGTGGAGCTGATCAAGCCGGGGACCACTGAGCCGTTCGTGGCGGCGGCGGCCCGGATGCTGGAGGAGACGAAGAAGCGCGGGCTGCTGATCGGCAAGGGCGGGTTGCACGGCAACGTGCTGCGCCTGGGCCCGCCGATGACCCTCACTGCCGATGAAGCCCAGGAAGGGCTGGACATCCTGGTGGACTCCCTGGCGGCAACGCACGCGGCGCTCGCCTGAGGACTTGGCACACTGGCCGCATGCGCATGGACTCGCGGGCGTGGCCGCACCGCTTCGACGTGGTTCCCTGGGACGAGATCGCCGCCAGGTTCCACGCGCTGGCGGCGGAACACCCGGAGCTGGCGCCGGTGGCGGAGATCGCGGCCAGTGTGCGGGCGTGCGGGGCGAAGCACCGCCTGGCCGGGCTGACGTCGATGCACGACCTGGTGGTGACGGCGCACCCGGTGCCGGAGCCGCCGATCGAGGTGGTCGTGGTCCGGTCACCGTCGTCGGGGCACGTGGGCCCGGGCGGCGCGTTCATCGAGCACCGATCCGCCACGGGCCACGACGACCGGATCTTCCGTCCGGCGGCGGAGGCGGTCCCGCTCTTCTGGCGGTTCATGATCGAGAAGTTCGGCGTCGAGCCACCTGAGCAGCCCCCGGTTCCAGCCTAGCGAGGGACACCGACAGTTCCGGGGCCACGGACATCACCGCAGCCCGCGACTGTGGACAACTCCGTCCGCCGACGGTGGCTGTGGACAACGCCGGCGGAGGGCACCGATTCCGTCGGTGCCCTCCGCCAGCGTGGAAAACGGGGGCTGCTTCGGCAGGGTTCCTCACCGGCGTGAACGGCACGCTGACGGCATGACCAGCACCCCACCCAGCCCTTTCCGCAACCCCGATACGCCGCCGTCCGTAGTCACAATCCGGCGAACCCGGGGCTCCGTGGTTACCGAACCCGCCGTCCGGCGGCTTCGATGAACGCGGACAGGGTCGCTTGGCTCAGTTCTTCGTGCTTCCGCAGCGTGGTCAGATCCGAAGCGTCGTGCAGCCCGTCGATAGGCTCGAAGGCGGCATCGGCGAGACGAAGAAGCTCGGCGTCGTCGGTGAGCATCTGCACCCTGAGCCGGGCATGGTCGGCGGCCGCTCCACGCTTGTCCGATTCCGTGTACGCGGCGCGCTTCTTCTCCTCGTCGTCCCGCTGTTTGAGGAACCACTTCGCGATCACGGCTTGCCGGAGCTCGGTCATCGCTCCCGCGAACGCCACGTAGGCGTTGATCCGCTCCTGCCGAAGCCGCTCGTCACGGGCGACTCGTTCGGTTCGCCGGCTGCTCAGCAGCCCGAACAGGTAGGTGAGGCTCGAGCCGGCCAAGGTTCCGGATATCGCGATCACGCTGGTCAGCACGCCGTCCATGGGGGCGAGTCTGGCAGAGGGCGCCGATTTTCGTCGGTGCCCTCCGCCAGCGTGGAAAACGGGGGCTGCTCACCCCCGCACGAACCGCGCCACGTGCTCGGCCAGCTCCTCGCCGGCGTCCTCCTGCAGGAAGTGCCCAGCCCCCGCGATCACCGGGTGCTCCAGCCCCTGCGCGCCACGCATCGCCCGGCGGAGCACCGGCGCCATGCCGCCCGTGATCGGGTCGCCGTCGGAAAACGCCACCAGGAACGGCAAGTCCAGCTCCGTCAGCGTCTTCCACGCGTCGCGGTTGGCCGCGGACGCCGGGTCGTCCGGGCGGTACGGCACCAGCGAAGGCATCGCCCGCGGGCCGGCCTTGTACATCTCGTTCGGGAACGGCGCGTCGTACGCCGCCCGCACCGAAGGCGGCAGCGGAGCGGCACAGCCCGACTGGACGAACCGTCCGATGTCCAGCACCGGCGCCTTCCCCACCGCCTCCCGGAACGAATGCCACACCGCCGGCATGTCGACGTCGCCGGTCGGCAGGCCCGTGTTCGCCGCGACCACGCGCGAGAACCGGGACGGCTCCGCGGCGACCAGGCGCAGGCCGATCAGGCCGCCCCAGTCCTGGCCGACCAGCGTCACGTCCCGCAGGTCCAGGGCGTCGAACGCGAAGCCGCGCATCCATTCGACGTGCCGGGCGTAGGTGTGGTCCGCCTGATCGCCCGGCTTGTCCGAACGGCCGAAGCCGACCAGGTCCGGTGCGATCGCGCGCAGCCCCGCCGCGGCCAGTACCGGCAGCATCTTCCGGTACAGGAACGACCAGCTGGGCTCGCCGTGCAGCAGGAGCACCGGCGGCCCGTCGGACGGCCCGGCCTCCACGTACCCCACTCTGATCACGCCGCCGTAGGGGTCGGCGAGTTCGGCGTAGCGAGGCTCGAAGGCGAAGTCGGGCAGGTCCGTGAACCGGTCGTCCGGTGTCCTCAGCAGGCGCACGGAACCCACGCTAGTGCCGCATCAAGCAACGTTGGGTAGGTAATCCGGTCGGCGGATCTTGGAGTTGACGGCGAAGTGACGCTTCGGGTGGCAGTGGCGGTTGCGCCAG
>NZ_JBFACT010000059.1:0-56825 GCF_040640995.1 Amycolatopsis sp. NPDC021455 | reverse complement strand
GATCTTCGCGCCGCGGAAGGAGCTGCGGCGGCCTCGCGGCGCGGGCCGCGCTTCCTGGCGCGCCGGCTGCGGACGGCGCGAAGGCGGTGGTCCGGTCCAACGCACCCAACGCCACATTGGGGCGCTTGGGCACCCACCTACGCGAGCCCCGGAACTGTCGGTGCCCACCGGTAGCGTGGAAAACGGGGGCTGCTCCGAACCGGAACACCGTGAAGGCCACCTTGAGGAACTTCAAGTTCCTCAAGGTGGCCTTCACGAAACGCCAGGAGAGCCGGGGTCAGGAACCTGGCTTGCTCCCCGTCGGGGAGAGCGGCTTCGCGCCGTTGCCGTTCGCGGGCTTGGTCGCCGGGCCGTTCTGCTTCGCGGGCGCACTGCCCGGCTTCGGCGCCGGGGCCGGCTTCGCCGCCTGAGGCGCGGGCTTGGCCGGTGCGGGAGCCGCAGCCGGAGCGGAGGCGGCAGCCGGTGCGGAAGCCGCAGCCGGTGCGGGAGCCGCAGCCGGAGCGGAGGCGGCAGCCGGTGCGGGAGCTGCAGCCGGTGCGGAAGCCGCAGCCGGTGCGGAAGCCGCAGCGGGAGCCGAAGCCCCAGCCGGTGCCGGCGCGGGAGCGGGAGCCCCAGCCGGGGCCGAGACCGAAGCCTTCACCGAAGCCGGGATCGGCGGCTGGACCACCGGAACCACCGGCGCAGCGGGCGTCGTGGCCGACTCCGCGTTCGTGTCGCCCCCGACCAGCTTCGACGCCTGCGGGATCACGGCTTCCTCGGGCAGCGTCGCCAGCTGCGTCTCGCTCCGGTTGAGGATGTCCTCCGCCAGCGCGAGGCTCTTGCGCGCCTGCTCGCGGATCTCCGCCAGCCGCTCGACCTTGCGGTTGGCCGCCGTCGTGCGCTGGGCCGCCTGGGTCGTCGCCTCGTCCAGGCGCCGCTTGGCCTCCGCCGTGGCCTCGTCCAGGCGCCGCTTCGCCTCGGCCGTCGCCTCCGCGATCCGGCGCTCCGCCTGGTTCTTGCTCGCCGTGCGCTGGTCGGCGATGTGCTTCTCCAGCGCCGCCCGCTGCGCGGCCTGGGACGCGTCGAACTCGCGCTCGATCTTCCGCCGCTTCCGCTCCGCCTCGTTGTCCAGCAGCTCGCGCCGCTGGGCCGCCTCGACGGTCAGCCGCTGGACCTCGGCCCGCGTCTCCGCCAGCGCGTTCTCGTGCTCCGAGTGCAGCAGGTCGGCCTGCTTGTCCAGCTCCGCGACGAGCTTCGAGTACCGCTCACGCAGCTTCGTCGACGCCTCGGTCGACGACGCCCACGTCTTCTCCGCGGCCGCCTCGGCGCGCTTGACGATCTCGTCCGCGCGGGCCTGGGCGAGCGTGACCGTGCGCTGCATCCGCTCGTCGAGGTCCTCGAGCCGCTCCGGCGGCTTCTTCAGCTCCTCCACGCGTGCTTCCAGAGCGGCGACCTGCTGCCGGACGGACTCGGCCTCGCGCGTCGCGGCGGCGGCCTGTGCCACCGCGGCGTCGCGCTCGCCGAGCACCCGGCGCAGCTGGGCTTCGACGTGGTCGAGGTACTGGCGGACTTCGTTGCGGTCGAAGCCGTGCCAAGCCTGGGTGTACTCACGACGGAGGGGGAGGAGGCCGTTGAGGGCGGTTGCGGCGGGGTCGCGCTCAGGAACCATGCGCCCGACCGTACCCGGGCACCCGCCGCCTCCGCCGTCCGGCTTAACGAATCACCGACACGTGTCGCGTGTCGCCGGAACGGCCGCACCCCTCGAAACGCTGCGTCACCAGTGGAAGCCGCGCGAGAGCCGCGCCAAGGCCATCGCCGCGCGCGAGAGGTGAATCTCGCCACGTCCGATCTTGAGCTTGCCCGAACCGCCCGCCGCGGTCGAATCCGGGAAGATCCGGAAACCCTGGTACGCGATCGCGTCGGTGAGCCCCGGCGTGAGCGTGTACGCCAGCCCGATCGCCTGCCCCGCCGGGGTTCCGATGTGCTTGGGCCGCTCGACGAGCGCCTTCATCACCATGTCCGCGGCCTGCTCCGGCGACTTCGTCGGGAACGCGTCGTAGATCTTCGTCGGCCGGATCATCGGCGTGCGCACCAGCGGCATGTGGATGGTGGTGAACGTGATCCCGTCGCCGTGCGTCTCGGTCGCCGCGATCCGGGAGAAGTAGTCCAGCGCCGCCTTCGACGCCGCGTACGCCGAGAAGCGCGGCGCGATGCCCTGGACGCCGATCGACGACACGTTCACGATGTGCCCGAACTTCCGCTCCGACATGTGCGGCAGCACCGCGAGGATCAGCCGCACCGCGCCGAAGTAGTTGATCGCCATCGCGCGCTCGTAGTCGTGCATCCGGTCGTACGACAGCTTGATCGACCGGCGGATCGACCGCCCGGCGTTGTTGACCAGCATGTCGATCCGGCCGTGCTCGGCCAGCATCGCGTCGACGGCCTTGTGCACCGAGTCCTCGTCGGTCAGGTCGGCCGGGTACACCGACGCCGTGCCGCCGGCGGCGACGATCTCGTCGCGCACCTCTTCCAGCTCGTGCTGGCGGCGCGCGACGAGCAGCGGGACACCACCAGCCGCCGCGACTTTGAGCGCGGTCGCCCGGCCGATGCCCGACGACGCGCCGGTGATGATCACGCGGCGGCCGTCCAGCTCACCGCGCGGGCCGTGCTTGCGGGCGCGGAACGGGTCGAGGTGCTCGCGCCAGTAGCGCCACAGCGTCGGCGCGTACTCCTCCAGCCGCGGCACGTCGACCGTGCCCGCGAGGGCCTTGCGCGTCTCGGCCGAGGAGAACACCGACGGGAACGCCATGGTCTCCAGCAGCACCGGCGGGATGCCGAACCGCTCCATCACGGCGTCGCGCGCGATGGTGACGCCGGGGATGTGCTCGGTCAGCTTGACCAGCCCGACGATCCGCTTCGAGACGCCTTCGCCCAGCTGCACGGTGATGGTCGGCGCGCCCGCGGCCCGCGCGAACGCGTTGTACACCGAAACGACCGGCTGCGGCTCGGGGTTGACCAGGTGGAAGGCGTGGCCGTCGAGCCCGGGCTTGACCACCAGCTCCAGCAGCGCCTCGGCGACGTAGTCGACCGGCACGATGTTGGTGTCGCCGAGGTCCGGGCCGACGAGCGGCAGCACGTCCGGCAGCCCGGCCAGCCGGTTGATCGCGGGGAAGAGGTAGTACGGGCCGTCGATCTTGTCCATCTCGCCGGTCTCGGAGTGCCCGACGACGACGGCCGGCCGGTACACCCGCCACGGCACCTCGTGCTGCTCGCGGACGATCTTCTCGGCTTCGAACTTCGTCCGGTGGTACGGCGTGACGAGCCGCTGGCCGGCGTCGAACATCTCCTCGGTGAAGACGCCTTCGTGGTCGCCGGCGACGGCCACCGACGACACGTGGTGCAGGCAGCCCGCGCGCAGGTCCGCGGCCAGGTCGACGACGTGCTGCGTGCCCTCGACGTTGGCCTTGACGCTGGCTTCGTCGTCGGCGGTGAGGTCGTAGAGGGCCGCGAGGTGCACGACGTGGTCGACGCTGCCGCGCAGCTCGTCGCGGTCGGCTTCGGACACGCCGAGCAGCGGCTCGGCGAGGTCGCCGGTGACGAGCGTGACCCGGTCGGAGTGCGGCCACTGGTCGACCAGCGCGGCCAGCTTGGCCCGCGAGGGCGCGCGCACGACGAGCGCCACGCGGTCGTCGTCGGGACGGGAGAGCAGCAGCCGGGTGAAGTGACGCCCGATCAGTCCGGTCGCCCCGGTCACCAAGAACGTCGCCATTGTCTTCTCACCTCTCGCCGCATCGCCCTGACCCTGGCATTCTGCTGCATCGTGACGGCACAGACCACCGCTCGGCGACGTGAAGTTACTCACGAGTAACTTAGTGGTACGCGGTGTCCCCCGTGTCTTCCGTGAGCAGCGTCTCGCCGTAGAGTAAAGTTGTCTTTACTCGACGGGAACCGCACGTCCCCGGCGGTCGTTGAACCCGATGCAGCGATGATCCACGAAGCAGCAGATCCAGGAGGATCAGGTGCGTTCCAGTAGCAACCCGGCGTTCCGCAACCTGCCCGGCGGAACCCAGACTTACGGGCAGTACGGGCCCCCGGTGGGCTTCAACCAACCCCAGGGCGGCGTGCCCGGGTACGGCCCCGGCCGGGCGACCGCCGGCGAGGGCGACCGCCCGATGACCGTCGACGACGTCGTCGTCAAGACGGGGATGTCCCTCGGCGTCGCGCTGCTCGTCGGGGTGGTCACGGCGATCTGGGCGCAGGTCCAGATCGCGGAGACCGGCCGGATCCCCGGTGCGCTCCTCGGCGCGATGCTCGGCGGCCTCATCGTCGGGCTCGTCGTCTCGCTGGTGATCATCTTCCGCCAGAAGCCGAGCGGCCCGCTGACGCTGACGTACTCGGCGGCCGAAGGCCTGTTCCTCGGCGCGCTGAGCGGCGTGTTCGAGGCGATCTACCCCGGCATCGCGCTGCAGGCGATCATCGGCACCGTGGGTGTGTTCATCGGCATGCTGGTCGTCTACAAGACCGGCGCGGTCAAGGTCACGCCCAAGCTGACCAAGTGGATCGTCGGCGCCGTCGTCGGTGCCGCGGTCCTGATGCTGTTCAACCTGATCAGCACGGTGGCGTTCGGTTTCAACCCGCTGCGCGGCGGCGGCACGATCGCCATCATCTTCAGCATCGTCTGCATCGGCATCGCGGCTTTCAGCTTCCTGCTCGACTTCGACCAGGCCGACCGGATGATCCGCGAGGGCATGCCGTCGAAGTGGGCCTGGTACACCGCGTTCGGCCTGATGACGACGCTGGTCTGGCTGTACCTCGAGATCCTGCGCCTGCTCTCGTACCTGCGCGAGTAACCTGGCTCACAGTCCCGCAGTGAAGGCGCTCCGTAATCGGCGGGGCGCCTTTTCTGTCGGTAATTCGTGCATTTGTGGACCCCGCTGCGGACCGCGCTCACCCTGCGTGTTGGATGTGCCGGTCGGTTCTTATTTCACATGTGTGAGGTTCACAGTGAGCGTTCCCCCTCCGGCCCCCGGGGGCCAGCAGCCGGTGGGTCAGCCCGATCCCTACGGTCCGCCGCCGGGCGGTCAGCCGCAGCAGCCCTACGGCCAGCCGCAGCCGCAGTACGGCCAGCCGGGTCCCTACGGCCAGCCGCCGCAGGGCCAGCCCGGACAGCCCGGCCCGTACGGCCCGCCGCCGGGGCAGTTCCCGCCGGGGCAGGGCTTCGCTCCCGGCCAGCCGGGCTTCCCGCCCGCGCCGCCGGCTCCGCCGAAGAAGTCGAAGGCCCTGTTGATCCGCCTCGTCGTCCTCGCGGTGGTCCTGGCCGTCGGCGGCACGGTGGCGTACATCAGCTTCCTGAACTCGCCCGAAAGCTCCAAGGTCGGCGACTGCCTGAAGGTCACCGAGTTCAAGTCCGGCGCCGAGCCGAGCAAGGCCGACTGCAACGACGTCAACGCGAACGTGAAGATCGCCGCCAAGCTGGACGGGTCCGGCGACCAGTGCCCCGGCACCGGGGACGGGGCCTATGACACCTACACCGTCAGCGGCCGCAGCTCGTACAAGCTGTGCCTGATGATCAACGCGAAGCAGGGCGACTGCCTGGCGAACTTCTCTTCGCAGACCCAGGGCTACAAGAAGGTCCCCTGCTCGGACCCGAGCAAGGACGCCGAGCTGGTCAAGGTCGTCACCGGCCAGGCCGACAAGAGCGTCTGCGAGGGCACCGACGCCACGCGCGTCGCGGTCTACCCGGAGCCGGCCACCACGATGTGCGTCAAGACGAACGAATAACCGCTCCACACGACGAAGGCCACCGCGCGCGAGCGTGGTGGCCTTCGTCGTGTCCGGGGTCAGGAAAGGCGCTCGATGATCATCGCCATGCCCTGGCCGCCGCCGACGCACATCGTCTCGAGGCCGAACTGCTTGTCGTGGTGCTGCAGCGAGTTGATCAGCGTCGACGTGATGCGCGCGCCGGTCATGCCGAACGGGTGGCCGACCGCGATCGCCCCGCCGTTGACGTTCAGCCGGTCGAGGTCGATGCCCAGGTCCTGGTACGACGGGATGACCTGCGCCGCGAACGCCTCGTTGATCTCGACGAGGTCGATGTCGCCGATGGACAGCCCCGCGCGCGAGAGCGCCTGCTTGGACGCCTCGACCGGGCCGTAGCCCATGATCTCGGGCGAAAGCCCGGTGACGCCGGTCGAGACGATCCGCGCCAGCGGCGTCAGGCCCAGCTCACGCGCCTTCGTGTCGGACATGACGATCAGCGCCGCGGCGCCGTCGTTGAGCGGGCAGCAGTTGCCCGCGGTGACCCGGCCGTCCGGGCGGAAGACCGGCTTCAGCCCGGAGACGCCCTCGACGGTGACGCCGGCGCGGGGGCCGTCGTCCTTCGAGACGACCGTGCCGTCCGGCAGCGTCACGGGGGTGATGTCCTTGGCCCAGAAGCCGTCCGCGATGGCCTTCTCGGCGAGGTTCTGCGACCGGACGCCGAACTCGTCCATCTCCTCGCGCGTGACGCCCTTCAGCCGCGCGAGGTTCTCCGCGGTCTGGCCCATCGCGATGTAGACGTCGGGGACGAGCCCGTCCTGCCGCGGATCGGTCCAGCTGCCGGTGCCCGACTCCGCCGTTGCCTGAGTGCGCTTCTCGGCCTCGGCGAACAGCGGGTTGTGGGTGTCCGGCCATGAGTCCGAGCTGCCCTTCGAGAACCGGGACACGGTCTCGACGCCGGCCGAAATGAAGACGTCGCCCTCGCCGGCCTTGATCGCGTGGAACGCCATCCGGGTGGTCTGCAGGCTGGAGGAGCAGTAGCGGGTGATCGTGCACCCGGGCAGGTGGTCGTAGCCGAGCTCGACGGCGACCGCGCGGCCCATGTTGAACCCGGACTCGCCGCCCGGCAGGCCGCAGCCCAGCATCAGGTCGTCGATGTCGGCGGGGTCCAGTTGCGGCACCTTGGCCAGTGCCGCCTGGATCATCTGCACGGTCAGGTCGTCGGGCCGCATGCTGACCAGCGAGCCCTTGTTGGCGCGCCCGATCGGCGAGCGCGCGGCGGAGACGATGACGGCTTCGGGCATGACGGACACATCCTCGTATCGGCTGTCACTAAGCGGTTGCTCACATACTGCCGCGTGGCGGGCCCGGGAGAAAGCCGAAGCCGGTGTGAGCTTCCCCGGAGGCTGGCAGGATCGTCCGGGTGGGGACCGAAGACGGCGTGCTGCGAACCAGGACGATCGTGCTGTGGAGTGCCGGCCTGCTGCTGGTGGCCGCGGTCGCCGCCGCGCTGCTGCTCGTCCTGCTCGGCGGTGGCCGTCCGGAGGACTCCGCCCGGCTGGACGCGCTGAAGACCGCCGCCAACATCGTCGTCGGCACCGGGGGTGCCGCCGCCCTGCTGCTCGCCGCGCGGCGGCAGCGCTCGGCCGAGCTGGACCTCGTGCAGAAGGACCACGACGCCACCGAGCGCCGCGTCACCGAGATCTACGGCAAGGCCGCCGACCAGCTGGGCAGCGACAAGGCGCCGGTCCGCCTCGCCGGCCTGTACGCCCTCGAACGGCTCGCCGGCGGATACGAAGAGCACCGGCAGACGATCGTCAACGTCCTCTGCGCCTACCTGCGGATGCCGTTCGAGAAGCCCGACGAGGACCTCGAGGAGCTGCAGGTCCGCAAGACCGCCCAGCGGATCCTGCTGCTGCACCTGCGTCCCGGGTCCGCCGAGCGGCCGGACGGCGGCTTCTGGCCGGACATCGACCTCGACTTCTCCGGGGCCACGCTCGTCGCGTTCACCCTCACGCACTGCTCGATCCGGTCGATCACCTGCTACGGGACGCGGTTCTCCGGACCGGCGTCGTTCCGCGGCACCGAATTCCGCACCAAAGCCGACTTCAACAAGGCGAACTTCGACGATCGCGCCGATTTCCGCGGCACGGTTTTCACTGACGGTTGCGAATCCTTCAACGGCGCCGTTTTCGCTGGTCCTGCCGTTTTCGGCAAGAAGTCGACGGCTCGGCTCGCCGGGGCGGAGGCGCGAAAGGGGTTTTCCAGAACCTGGCCACCGGGGTGGGAAGAACGTCCGATCGCCGATCGCGGGGACCGGGTGAAATTGACACGAAAAGACGAACCGGGGCAACCGGCGGGCCGATAGGATCGTCCCAGCAAGTGAACGCCGTCAAGCCACGGCACAGGAGGTGAAGTGGCGATGATCACCGACCGGGCCGCCTACTGGCTGTCCACGACCCCGCGGACGGGGTGTCGCACGGTGTCCGGCGCCGGGCGGAACCTCCGGGACGGGATGACGGCTCAGCGTGCGGCGGCCCTCGGGCCGGTATCGGCGTAGACGCGCGGCTTGGTGGCCGCCTCCGGTCTCCGCCGGGCGGTCCGACCCCGCGCTCGCGACCCGTCACTCCTGGCGCGCACCCGGACGACCGCCCGGGCCCGGCCGCCCACGAGTGGACAACGCCACCGGTGGGCCGTTTAGGCTGGTGTCCGTGGAGTACGCAGAGCACATCGCAGACCTCGTGGGCAACACCCCCCTGGTCAAGCTGAACTCGTTGACCAAGGGGCTCAAGCCGCTCGTGCTGGCCAAGGTCGAGTACCTGAACCCGGGTGGCTCGGTCAAGGACCGGATCGCGCTGCGCATGATCGAAGCGGCGGAGCGCTCCGGCGAGCTGCGTCCCGGCGGCACGATCGTGGAACCGACGTCCGGCAACACCGGCGTCGGCCTGGCCATGGTCGCCCAGCGCAAGGGCTACCAGTGCGTGTTCGTCTGCCCGGACAAGGTCAGCGAAGACAAGCGCAACGTGCTCAAGGCGTACGGCGCCCGCGTCGTGGTGTGCCCGACGGCGGTGCCGCCCGAGCACCCCGACTCCTACTACAACGTCTCCGACCGGCTGGTCCGCGAGATCGACGGCGCCTGGAAGCCCAACCAGTACGCCAACCCGCAGAACCCCGAAAGCCACTACCTCTCCACCGGCCCCGAGCTGTGGAAGCAGACGGACGGGAAGATCACCCACTTCGTCGCGGGCGTCGGCACCGGCGGCACGATCTCCGGCACCGGCAAGTACCTCAAGGAGGTCAGCGACGGCGCCGTGCGGGTGGTCGGCGCCGACCCGGAGGGCTCGGTCTACTCCGGCGGCAGCGGGCGCCCGTACCTGGTCGAAGGCGTCGGCGAGGACTTCTGGCCGGACACCTACGACCGGAACATCGCCGACGAGATCATCGCCGTCTCCGACGCCGACTCCTTCGACACCACGCGGCGGCTCGCGCTGGAGGAGGGCCTGCTGGTCGGCGGCTCCTGCGGGATGGCCGTCGCCGCCGCGCTGAAGCTCGCCGAGCGGCTCACCGAGGACGACGTCGTGGTCGTGCTGCTGCCCGACGGCGGCCGCGGCTACCTGACGAAGGTGTTCAACGACACCTGGATGTCCTCCTACGGCTTCCTGCCGCCGGACTCCTCGGGCGCGACGGTCGCCGACGTGCTCACGAAGAAGAGCGGCTCGCTGCCGGACCTGGTGCACTCGCACCCGAACGAGACGGTCGCCGAGGCCATCGCGATCCTCTCCGAGTTCGGCGTCAGCCAGATGCCCGTGGTCAGCGCGGAGCCGCCGGTGATGGCCGCCGAGGTCGTCGGCGCGGTCAACGAGCGTGACCTGCTGGACGCGCTGTTCACCGGCAAGGCGCAGCTGGCCGACCGGCTCGAGCAGCACATGTCCCCGCCGCTGCCGACGATCGGCGGCGGCGAGCAGGTGAGCTCCGCGATGAAGGCCCTGGAAGGTGCCGACGGCGCGCTCGTGCTGGTCGACGGCAAGCCGGCCGGGGTCGTCACGCGGCACGACCTGCTCGGGTTCCTGGCCGGTCGCTGACCGAACCCGAAGACATCCATATCGGCGGACCCGGCAGGGGCGTTACGAGCGCCCTGCCGGGTGATCCGATAGCGTGGACGTGAGTAGAACACTTTCGCGTCCTCGTCAAGGGGGTTCAAGACCCACATGAGTGCACCGCAGCCGCCGAACCAGCCGTGGGGTGGCGGCCAGCCACCTCAGGGCCCGCCGAGTGGCCCCCAGCCGCAGCAGGACGATCCGTTCGGCAGCCCGGAGCCCACCCAGGTCGTGCAGCCGAGCCAGCCGCCGAGCGGTTCCCCGTTCGGGGAGACGCCGGAGCCGACGCAGGTCGTCCAGCCGGGTGACGGCGGGGCGGGCGCCACCCAGGTGGTCCAGCCGGTCGACGCGAACGCGACCCAGATGGTGCACCCGGTCGGCGGTCCGGTCGCGGAGTCCACCCAGCTGGTGCCGCCGGGTTCCCAGCCGCCGGCGATCCCGTACACCCCGCCGCCGAGCGCGGCCGACAACCCCGCCGCGGCGTTCGGCCAGCAGCAGGGCGGCTTCGGCCAGCAGGGTGCGTACGGCCAGCCCCCGCAGCCCGGGTACGGGCAGCAGCCGGGCTTCGGGCAGCCCGCCCAGCCGCAGCAGGGCTTCGGCGGTCCCGGGTTCGGCGGCCCGCAGCAGCCGGGCTTCGGCGGCCAGCAGCCCTTCGGCGCCGCTCCGGCGCCGGGCGGCAACGCGCAGTTGTTCGGCTACATCGCGGCCGGCCTGCTGGCGGTCTTCGGCCTGCTCGCGCTCGTGTTCTTCTTCGTCGACATGTTCGACTCGAACTTCACCGACTACTCCGACGCGGTCAGCAAGGCCACCGACCAGGAGATCCAGGCGGCGAAGGACGCCAACCGGTACATCTCCCCGGGGCTGCTGAACATCTACTACATCGCCGTCCTGGTGGGGGCGCTCGCGACGCTCGCCGCGGCGGTGTTCACGTTCCTGAAGAACAAGATCGCGTCCTTCCTGGCCGCCGGCGGCGGTTTCGTGCTGCTGCTCGCCGGGATCCTGATCATGCTCGAGCTCAGCATCGACCTGCCGAGGGGCATCGACCTGAAGTTCGGCAACGGCCAGGCGCTCTACCTCATCGCCGGCGTCTTCGTGCTGGCGATCGGGCTGCTGGGGCTCCTCCCGCAGACCGCGCCGTTCGTCGGCCTCGGCGGTGGCGCCGCGCCGGGCGGGCCGCAGGGCTTCGGCGGTCCGCAGCAGGGTTTCGGTGGACCGCAGCAGCCGGGCGGCTTCGGCCAGCCGGGGCAGCCCGGCCAGGGCTTCGGCCAGCCGCAGCCGGGGTACGGCCCGCCGCCGGGGTACGGCCAGCCGGGCGGACCCAACCCCTCCAGCGGCGGTTTCCAGCAGCCGCCGCAGCCGGGCGGGTTCGGTCAGCCGGGCGGACCCAACCCGTCCAGCGGCGGGTTCCCGCAGCCGTCGAGCGGTGGCTTCCCGCAGCCGGGCCAGCCGCCGCAGCCGGGCGGGTTCGGCCAGCCGCCGCAGGGCTACCCGCAGCAGCCGGGGCAGCCGCCGCAGGGCTGGGGCACGCCGCCGGGCCAGCAGGGCCCGCCGAGCGGCGGGTTCGGCCAGCCCGGTCAGCCGGGCCAGCCGCCGCAGCAGTGGTGACCTGAGACGCGCTTTCGTGCCCCGGAGCCGATTCGGCTCCGGGGCACGTTGCTTTTCCGCGCCGGACACCCCATTGTCCGAAGAGGACAATGGGCCGGGTAGCGCACTCGCGGTAATCGCGTGACAGCATTTCTGCCACTACCGCACATAAATGATCTTGGGTTCCGCCGTCCGGCCGAATTCCTTTCTTTTTCCGGCCTGTTCACGCCGATCCCGACTAGGGTGAGCGCCGTCGCTCGCGCTCGTCGATGGGGGAGTTGTGCCCGGTCCGCACGGATATCCGGTCTCGCATTCGCATTCGTATTCATCGAATCGGCCATCCGGAGTAACGGCGGTTCTCGCCGCGGTGCTCGGATTGCCGGCCGCGGTCGCCGCGGGGTACGTGCCGGTCAAGATCTTCCTCGACATGCCCGCCGAATTCAGCCTCGGCGCCCTGCCCGGCTGGGTGCTGACGGACCTCGCCGGCTACCTCGTCGCCGGCCTCGTGCTCCTGCTCGGTTCGCTGGCGACGCTGTTCCGCGCGACGGCGGGCGCCGTCCTGCTGGGCCTCGGCGCGCTGCTGGCCGTCGGCGCGCTCCTGACCGAGCCGCTGTCGGTCGGGGTGCCGCCGGCCCGGTTCGCCGACGCGATGTTCACCCACGGCGGGTTCGCCATGGTCGACCGCGTCGGCCTCGCCGCGCTCTCGGTGCTCGTGCTGGTGCTGGCGTTCCTGCCGCCGACGTTCCGGTACCTGCGCTACCGCACGCCCACGCTGCCGGTCCTGTCCGGTCAGGGCGCGTACTCGTCGCGGAGTTGGTGAGTGGACGTCACGGCCCCGCCCAAGCCCGGTGCGGCGACCGCGCTCGCGGCCGGGGTGCTCGCCCTGATCGGCGGGCTGTGGTTCCTGCTGGGCATCTTCTGGGCGAGCCTCGTCCTGGGTTACGGCCAGTCGGACGTGCTCGTCCCCGGCCAGATCACCGACGTCGTGGTCGGCCTGCTGCTCCTGCTCGGCGGAGGCTCGCTGCTCGCGCGCGTGGAGGCGGGCCGGGTGCTGTGCCTGACCGCCGCGGTCCTCGCGCTGGTCGCGCTGATCGTCGGCATCGTGCTCCGCTACCAGCGGATCCTCTTCCTCGTGGGCGGCCCCACGGGCATCGACCCCGATGTGCCGCGCGCGATCGTCGTGGTGGCGCCGTGCGTGGTCCTGCTGGTGCTCGCGGCCCTGCCGGCCACCCGTGGGTGGACACGGCGATGAGATCCATCCCACCTGACGGGAATGCCGGGGGCGGCCCGTACGCTGAACCGATGGTGGACGACTACTCCGTACTGGGTTTCGAGACGCGCGCGATCCACGCCGGTCAGAAGCCCGACCCCCGCACCGGCGCCGTGATCGTGCCGATCTACCAGACCTCGACCTACGCGCAGGACGGCGTGGGCGGGACCCGCGAGGGCGACTACGAGTACTCGCGCACCGCGAACCCGACCCGCACGGCGCTGGAGGAGGCGCTGGCCTCGCTGGAAGGCGGCCGGCACGCGCTGGCCTTCGCGTCCGGCATGGCGGCCTCCGACGTGGTGCTGCGCAGTACCCTGCGCCCCGGCGACCACCTTGTGCTCGGCAACGACGCGTACGGCGGCACGTTCCGGCTGATCGACAAGGTGCTCAGCCTGTGGGGCGTGGAGCACACCGTCGCCGACCTCGCGGATCTCGACGCGGTGCGCGCGGCCATCCGGCCCGAGACGAAGCTGATCTGGTGCGAGTCGCCGACCAACCCGATGCTCGGCATCGCCGACATCGCCGCGCTGGCCGGTGTGGCGCACGAGGCCGGCGCCCGCTTGGTGGTCGACAACACGTTCGCGACCCCGTACCTGCAGAACCCCCTGGCCCTGGGCGCGGACATCGTCCTGCACTCGACGACGAAGTACCTCGGCGGCCACTCCGACGTCGTCGGCGGCGCGGTCGTCACGAACGAGGACGAGCTGCGCGAGCAGTTCTTCTTCCTGCGCAACTCCGCGGGCGCGGTCCCGGGGCCGTTCGACGCCTGGCTGACCCTGCGCGGCATCAAGACGCTCGCCCTGCGCATGGACCGGCACAGCGACAACGCCGAGCGCATCGTGCAGGCGCTGGTCAACCACCCCAAGGTGGCGAAGGTCTACTACCCGGGCCTGCCGGAGCACCCCGGCCACGAGGTCGCGGCCAAGCAGATGCGCCGCTTCGGCGGGATGGTCTCGTTCAGCCACGCCGACGGCGAGGAAGCGGCGCTGGAGGTGGCGTCGCGCACGAAGCTGTTCATCCTCGCCGAGTCGCTGGGCGGCATCGAGTCGCTGATCGAGCACCCGGGCAAGATGACCCACGCGAGCACGGCGGGCTCGACCCTGCAGGTCCCGGCGGACCTGCTGCGCCTGTCGGTCGGCATCGAGGACGGCCGCGACCTGGTCGACGACCTGCTGGCTGCCCTCGGCTGAAACAACCCCAATGTGGCGTTGGGTGCGCTCAACGCACCGAACGCCACATTCGGTGCGTCAGACGCACCCAACGCCACATTGGGGCGCTTGGGTCAGCCGAGGTCGAGGCCGCCGCCGTAGAGGCGGTCCACCCGGAGCTTGATGACGACCCGCTGGTCCTCGACCATGTTTCGCAGGAACGCGGCTTCGTCCTCGGGGTCGCTGAACGGCGCCTGCATGGCGAGCAGCTCCCGGCCGGTCTCGTCGCCGGGGACCGAGCTGACCGGGGACACCTCGGCCAGCCCCTCGGCGATCGCGAAGGACATGCGGTCGTCACTGCTGACATAGAGCGACGCGCGCGGGTTGCGGGCGAGCTGGCGGACCTTGGCCCGCCCCAGCGTCGACCCCACCCGCACGACGCGTTCCGCCGGGTCCCACGCGTAGGCGACGGTGGACACGTGCGGGTGACCCGCGCGGTTCACGGTGGCCAGCGCGCCCAGGCTGTGGGCACCGAGCAGGCGGCTCACCGCTTCTTCGGTGGGCTTGGCGGGGCCAGGCCCCCGGCCCGGCTCGTAAACGGTCTGTGTCATGCCGTTGATCATCGACGACCCCGCACCGGCCGCGGAAGAAGGCACATCGCCGTGCCAGGGGAACATCGGGGTAACACCGCAGGCAGCGAACCCGGCCGGCGAAACTTTTCTCAGGGGTTGTAGTTGCCGTGCACGACGCCGCCGCTCTTCGGGGTGCCGTTGGACGGCAGGCTCGAGCCGTCGACGCAGCCGCCGACCAGCTCGACGTGGCTGTCGTGGCGGATGTACTGGGCCGGGCCGCAGCTGGCGCTGTCCACGGTGAGGTACGCCGCTCCGGTGAGCGCGGCCGCCGACGCCAGGCCGATCACGAGCGGGAGCAGGCCGGCGGAGCGGGTGGCGCGAGCCCGTCGGGCCGTCTTCGCGTCGTTCCCCGATGCCATGGTTGCTCCTTGTTTACCGCGTGTTGACGCGACCCAGGGTACCCGGCTCGCGGTCCGGTCAACCTGAGGAGTTCCTGAGTGGCATCATCCCGGCCATGGAACTCGTCACCCTCGAGCGGATCCGCGCCGCCCGGGAGCTCCTCAAAGGAGTGACCCGGGTGACGCCGATGGAGCACGCGCGCGACCTGCGCAAGCTCCACGGCGGCCCGGTGCACCTGAAGTGCGAAAACCTGCAGCGCACCGGGTCGTTCAAGATCCGCGGCGCCTACACCCGCATCCACGGCCTCACCGAGGACGAACGCGAGCGAGGGGTCGTCGCGGCCAGTGCCGGCAACCACGCGCAGGGCGTCGCGCTGGCGTCGTCGCTGCTCGGCATCCGGTCCACCGTCTTCATGCCGCTGCGGGCCCCGCTGCCGAAGCTCGCCGCGACCCGCGGGTACGGCGCCGACGTCCACCTCCACGGCGCGCTGCTGGAGGAGACCCTCGCCGCGGCGATCGAGTTCGGCGAGCGGACCGGGGCGGTGTTCATCCACCCCTTCGACCACCCGGACGTCATCGCCGGCCAGGGCACGGTCGGCCTCGAGATCCTCGATCAGGTGCCGGGGGTGAAGACCGTCCTGGTCGCCACCGGCGGCGGCGGGCTGGTCGGCGGGGTCGCGTCGGCGGTGAAGGCACTGCGCCCGGACGTCCGCGTGGTCGGTGTCCAGGCGGAGGAGGCCGCGGCGTACCCGCCGTCGCTGGCCGCGGGCGCGCCGGTGCGGCTGGGCCAGACCGCCACCATGGCCGACGGGATCGCCGTCGGCGAGCCCGGCCTGGTCAGCTTCGCGCACGTCGAGTCGCTGGTCGACGACGTCGTGACGGTGACCGAACAGTCCCTGTCCCGTGCGGTGCTGCTCTGCCTGGAGCGGCGGAAGCTGGTGGTCGAGCCGGCCGGCGCCGCGCCGGTCGCCGCGCTGCTGCAGCACGTGGGCGCGTTCGAGCCGCCGGTCGTGGCCGTCCTGTCCGGCGGCAACGTCGACCCGGTGCTGCTCCTGCAGATCATCCAGCACGGCATGACGGCGGGCGGCCGTTACCTGCGCCTGCGGCTGCGGGTCCCGGACCGGCCCGGCTCCCTGGTCGGCGTGCTGTCCTGCGTCAGCGAACTGGGCGCGAACGTGCTCGACGTCGAGCACTCGCGCATCTCGGGCACCCTCGACCTCGGTGAGGCCGACGTCGAGCTCGCCCTGGAAACCCGCGGCCCGGAGCACTGCAAGGAGGTCGAGGTCGCCCTGACGAACGCTGGTTACACGGTCGTCTGAGGTGCCTCGCCGGTGATCGCCGCCAGCGCCAGGTCCTTGGCCGGTTCCGGGACGTCGGCGGGGGCGGTGAAGCGGCGGGCCCGGATGTGGGCGAGGAGGTCCGGGTCCGGCGGCACCCCGTGTTCTCGCAGGTAGTACGCCACCGCGCCGGGCCAGGCCCAGGCGCCGTCGGTGCGGAAGTTCATCGGGACCGCGTCCGTGCGCTCCGGCGCGAACGCGTCCGGGCCGTTGCTGCGCGAGGCCAGGATGACCGGGCCCGCGTCGAGGTACGCCAGCACCCGCTCGGCCTCCGCCGGGGCGAGCGGCTGACGGCGGATGAGCGGCCGCCCCGACGCGTCCAGGCCGTCGTAGATCCGCGGCGTGCGGACTTCCCCGCCGGCGGCCGGCGGGGTCAGCCCGGCGCGCTCCCGCAGCCACCCGGGGATGTGCTCGTCGGCGCGCGGGAAGAACCGCAGCTCGTCCTGGAACCCGATCGGAGGCGGCGGCCGCCGGAACGGCGGTTCGAGGTCCGGCCGCACGAAGTCGACGTCCGGCGCCTGCCCCGGCTCGAACACGAGGATCGCGCCCAGCCAGGTGCCCAGGCCGGGCTGGTACATACCCGACCGCAGGACGCCGAGCAGCCGCACGGCTTCCGGGTGCGGCGACGCCGGCCGGGGCACGCCGTCCGGCCCGGTCACCAGCAGGTCGGTCTCGACGTGCCGGCCCGCGGCGCGGTATTCGACCCGCAGCTGCCGCCACCCCGGAGGCAGCTGGGCCGTCAGCACCGCGCCGATCTGCCGGACCAGCTCGCGCTGCTGGTCCGGTCCCGGCGGCTGGTTCATCTACCGGATCCTTTCGGGCGTCGGGTGGCTCACGTCGTGTGCTCGCCGACCCACGAGCCGGCGAGGAGGTTCGCGGGCAGGTACTCCGACTCGACCTCGATGGTGACGCCCGCGTCGCGGGCCAGGCACGCGATGGCCAGCGGCCCGAGCGCGACGTACCCGCTCGGGTTGTTCCGCTCTTCCTCCGTGGACCAGTAGCGCCGGTGCAGCTCCAGGGCGTTGTAGAGGGCGTCGTTGAACTTGGCGTCGTCCCGCTGGGTGAGGTGGTAGAACATCTCGATCGGCGGGTAGTAGCGCTGGAGGACGGCGTCCGGGTCGAGCTGCCGGAGCCCGGCCGGGTCGGTGCCGGCCATCGCGTTCAGAATCTGGTCCACGAGACCTTCGCCGCGCGTCCAGTACGTCTGCAGCGCGCCCACCCACGAGTAGACGAACTCGTCGTACTCGATCGTGGACGCGCGCAGCAGGTCCTGCGGGATCGAGGCGAGCAGGTCGATGCGCGGCCGTTCCCGGCAGATCATCGCCAGCCACAACGCGTCCAGCCACATGGTCGCGTTGCCGTACATGTTCGGCCCGACCGCCGCCCGGCGGAGGGTTTCCTCGCCGAACCGGAACTCGATTTCGCCTTCGGTCCGGCTCGTCGCGAGGAACAGGGCCGCGCCCGCCTGCATGGCGCGCACGGTCGCTTCCCACGTGTCGAGCCAGGCCGCCCGCGGATCGCCGATCAGGCGGAGCCCCAGCTCTTCGAGGGAGCGGGTCATCGCGAGGCGCAGGCCACCCGTGTGGGGGCTCTGCACGATCACCATCGGGAGCTTCCCGAGTCCCTGTTCGAGGGTCTTGAGGCGCTGTCCGGCGGCCGCCTCGTCGACCGGGTGCCTGCTGACGCTACGCACGATCTCCCCTGTCGTCGTTCATCGGGTCGTGACGCTCATGTCGAAGTGCTTGAGGTTGTAGCCACCGTACACGGGCTTTTTCACCGGTTTCCCGTTCTCCATGACCGGCTGTCCATCGGTTCCGACCACGACTTCTTCGCGAACCCTGGCCTTCGCCACCGAGTAGTCCAGCTGACCGAGCTCCTTGGCCATTTCCAGGTCGTCGGCGAGCGCCTGTTCCGCGGGCGTCCCGTTCTTGCGCATGTTCGCGATGACGCTGTCGACGTAGAGCGGGTGTCCTTGTTCGTAGTTGGTTTTCCCGTCGACGCCCTTTCGGGTGCCGAGCTCGGCGTTCGGGCCCTTCGCCTCGACGATCACGTGCCGGGTCTCGCCGGTCGTCCGGTCGGTGACCGCGTAGATCTGGTCGAACCGGCCGGCGCCGGGCTTCTCCCCGCCACCTGGACGGGTGTTGTCCCCGTGGATCTCCGGGTCGGGCAGTTCCTTGACGTCGTACCGCTCGGGCGGGTACCGGTCGGCCACCGCGTCGCTCGCGGCGTGCTCGCCGAGCTCTTCGCCGTAGTCGGTCCGGGCCTTGTGCGCCGCCGCGCGCTGTTCCTCCAGCTCGTCGGTCAGCGTTCCGGCCTTGCGGTGCTCGACGTAGTCCTTCTCGACGTCCCGTGCGTGCGCGTTCGCCTGGGCCCGCTCGTCGATGAGCTGCTGCGCCCGGTCCTTCTGCGCCTGCGTGGCCTTGTGCTCGACCTCCGGGATGTCCTCCCGGTACTGCGCGGGGACGTAGTCGTCGGACTTCGTCTCGAACCGGTCGCCCAGCTCCTTGTCCGTGTCTTCCCGGATCTTCTCGACGCGCTCGCCGTTGTGGTCGTACTGCTCGGCGTTCTTGCGCTTGAACTCGCCGTTGGTGTCCGGCCCGTCGTAGTACTTGTTGCGGTAGTGGAGGTCGTTGATCTTTTCCTTCATCGACGCCGGCGGCTGCCGCGTCTCGATTTCGACCGGCGCGGCGGGAATCGGCCGCCGCCCGCGTTCCACGGCGTCGTCGGCGTCGATGTCGTGCTTGTGCGACTCGTGCGTGTCCGGGGTGAAGCCGTCCTCCCCGGCGGGGTGCACGGAGCCGTCCGGGTGGTGGGTGTTCCACTCGCCGTCCGGCGGGATCCGCGGCCGCATCCGGCCGTCCGGCCCGATCTCGTAGTCGGAGGAGAAGACCCGGCCGTGCGAGTCGGTCCACGCGGGCTTCGTCGGCGCCATGACTTCGGTGTCGAGTTCCCGTGAGAGCCGGTGAGCGAAGTCGTTGGAGCTGGCGTCGCACCCGATGAGCCGAATGGGCCGGCCGTCGTAGTCGCCGTTGCGGCGCAGGATGTCGGCGAATTCTTCGGGGGTGTAGAGCCGGTTGCCGATCCGGGCGTGCCCGTCCGGGGTGACGTGGACGTCGACGGTGTAGCGCCCGTCGGCGTCGGGCCGCACCCGGTGTGGCAGGTCGCCCATTTCGGGGTCGCCGGCGTGGTAGGAGCTGCCCGACGGGGTGCTCTCGGCGTGCCGGGCGTTGACCTCGTCCGGGGTGAGGGGCCCGGAGTCGCCGTGGTGCGGCGGGGTGCCGTCCGGGCCGTTTTCGTGGGGGCCGTTTTCGTGGGGGCCGGGCCCGGACGCGGGGTCGTGCGGGCCGCCGGGTCCGTTGTGGCCAGGTCCGCCGGAGCCGGCGTGGCCTGGGCCGGTGCGGCCTGGGCCGCCGGGTCCGTTGTGGCCGGGTCCGCCCGGAGCTGTGTGGCTGGGGCCGGCGTGGCCGGGCCGGGTGACGGGGCCGGGGGCACGGGTGTCGGGGCCGTGCGTGCCGGGGCCGAAGCCGCGGGCAGCCGGCGCGGGGGTGTCGGGCGTGCGCGGACGCGGACGGCCTTCGGGCAGGTCACCGCCGGGGCGGGGCCGTCCGGGCGCGTCGACGTGCGGGGTGCGGGCCCCGGGGCTGCCCGGGGTACCGGTCCATCCGGCACCACCGCCGGTGCGCGGCGAACCACCACCGAAACCGCTGCCGCCGGGTGCCCCACCGGGCGGCATGCCACCGCCCATCATGGGCTGGCCACCCTGAGGCGGGATACCGGAGGCGGCACCGTCCCCACCACGCGGGGACGGGAACTGGGTCCCGGGATCCCCGGTGCGCGGAGCGGTCGGCGCGGTACCGCTGGCAGCGGTGGTCCCATCGACCCGCGGCGGCGCGGCACTGCTGGGGGTGTCGGTGCCGGGGTGAGTGCCGGGCGCATCGGCGCGTGACGCGGGTGCCGAGCCGGAGTGCGCGGGGCTGCCACCGTTGGCGTGACTGGGTGAGCCGGAGTGCACCGGACTGTTGTCCCCGGAGCGCGACGGACTCGAGTCTCCCGCACGCGAAGGCGCGGGGGTGGGGTCGCCTGCGTGGGAGGGCGGGTTGCCGCCGCCGCGGGCGGGACTGGAGTCACCCGCGTGAGAAGGCGAACCATCGCCGCCGCGGGTGGGCGAGGGATTGCTGTCCCCCGCGTGCGAGGGAGTGTTGTCCCCGGCGCGGGCGGCGAAGGAGTCGCCGGCGTGGGAGGGGGTGTTGTCCCCGCTCCGGGTGGCCGACGGGCTCGAGTCGCCCGCGTGCGAAGGCGCGCGGGAGGGTGGGGCGCTGGAGTCGCCTGCGTGCGAAGGTGAACCGCCGTTGTGCCCGGCGCGCGAAGGCGCGCTCTCGCCTGCGTGGGTGGGTGAACCGCTGTCGCCGGCGTGCGAAGGCGCGCTCTCGCCTGTGCGCGAAGGCGAACCGCCGTTGTCCCCGGCGCGCGAAGGTGCACTCTCGCCCGCGTGGGTGGGTGAACCGCTGTCGCCGGCGTGCGAAGGCGCGCTCTCGCCCGGGTGGGCGGGCGAGGAATCCCCGGCATTCGAGGGCGCCCCATCCCCGGCCCCGCTGTCGCCGGAGCGGGCGCGGGATGTGCTGTCGCCCGACCGCGCCGCCGATGGTTCGCCGTCCGCGGAGGGCGAACCGTCCTCGCCGTGCCCCGAAGGCGAGTCCCCGTCGTCCGCGTGCGAAGGCGCGCTTTCCGCGTCCCGGCCGGAACCCGAGTCGGCGTCCGGCGAGTCCGCGTCGCCGTGGGCCCGGGCGTGCACTCCGCCGCCCTCTCCCTTGGAAACCCGGTGGACGAAGCCGCCTTCCTTGACCTTCAGCCCGTCCAGGCCGCTGACCTTGCCCAGTACCTTGCCGAAGACCTTGGCGATCTTCTCGAAGATGTCGACCAGCTTCGACAGCAGCGGCGACACTTTCCGGATCGTGTCGGTCAGCTTCTTGAGCAGCTCGCCGATCTTCTTGCCCCACTTGGCGATCGCGGCCGTCGCCTGCGCCACCACCACCGGTGTGCCGAAGCCGAGGGAGAAGACCTCCTCCATCACCCACGCGATGAGCTTGCCGACCAGGTCCGCGATCAGCTGCCGGACCGTCTCGCGGACGAACGACACGACCTGGCCCATGATCATCGTGACCGTGCTGATCGCGCCCGCCACCGTCGCCGCGCCCGACAGTGCGTCCGAATGCTCCGCCGCGAAGGCCCGGTAGGAGTCCGCGCCCGCGCCGGTCCAGCCCGTCGTCCCGTTCTTGACCGCGTTGTCGAAGTCGGTCTTGCGCTCGCCCAGCGCCTTCGAGACGTTGCCCCACGTGTCCGCGTAGGACTGGATCACCGGCGGGTTGCCCGCGACGGAGTCCAGCATGTCCTTCAGCGGCTGCACGTGCTCCATCAGGAACGACGCCACCGACGACAT
Organism: Amycolatopsis sp. NPDC021455; assembly: GCF_040640995.1. NCBI lineage: Bacteria > Bacillati > Actinomycetota > Actinomycetes > Pseudonocardiales > Pseudonocardiaceae > Amycolatopsis > Amycolatopsis sp. NPDC021455. The sequence continues at coordinate 35,246 of NZ_JBFACT010000059.1, read as the reverse complement.
CAGGTACCCGAACGGGTCGATCGCCGCCCCGGCGATCTCGCCGGCCAGGCTGAGCATCCCCAGGCCGCCGGAAACCCAGTCGCCGTCCTTGATCCCGTTGAACGCGTCCATCGACGACTCGGCGATGCCGATGCCGCCCGCCCAGCCGTAGTCGCCGTTGCCCGCCGTGAACGCCCCCGGCCCGTCCGGGTCCTTCTTGGACTCCGCGACGAGCGGGTTCCCCTCCGGCATCACACGCCGCCCGCGGAGGAGTTCAGGTCGTCGGCGACGCCCGTCTCGTACGTGCGGTAGGCCGCCGCGGCCTCGCGCACCTTGCCCGAAACCGCCGTCATCGCCTGGACGGCGTCCTTCAGCGCGTCGATCCCGTACTGCTCGACCGGGTCGAGCATCATCCGGAACGGCTGGCAGAGAATGCCGTACGCGTCGGTCGGCATGCTGACCTGGTTCGCCGCGTCGACGGCCTGCTGCAGCCCGTCACCGATGGCGTCGAGCTGCTTCGCGTGCGCCGTGAGGTCGGTGCTGAGTTCCACGTCTGCCACGGTTTTCCCCCTCAGGAAAGAATCGGTCCGCCGAAGTCGTCGTCATCGTCGTTGCCGGCCGGACGGCGGCGCCGCGGCGGTTGCTGCTGCGGTGGTGGCGGCGTCCGCGGTGGCGCCGGCGGAGGCGGCTCCTCGGTGTCCTCCGGCAGGAACCGGCGGACGCGGTCGGGTTCCGGGAACGCCGGCTCGGCCTCGGGTGGCGGCTCCGGGAAGGTGCTCCGCGCCTCGCGGACGATCTCGGCCGCGGCCTGGTCGCCGGTGCCGGTGGTCTCGGTCATGGCTTGCTGCAGCAGCTCCGGGATCCGCGCCTGCGCCCGCTGGACCAGCTGCATCACCTGCGCCGACACCTCGGCCATCCGCTTGCCGGCCGCCGTCTCGGCGATGACCAGGTTCTTCAGCAGCCCGCGCGAATCGACGGTCACCTGGACCGTGCCGTCCTTCGACCGCTCGGTGACCGTCTGGCCCTGCATGCGATCGGCCAGCGCCTGGTACCGGGCGGCGTTCTCCTCGAGCCGCTTGGTCCAGTTGTCGATCATCGCGTCGCTGGCGTCGATGCTGTCCGGCATCCCGGCCCCTCCTCTTGAGCTTCTCCACACTGACGGATCCGGGCCGCCCGCGGTTCCCGAATCACGTCAAAGGCCACCATAGGGGACCCGGAGGTCCCTCATGGTGGCCTTCGCCGAGAAGTGTCAGAGGTTGCCTCGGCGCTCCTGTTCACGCTCGATGGCCTCGAACAACGCCTTGAAGTTGCCCTTGCCGAAGCCGAGCGAGCCGTGCCGCTCGATCAGCTCGTAGAACACGGTCGGGCGGTCGCCGATCGGCTTGGTGAAGATCTGCAGCAGGTAGCCGTCCTCGTCGCGGTCGACCAGGATGCTGTGCTCCTTGAGCACCTCGATCGGCACGCGGACGTTGCCGATCCGGGCCCGCAGTTCGGGGTCGTCGTAGTAGGAGTCCGGGGTGTCGAGGAACTCGACGCCGGCGGCGCGCATCGCCGTCACCGTGGCGATGATGTCGTTGGTGGCCAGCGCGATGTGCTGGCAGCCCGCGCCGTCGTAGAACTCGAGGTACTCGTCGATCTGCGACTTCTTCTTCGCCACGGCGGGCTCGTTCAGCGGGAACTTGACCCGGTGGTTGCCGTTCGAGACGACCTTGCTCATCAGCGCCGAGTACTCGGTCGCGATGTCGTCGCCGACGAACTCCGCCATGTTCACGAAGCCCATGACGCGGTGGTACCAGTCGACCCAGTAGTCCATCTTGCCGAGCTCGACGTTGCCGACGCAGTGGTCGACGGCCTGGAACAGCCGCTTCGGCGCGCCTTCGGGCCGCTTGATCGTGCTCTCGCGCGGCTCGTAGCCGGGCAGGTAGACGCCGTTGTAGCGCGACCGGTCGACCAGCGAGTGGCGGGTTTCGCCGTAGGTCGCGATCGCGGCCATGCGGACGGTGCCGTGCTCGTCGGAGACGTCGTGCGGCTCCTCGAGGATGGTCGCGCCCTGCGCGCGGGCGTGCTCGACGCACTTGTCGACGTCGGTGGTCTCCAGCGCCAGGTCGATGACGCCGTCGCCGTGCTTGCGGTGGTGGTCGAGCAGCGGCGAGTCCGGCTTCACGCCACCGGTGATGACGAACCGGGCGGAGCCGGACTTCAGCACGTAGGACTTGCGCTCGTAGACGCCGGTCTCCGGGCCGGAATACGCGACGAGCTGCATCCCGAACGCGATCTGGTAGTACCAGGCGGTCTGGGTGGCGTTGCCGGCGATGAACACCACCGCGTCCATGGCCTTGACCGGGAAGGGGTCGGTCGAGGCGTCATGGTCGACGAGGCCGACGAGCTGACGCAGCTGGTCGTAGCTGACGTCGTCGAGGGCGGCCTGCGGTTCGGCAGTCTGGGTCATACCTCGAAGGATCGGCTTGCGGGGCAAGATGTGCAATGGTCGAAGATTTTGCTGGGCAAGATGACCAGTGTCTGCCCGAGTTCGGCGGTCATCATGGACAATCTGTGCATGCCGGAGAACTTGGATGCCCTGGACGCGCGCCTGCTGCTGTTGCTCACCGATTCGCCGCGGCTGGGCGTGCTGGAGTGCGCGCGCCGGCTCGGCGTCGCCCGCGGCACGGTCCAGGCGCGCCTCGACCGCCTGACCGAGCGCGGCATCCTCGGCGGCTTCCCGCCGGAGCTGGACCTCGCGGCGATGGGCTACGGCCTGACGGCGTTCGCGGTGCTGGAGATCGCGCAGGGCCGCCGGGCGGAGGTGGCGGAGGCGTTGTCGGCGATCGACGAGGTGTGCGAGGTCCACGCGACGACCGGGCAGGGCGACCTGTTCGTCCGGATGGTGGCACGCGGCAACGACGACCTGCAGCGGGTGATCGACGAGGTCGTCGGCGTCCCGGACGTGCTGCGGACGTCGACGTCGATCGCGCTGTCGACGCCGGTGCCGCCGCGGGTCCGCCCCCTGCTGGAGCGGACCGCGCGGGGCTGACGCGGAGCTTTCACGTGAAAGCTCTCTCTTAAGCCTCGTCGATCACGTGGGCCAGGTAGCGCTTGGCCGAGCGCTGGACGACCTCGTAGCCGTCGGTGCGCACGATCCGGTCCCACCACGCGCCGTAGATCGCCTCGAACTGGTAGCCCGCGAGGAGCTCCGCCGCCCGGCGGACGACGTGCGGCCGCTCGGGGATGAGGTTCGGGTAGCTGTACATGAAGCCGACGTGCGTGCGGTCGGGGATCACCTGCACGATGTCGCCGGACAGCAGCGCGCCGCGGCCCTCCTCGCCGTCCGGCCAGTGCAGGACCGTGCCGCCGGTGAAGTGCACGCCCAGGTTGATCAGGCGCAGGTCGTCGGCGACGTCGAGGGTCGTGCCCGACCACAGCTTCACCGCCGGGTCGGGCCTGCCGATCCACTGCTCGTCGGCCTCGTGCAGGTAGATCGGCACGTCGAACGCGTGCGCCCACTCCACCATCGTCGTGTAATAGTGCGGGTGGCTGATCGCGATGCCGGTGATGCCACCCAGGTCGCGCACCTGCTGGACCAGCGCGTCGTCGAGGTACGCCGCACAGTCCCAGAGGAAGTTCCCGGACCGCGCCCGCACCAGCAGGGCGCGCTGCCCGATCGCGAACCCCGGCGTCGAGCCGACGCCGATGATGCCCCGCCCCTCCTCTTCGACGCGCGGGGTGTAGTCACCGCTCGCCCGGAGGGTTTCGAGGTTCGTCCACCGCTGCCCGGACTGCGGGACGTACTGGCGTTCGTCCTCGCAGACCGGGCAGTTGTCCCGGGCCACGGCGTACTGCATGCCGCAGGCCTGGCAGATGGGTTCCGTGCTCACAACTCAGTCCTCCCAGAATGTGGATCCTGGGAGAACACGCTAGCCGCGACTGTGCCGATGGTGACCAATCCGACCACAGCCACGGCCGCACGGCTTCGTGGTAATGGTGGCGTGCCGCTCGGAGGGGCGGCCTACTTTGGCCGAATTGGTCACTTGGCGTCGGTGTACGGAACCGCCTTGACGAGGGTCACCTTCTGGATCTTGCCGTTCGGCAGTTCGTACTCGCGGGACTCGCCCTCCTTGGCGCCGAGCAGGGCCTTGCCCAGCGGCGACTCCGGGGAGTACACGTCGAGCTCGCCCTCGGCGCCTTCTTCGCGGGTGGCGAGCAGGAACTTCTCGTCCTCGTCGTCACCCTCGTACCGGACGGTGAGCACCTTGCCGGGGCCGGCGGTGCCGTCGTTCGCGGGCGCCTCGCCGACCTTGGCCGAGCGCAGCAGCTCCTGGAGGTGCCGGATGCGCGCTTCGGCCTGGCCCTGCTCTTCGCGGGCGGCGTGGTAGCCGCCGTTCTCCTTGAGGTCGCCTTCTTCGCGGCTGTCGTTGATGCGCGCGGCGATGACCGGACGATTCTCGATCATTTCGTCGAGCTCGTGCTTGAGCCGGTCATAGGCATCCTGGGTGAGCCAGGTCACCTTGGTGTCGCTCACGGTCACCATCTCCTCGTCGGGCCTGCCAGGCTTGCGTGTTCAAGCCGGCCCACGCGGGCGTAGGTGCCCGCGTGGCTGAGATAAAGGAAAAACACGGCCCGTCGCGGGCCGTGCTGAGGGGTCAGAGTATCACGGCGCGAGAGGCCGACGCCCGTTAATTCCGCACGCCCCGGGCGGTTGGGCGCGCGGTTCACCCCGTTGGCCGCTATGGGGTTGACAGATAGCGTGGTATTTCGTACGAGCAGCCGAAAACGTCGGCCGTGACCGGTTCCCCGATGCTCTTGATCGTCGTGGTCATCCTGCTGTACTTCGCGCCGGCGGGGATCAGGAGCTCTTTGCGGCCGCTCTCGGCGCCGGTCTTGTCGCGGACCCGGACGATGCAGACGCCCGGCCGGCTGTTGTCGTCCCGGGTGACGTTGATGGTGATTTCCATCGCGTTGCCCGGTTTCGCGCTGAACGCGATGCGCTCGGCGTCGATCGGCGCCGAGCCGAGGTTGACGTACGCGACCCACGCGATCACGCCGCTGACCAGCAGGGCGATGGCCAGGAACAGCCAGCGGCGCCAGCGCCGCGACGTCGGCGCGCGCCCGGTGCCGTACCGGCCCGCGGGCAGCACGGGCGCTGCCGTTTCCGCCGGTCCGCCTGCCAACCCGGGCCTCCTGCTCGTTCTTGTCGTACCCGTGAGGACAATGGAGAGGCGGGTACGCACCGAGTATCCGCCCGCTGGGTGGGCGGCCCGCAGGTGGGTCGCGGAATAAGGGCAGAAGGGGAGTCGTTCGGAGCATGGTGGACGCCGACGAGCTGAGGAACACCGCCAAACCGCGCCTGCGCATGATGGCCGTGCACGCGCACCCGGACGACGAGTCGAGCAAGGGTGCCGCCACGATGGCGCGCTACGCCGCCGAGGGGCACGAGGTGCTGGTCGTCACGTGCACCGGGGGCGAAGCCGGCAGCATCCTGAACCCGGCCATGGACCGGCCCGAGGTCCTGGCGAACATGACCGAGATCCGCCGGGAGGAGATGGCCCGCGCGGCCAAGATCCTCGGCGTGAGCCAGCGCTGGCTCGGCTTCGTCGACTCCGGCCTGCCGGAGGGCGACCCGCTGCCGCCGGTGCCCGAGGGGTCGTTCGCGGTCGTGCCCCTCGAGGAGTCGACCGAGGCGCTGGTGCGCGTGATCCGCGAGTTCCGCCCGCACGTGATCACGACCTACGACGAGAACGGCGGCTACCCGCACCCCGACCACATCCGCACCCACGAGGTGTCGATGGCGGCGTGGGACGCGGCGCCGGACCCGGACCGCTTCCCCGACGCCGGCGAGCCGTGGCAGCCGCTGAAGCTGTACTACATGCACGGGTTCTCGAAGGCCCGGATGATCGCCTTCGACTCCGCGCTGAAGGAGGCCGGGCTCGAGTCGCCGTACACCGAGTGGCTGGCCAAGTGGGACCCCGACCGCGCCGATGTGATGGAGCGGGTGACGACCCGAGTCGAGTGCGGTGAATACTTCGAGGTGCGGGACGAGGCGCTGAAGGCGCACGCCACGCAGATCGACCCGAACAGCCGCTGGTTCTTCGTCCCGTTGGAGATCCAGCGCGAGACTTGGCCGACCGAGGAGTACGAGCTGGTCAAGTCGCTGGTCGACAGCACGTTGCCGGAGGACGACCTGTTCGCCGGCATCGACGGCACCGAGGAGAAGGTGAACACATGAGTCTGACGCTGCCGGCCGGCCTGGCGCTCCCGGTGACCGCGTCGGCCCTGGTCTTGACGCAGCAGCCGGGCAACGGCGACAACGGCGGGCAGGGGGAGGACTTCGGCAAGTCCTCCCCGGTCGGCTTCCTGGTGCTGATCCTGTTCCTCATCGCGGTGGCCTTCCTGGTCCGTTCGATGACGAAGCACCTGAAGCGCGTCCCGGCCAGCTTCGACGACCCGCCCGCGGAGGAGGCCTCGGCCACCGAGCCGCCGGCCAAGGCCGAGGCCCCGGCGGAGCCGGAGAAGAAGCAGCCGAACGGCGCCTCCCCGGCCAAGTCCGACTAGCCGGCCCCAAACGCCCCAATGTGGCGTTGGGTGCGTTGGACGCACCGAACGCCACATTGGGTGCGTTGAGCGCACCCAACGCCACATTGGGGTTTTCTCAGTAGCGTCGATGTCTGGTGTGGTGAGGAGGGTTGCCTCGCGCGGCTACCTGCACCCGGCGAGCTCCGGTGGCCAGCGGCAGCCGTGAATCCCGCGGGCTGCGGGTGTCTTGAACGAGTCGTTCAGGACACCCCAGGTCCTGAACGACTCGTTCAAGACATGAGCGGGCCGCAGCCGGCCGAGTGGCCTGCCATGCCCGACCCACGCAGCCCGCCAGTGAGAAAACCTCATTGGGGCGCATTCAGAGCCGCGGGTCCACCGGGTCCGACTCCAGGGCGAGCACCGCGAACACGCACTCGTGCACCCGCCACAGCGGCTCGCCCCGCGCGACGCGCTCCAGCGCCTCCAGTCCCAGCGCGTACTCGCGCAGCGCCAGCATGCGCTTGCGGTTGAGGCCGCGCTTGCGCAGCCGTTCCAGGTTGTCCGGCAGCGTGTAGTCCGGGCCGTAGATGATCCGCAGGTACTCGCGCCCGCGCACCTTCACCCCGGGCTGGACCAGGCCGCGCGTACCTCGCGTCAGGTTCGCCGACGGCTTGACGACCATGCCCTCGCCGCCGGCCGCCGTCAGCTCCTCCCACCACGAAACACCCTCGGCGACCGATGCGGCGTCCAGCAGGTCCACGTTGAGCGTCCGGGTTCGCTGGAACCGCGGCCCGGTCATGAGATCGAGCATCGCCAGGTGCCACGAATGCGGCCGGTCGTGGTGCGCCTTCCCTTCGGACGCCAGCAGCTGGAACGGCGCGAGCCGCACCCCGTCCAGGCCCGACGTCGGCCAGCAGTAGCGCCGGTAGGCCGCCCGGTAGGCGTCCACGGTGGACTCCCGGACCGCCGTCCTGGCCAGCAGGCCGGAGACGTCGATGCCGCGCGCGGCCGCCGTCGTCAACGCCGAAACCGCCGCCGGCAGCACCGCCTGGGCCGCCGCCCCCACCGACGCGTATTGCGAAGCGATCAGCGAACCGGCCTTCACGCTCCACGGCAGCAGCTCGGCGTCCAGCAGCAACCAGCCGGAACCCAGCTCTTCGAACAGCCCGGCCGCCGCCGACCGCGCGTCCGCCAGGAGCGCGTCGTTCTGCGAAGCCGAGAAGAACGGCCGTCCGGTCCGCGTGTACACCGCGCCGCCGCCGCGGATCCCGAAGCGCCGGTAGGCGACGTCGTCGTCCCGGCACACCAGCACGACGGCCCGCGAGCCCATGTGCTTCTCCTGGCAGACGACCGACTGCACGCCCGCCGCCCGGTACTCCGCGAACGCCTCCTCGGGGTGCTCGAGGTAGCCGGAGCGGGACGACGTCGAGCACGGCGCCATCGTCGGCGGCAGGTACAGCAGCCACCGCGGGTCGACCGCGAACCGGCTCATCACCTCCAGGGCCGCCGCCGACTGCTCCGCCGAGACGCCGACCCGGCCGTGGTGCGCGGTCTGCACGATCCGCTTGCCCGTGACGTCGGCCAGTTCCAGCACCGCCGGCTCGCGGCCGCCCAGCGGCCGGGACGCGTCGAGCGGACGGGACGGCTCGTACCAGACCCGGTGTGCCTTCACCGAGACGACTTCACGCTCCGGATACCGCAGCGCGGTCAGCTTCCCGCCGAACACCGCACCGGTGTCGAGGCACATCGTGTTGTTGACCCACTCCGCCTCCAGCGTCGGCGTGTGCCCGTACAGGACCATCGCGGACCCGCGGTAGTCGCGGGCCCACGGCAGCCGCACCGGAAGGCCGTATTCGTCGGTCTCGCCGGTCGTGTCGCCGTAGAGGGCCATGCTGCGCACCCGTCCGGACGCGCGGCCGTGGTACCGCTCGGGCAGCCCGGCGTGCGCGACGACGAGCTTGCCGCCGTCGAGGACGTAGTGCGCGATCAGCCCGTCGCAGAATTCGTGCGCCTTCCGCCGGAACTCCTCGCTCTCCGCGGCGAGCTGCTCGAGCGACTCGGCGAGCCCGTGCGCGGCGTTGACCTTCCGCCCGTGCAGCGCGCGCACCAGCTTCTGCTCGTGGTTCCCGCAGACGACCAGGGCATTGCCGGACGACGCCATCGCCATCACGCGGCGCAGCACGCCCGGGGTGTCCGGGCCGCGGTCGACGAGGTCGCCGACGAACACCGCGGTCCGCCCGTCCGGGTGCACGCCGTCGGCGTACCCCAGCTCGGCCAGCAGCTCCTCCAGCTCGGCCGCGCAGCCGTGGACGTCGCCGATCACGTCGAACGGCCCGGTCAGCTCGCGCTTGTCGTTGCGCAACGGCTCGACGACGATCTCCGCCTCGGCCACCTCGGCTTCGCTGCGCAGCACGTGCACGCGCCGGAAACCCTCGCGCTCCAAGGACTTCAGCGACCGCTGCAGCTCGCCGCGCTGCCGCCGGATCACGTGGTCGCCGAAGTCGCGGTCGGGCCGTCCGGCATTGCGCGCGACACAAACGCCGATCGGCAGGTCGAGCACGATCGCCGTCGGCAGCACGTCGTGCTCCTTCGCGAGCTTCACCAGGCTCGCCCGCGAAGCGCGCTGGACGTTCGTCGCGTCGATGACGGTCGTCCGCCCGGCCGCGAGCCGCTTCGCCGCGACGTAGTGCAGCGCGTCGAAGGCATCGGCCGAGGCCGATTGGTCGTTTTCGTCGTCGGCGACGAGCCCGCGGAAGAAGTCGCTGGAGAGCACCTGCGTCGGCGCGAAGTGCGTGCGCGCGAACGTCGACTTGCCGGAGCCGGAAGCGCCGACGAGCACGACGAGCGACATGTCGGGGACGGTCAGCTTCACGCGGCCACCTCCTTTTGGGTGGTGAAGACCGCCATCTGGGTCGGCGGTCCCGATTCCTGGTCCTCCGGTCCGATCGGCAGGTATCGGACGTCGTAGCCGCGCCGGGTCGCGACGCCGTCCGCCCAGGCGCGGAACTCGGCTCGCGTCCATTCGAACCGGTGGTCGGCGTGCCGGAAATGCCCCATCGGCAGGAACTCGAACAGCCGGTTGAACTCCGCGTTGGGCGTCGTGACGACCACCGTGCGCGGTGCCGCGACGCCGAACACCGCGTGTTCCAGCGCCGGGAGCCGGTCGGAGTCGACGTGCTCGACGACCTCCATGAGCACGGCGGCGTCGTACCCCTTCAGCGCCGGGTCGGCGTAGGTCAGCGCGGACTGCCGCAGCGTGACGCGCGTGCTGCCCTTCAGCCGCTTCTCCGCGAGGTTCAACGCGCTGCTCGACACGTCGACGCCGACGATCTCGGTGAACGAGCGGTCGCTTTCGAGGACGCGCAGCAGCGCGCCGGAGCCGCAGCCGAGGTCCAGCACGCGCCGCGCGCCCGCGGCCCGCAACGCGGCGAGCACGCTGCCGTGGCGCTGCGACGCGAGGCTCTCGGGCCTGTCCGGCACCTCGGTGACCCGCGCCTCGGCTTCCGCCGGGACGTCGTCCGCCTCGGCCAGCCGCGATAGCGCGTAGTTCACGACCGCGCGGCGCCGCTCGAGGTAGCGGTTCGTGATGAGCGTCCGCTCGGGGTGCCCGGCGAGCCAGTCTTCGCCGGCGCGCAGCAGCTTGTCGGCCTCGTCCTGGCCGACCCAGTAGTGCTTGTCGCCGTCGAGGGCCGGCAGCAGGACGTACAGGTGGCGCAACGCGTCGGCGACACGCTGGGTGCCGGCGAGCCGCAAGTCGACATAGCGACTCTCGCCCCACTGCGGGAACTGCGGGTCCAGCGGGATCGGCGCGGTCGTGACGCGCCAGCCGAGCGGCTCGAACAGCTTGTGCACGACCTCGGCCCCACCGCGCGCGGACAGCGACGGCACGTGGATCTCCAGGTCGAAAGGCTCGTCGACCAGTTCGGGACGTGCGGCGCAGCGCCCGGCGAGCGCCGTCGTGAACGCGGCCCGCAGCGCGACCGCGAGGTACGAGCCACCCGCGTACGGCCGGTCGTTGACGTACTGGGTCAGTGAAGTCCCGCCACCGCGCACGAGCCCGACGGGATCGATCTCGACGAACAGCGCGACGGTGCACCGTTCCGGCGCGGCCTCGGGGTAGAAGACGTGCGCGCTCCCGGCCGACAGCGTGACGGACTGCGCTTTCTCCGGATGCTTGTGCAGGAGAAAGCCCAGGTCGGTGGCGGGGTTCCGGGTCGTCGTGATGGTCAGCAACACCGGCCCAGTGTGGCCGAGGAGGCGGTGACCGCGCGCCCGGATTTCCCGGCGCGCGGTCACCAGCCGGCTACTTGAGCGGTGTCCCGCCGGAGTTGTGGTACGCGATCGTCTTCTTGATCAGGTTTCCGCCGTCGGTCTCGACCGTGGTCTGTTCCTGCTGTCCCGCGCCGAACAGGATGGCGGCGACGTGCGCGTCCGCCACCTGGGCCAGGTGCGAGAAGAAGTAGTCCACCTTGTCGTCCTGGTAGTGGTTCATGGTGTTGTTCTGCGCCATGTTGCCCACCGGGACCTGCCACAGGACCACGGGCTTGCCCACCGACTCGGCCATGGTCTTGTAGAACTTCAGCGCGGCGGCGGCCTGCTGGTCGGTCCAGAAGGTGTTGCGGCCGCCGTTCGCCGGCTTCGCGTACCAGCCGGCGTCGCGGTCCGACACGTCGGTGACCAGGAAGTCGGCGTTCTTCGCGCCGAGTTCCGCGTAGTCCTTCACGCATCCCTGGACGTCGGTCTCCCAGTCCCAGCAGGTGAGGTGCAGCCCCGCGCCCGTGTTCGGCGCGTACTTGTGCGCCATCGACACCAGGCAGGCGGCCAGGCCGGCGGCACTGTTCTCCTGTGAGCCGCAGTCCGTCGGGTTCGCGGCCTTGACCTGCGCGGGGACCTGGCGCGGGCTGCCGAGGGAGCGGACGTAGCCCCAGAAGTCGGGCTCGATGTCGATCATGTCGTGCGAGGTGCCGATCTTCTGGAGGAAGAAGCGGTAGTCGTTCAGGTAGCGGGTGAGCAGGTCGGTCCGGTTGATGGCGACGACCTCGCCGGGACCGTCGCCCTGGCCCGCCGCATCCCCGAGGTCGCGCAGCGAATACCAGGTCCAGAGATACTTCTGCGGGCGCGGCTTGCCCTGGTAGGTGGCCTGGGCCACGTGCTGGTCGCCCCAGGTCACGTAGAAGCCGGGCGCGGTGGTTTCGCCGGTCCAGCAGCCCCACCAGCTAGACCACTCGGCCTTGCACCGCGCCGCCGTGTAGTACTCCGAGGAGGGTGCGGGCTGGCTGTGCACGTAGTTGTACCGCACGTCGAACGGCGCGGCCGCCGCCGAGGCGTCGTTCATCGAACCGCCGATGAGCAGCGTGCTGCTGCCCATGAACCGGCTCGTCGAAGCACCGCTGTCGGTGGCCGGAGCCGGCGACGTCGGCGACGCCGCCGAAGAGGTGCTGCTCGGGGCCTGGCTCGCCGCCGCGCTGGTGCGCGGTGTGGTGGGCGTCGTAGGCGCGGTGGCGCTGCCGGAGCTGTCGATACTCCCGGCCGGGACGAGCTGCCACTGCTGGTTGGGCCCACCCCAGTCGTAGTACTGCGCGATGCGGGCCCCGGTGGTCCTGGAACCGGCCGGGACCTCGACGGCCATGCCGCTGAAGCGGTTGATCAGGCGCACGTGGCCGTCCGGCGACTTCTCCACGCGGAACTGCTGGTTGGCGCCGTTCAGGTCGTGCCACTGCACCATGGCGGAGCCGGGGGTCTTCGACCAGCGGTAGTCGTCCAGCACGTTGCCGGAGTTGCGGTTCTGCAGCCGGTAGTAGCCGTCACCCGCGTCGATGAACCGCCACTGCTGGTTGGCCCCGTAGAGACGGCCCCACTGGACCACCGCCGCACCGTCGTTCCTGGCGTAGGCGAAGCCGTCCAGCGCCTGGCCGCTGGTGCGGTTGACCAGCACGTACCAGGACTTCGGGTCCACGGTGTCCGCCGAGGCCGTGCTGACCATGACCACGGAGCCGGTCAGGACGGACAGGACGACGGCCGCCCAGAAACCCCGGTGCCGGAACAGCCGGTGACCGCGATGCCGTCCCCGGCGGGGGCGGCCGCGGCCGCCGGCGGGGGACGCCTGTGACGGCGTGGGTGGGCGAGGGGACATGTCGGTGCTCTCTTTCGGTCGCTGCCTCTGACGCCGACCGCGTGGCCGGACGAACACCTGGTTGCCACCGGTCGCGGAAAGGTTGCCGCGGCCCGGCGAGTTTTCCCGCGGCCGTCGCGCGCCCGGTTTTCCCGGGTGCGACCCTGGACCCATGAACCGCCTCGCCAGCGCGACCAGCCCGTACCTGCTCCAGCACGCGGACAACCCCGTCGACTGGTGGCAGTGGGGGCCCGACGCGCTCGCCGAGGCGCGGCGGCGGAACGTGCCGATCCTGCTTTCCGTCGGCTACGCCGCGTGCCACTGGTGTCACGTCATGGCGCACGAGTCCTTCGAGGACGCCGACACCGCGGTCGCGATGAACACGCACTTCGTCAACATCAAGGTCGACCGCGAGGAACGGCCCGACATCGACGCGGTGTACATGGCCGCCACCCAGGCGATGACCGGGCAGGGCGGCTGGCCGATGACCTGCTTCCTCACCCCGGACGGCGAGCCGTTCCACTGCGGCACCTACTACCCGCCGACGCCGCGGCCGGGCCTGCCGTCGTTCCGGCAGCTCTTGGCCGCCGTCGCCGAAGCGTGGCGGGAGCGGCCGGACGAGCTGCTGGACGGGGCGAAGCAGATCGTCGCGCACCTCGCCGAGCAGACCGGGCCGCTCCAAGAGTCCGTTGTGGACGAAGCGGTGCTCGCCGGGGCGGTCGGGAAGCTCCAGCAGGAGGCGGACCCGGTCAACGGCGGGTTCGGCCGCGCGCCGAAGTTCCCGCCGTCGATGGTCCTGGAGTTCCTGCTGCGCCACCATGAACGGACCGGCTCGCAGGTGGCACTGTCCCTTGTGGACAAGACCGCCCAGGCGATGGCCCGCGGCGGGCTGTACGACCAGCTGGGCGGCGGGTTCGCGCGCTACTCCGTGGACGCCGAATGGATCGTGCCGCACTTCGAGAAGATGCTGTACGACAATGCGTTGCTGCTGCGCTTCTACGCCCACCTCTGGCGTCGGACCGGCTCGGCCACGGCGTGGCGCGTCACCAACGGAACCGCGGAGTTCCTCTTCGAGAGCCTGCGGACGCCGGAAGGCGGGTTCGCGTCTTCGCTGGACGCGGACACCGACGGCGTCGAAGGCTTGACGTACGTCTGGACGCCGTCGCAGCTGCGTGAGGTGGTTGGTGACGACTCGGCCGCTGAGCTGTTCGGCGTCACGCCCGAGGGCACTTTCGAGGAGGGCGCTTCGACGTTGCGCCTGTTCGGCGACCTGCCGGAAGCCTTGCGTGTCAAGCTCCTGGACGCGCGCGCGAAGCGGCCGCAGCCGGGCCGGGACGACAAGGTGATCGCGTCCTGGAACGGCTTGGCGATCACGGCGCTGGCCGAGGCGGGCGTCGCCCTGGATCGTCCACAGTGGATCGGATGGGCGGTCGCGGCGGCTGATTTGCTGTTGCGGGTGCACGTCGTCGACGGACGGCTGCGGCGCAGCTCGCGCGACGGCGCCGTCGGCGAATCCGCCGGGGTGCTCGAGGACTACGCCTGCGTCGCCGACGGCTTCCTGGCCCTCCATCAGGCGACCGGCGACGCGAAGTGGCTCACCGAAGCGACCCGGCTGCTCGACCTGGCGCTGGCGCACTTCGCTTCCCCGGACGTCCCGGGCGCGTACTTCGACACCGCCGACGACGCCGAGACGCTGGTCCAGCGCCCGGCCGACCCGGGCGACAACGCCAGCCCGTCGGGGGCGTCCGCGCTGGCGGGGGCGCTGCTGACGGCGTCCGCGCTCGCGGGGCACGACGGCTCGGCCCGGTACCGGGAGGCGGCCGAGCAGGCGCTGCGGCGGGCCGGCGTGCTCGCCGGGCGGGTGCCGCGGTTCGCCGGGCACTGGCTGTCGGTCGCGGAGGCCCTGCGGGCCGGCCCGGTGCAGGTCGCGGTGGCCGGCGCGGACCCGGCGTTGCGGCTCGCGGCCGCCCGGGGCATCCACGGCGGCGGGATCGTCCTGGCCGGCGAGCCCGACGCTCCCGGCGTCCCCCTGCTGGCCGGCCGCCCCCTGGTCGACGGCGCCCCGGCGGCGTACGTCTGCCGCGGCTACGTCTGTGACCGCCCGGTCACCACGGCGGAGGCCCTCGCCGCCCAGCTCTGATCGCCCTGGGTGAACGTCGTCCCGAATGGCTTGCAACGCGCGTAGCGTCAGTAGCGTTGTAATCATGTAATCGCGGAGGTGGAGTCATGGGACGAGGCTGGAAGGGCGGCCGCGGCTGGCAACAGGCCGAAGTGCCCCCGGCGGACGACGCGGCGGCCTGGTTCGGCGGGCGCCTGCCCGACGGCTGGTTCACCGGCGCGCCGCAGGTCACGGTCGACCGCGAGGAGATCATCGTGGTCGGCGACCTGCCGCCGCTGACCGAGGAGTACGCGGACGACGCGGCCCGTGCGGCGGCCGAGGAGGGCCGGATCAGCCGGTTCCGCGAGGAGACGCGCGACGAGCGCATCGAGATCGCCCGCCAGGCCGAACACCGCTACCAGCGCAAGGTCGCGTGGGGAGCACGCCAGGGCGGGACGACGGCGCTGTTCACGACGCATTCGGCCCCGGTGATGACCCGCCTGCGGCAGCCGGAACGCCTGGTGCTGGACACCCTGGTCGACGCGGGCGTGGCGCGGTCCCGGTCGGACGCGCTGGCCTGGGCGGTCCGCCTGGTCGGCCAGCACGCGGACAGCTGGCTGGGCGAGCTGCGGGAAGCCATGAGCAAGGTCGACGACCTGCGCTCGAAGGGCCCGGACCTGGCCTGACCCGCTTTCCGCCGAAGTTCGTGAAGGCCACCTTGAGGAACTTCAAGTTCCTCAAGGTGGCCTTCACCCACTTCGCGTGGCCTGGACCTCGGGTGGGTGCTCCGCCTAGAGTTCGTCGTGCCCGCGGTCCGTGCCGCGGTTCCGCCGTCGCACCAGGTCTTTCCCGTGAAGGAAGTGTCCATGGACGGCAGGTTCACCCGGCGGCAGCTGATCAAGGGCGGGCTCGCGGTGGCGGCGGTGCCGCTGCTCCCGGCCGTCGCCTCGGCGGCACCGCGCATCGACGTTCCCGCGCTCCCGTGGCCGGCGGCGAACGACATCGTCGCGAACACGACGGTCCCCACGTTCCCGGACCGCAACTTCCCGATCACCGGCTACGGCGCGAAGAACGACGGCAAGACCGACAACACCGCGGCGATCAAGAAGGCGGTCGACGCCTGCGCCGCGGCCGGCGGCGGGCACGTCGTCGTGCCGTCCGGCGGCAGTTTCCTCACCGGCGCCATCTACCTCAAGAGCAACGTCGACCTGCACCTCGAAGCCGGCGCGGTGCTGAAGTTCAGCGGGGACGCGTCGAAGTTCCCGAACGTCCTGACGCGCTACGAAGGCATCGAGTGCGTCAACCACTCGCCGATGATCTACGCCTACGGGGAGAAGAACATCGGCCTGACCGGCGCCGGCACCCTCGACGCCGCGGCGACGTCGTCGTGGAACAAGGGCAGCGACCGGGCCTACCTGGAATCACTGGTGGCCAAGGGAACCCCGCCGGAGAAGCGGGTGGTGCCGGGCTCCGGGCACACCATGCGCTCGACGTTCGTCGAGCCGTACAACTGCGAAAACGTGCTGATCCAGGGCATCACGCTGAAGAACTCGATGTTCTGGCAGCTGCACCCGACGCTGTGCCGCAACGTCACGGTCGACGGCGTCAGCACCGACCCCAGCACCGCGCACAGCAACACCGACGGCTGCGACCCGGAGTCGTGCGACCACGTCGTCATCGCCAACTGCAACTTGGGCGCCCACGACGACAACATCGCCATCAAGTCCGGCCGGGACGCCGACGGCCGCCGGGTGAACGTCCCGTGCCAGAACCTCGTCGTCGTCAACTGCGTGATGAACGGCAACTGGGGCGCGATCACCTGCGGCAGCGAGCAGACCGGCGGCATCCGCAACGTCTACGCGTACAAGCTCACCGTGAAGGGCGACACCAAGTTCGCGCTGTACGTCAAGTCGAACACACTGCGTGGCGGGTTCTCCGAGAACATCAACCTCGACAGCGTTTCCGGCACCTTCGCGCGGAACTTCGTGTACGTGACGTCCACATACAACAGCCAGACCGGCAGCTACGTCCCATCGTTCGGCCCGTTCACGATCAGCAACTGCTCCAGCACGAAGATCGCCGGCAAGACGTTCGACGTCAGCGGGCTTTCGAACGCTCACATCCACGGGCTCTCCGTGGCGAACTCCACGTTTAACGGCGTATCGGATACCTCGAACACCCTGAAATACGTGGACAACGCCAAATTCACCAATGTGACGGTCAACGGCAAGCCACTCTGAACCTGCGGGATCGGCGACGCTGCGGCAGGCTTACTACCAACGAGTAGGAAGCCTGCCGCTCGTCCTTTCCGGAGGTAACCGTGGACGTCCCCGAAGTGCCCTCGAAGGTGGGTCCGGACGCGCTGACCGCCGTCCTCGACGGCCGCTGGGCCGAGCTGCGCCGCGGGGTGCGGGCGCAGATGGCCGAGACGCAGTTCCGGGACCCGGTGGACCTCGACATCGAGGCGCACCGCGCCCAGGTGCTCGACCAGCTGCGCGCGCTCGCCGAGACCGACCGGCCCGGCCTCGGCTTCGACCCGGCGTACGGCGGTGGTGGCGACGTCGGCGGCTCGGTGACGTCGTTCGAGATGCTCGGCTACGGCGACCTGTCGCTGATGGTGAAGGCCGGCGTCCAGTGGGGCCTGTTCGGCGGCGCCGTCCAGCTGCTCGGGACCGCCCGGCACCACGAGCGCTACCTGCGCGCGATCATGGACCTCGACCTGCTGGGCTGCTTCGCGATGACCGAGCACGGCCACGGTTCCGACGTCCAGCACCTGCGCACCACGGCGACCTTCGCGGACGGCGGCTTCGTCGTGCACACGCCGGATGCCATGGCGCGGAAGGAATACATCGGCAACGCGGCCCGCGACGGCCGGCTGGCGGTGGTGTTCGCGCAGCTGGTGACGGGCGGCGAGTCGCGCGGCGTGCACGCGTTCCTGGTGCCGATCCGCGACGAGACCGGCGCGCCGATGCCCGGGGTGTCCATCGAGGACTGCGGGCCGAAGGCCGGGCTCAACGGTGTCGACAATGGACGGTTGAGCTTCGACAATGTCCGTGTCCCGCGTGAGGCCCTGCTGAACCGCTTCGGCGAGGTCGCCGGGGACGGGACGTATTCGAGCCCGATCGAGAGCGACAGCCGCCGGTTCTTCACGATGCTCGGCACGCTGATCCGCGGCCGGGTGAGCGTCGCGGGCAGCGCGGGCAGCGCCACGAAACGCGCGCTGACGCTGGCGATCCGCTACGGCGAGGTCCGCCGCCAGTTCGCCAAGCCGGACGGCGACGAGGTCGTCGTCCTCGACTACCTCGCCCACCAGCGGAAACTCCTGCCGGCGCTGGCGAAGACGTACGCCCTGCACTTCGCGCAGGAAGAGCTGGTCTCGAAGCTGCACGACATCGACTCGTCGGCGCCCGAGGAGGAGCAGCGCGAGCTGGAATCGCGCGCCGCCGGCCTCAAGGCGCTCGCGACCTGGCACGCGACGTCGGCGATCCAGGCCGCGCGCGAGGCGTGCGGCGGCGCGGGTTACCTGTCGGAGAACCTGCTGCCCGGGCTGAAGGCCGACACCGACGTCTTCACGACGTTCGAAGGCGACAACACGGTGTTGCTGCAACTGGTCGCGAAAGGGCTGCTGACCAGCTACAAGCAGGACTTCGAGGACCTCTCGCCGCTGGCGACGGCGCGGTTCTTCACCGACCAGGTGGTCAGCACGATCCTGGAGCGGACGTCGGTGCGCAAGGCGCTCGAGTCGCTCACCGAAGGGTCCGACTCGGACGTCTTCTTCCGTCGCGAGTGGCAGCTCCGGCTGTTCGAGGACCGCGAAGAGCACGTGGTCGAAGGCGTGGCGAAACGCCTCCGCAAGGCGGCTTCCGACCCGTTCGGCGTGTTCAACTCGGCGCAGGACCACGTCCTGCGCGCCGGCCGCGTCCACGTCGAACGGCTGGTGCTGGAAGCGTTCGCGTCGGCGGTCGAGCGTTGCGAAGACCCGGACGCCCGGGCGCTGCTCGAGCGCGTCTGTGACCTGTACGCGCTGTCGGCGATCGAAGAGGACCTGGCGTGGTTCCTGGGCCACGGCCGCCTGACGGCGTCGCGCGCGAAGGCCGTCACGTCGGCGGTGAACCGGCTGTGCTCCCAGCTGCGCCCGCACGCGCGCACGCTGGTGGACGCGTTCGCCATCCCGGAACAGTTCCTCGCGGCGCCGATGCTGCGCTCCTGAACCTGCCGTGGTGACCCGCGGGGGTGGCCGGCATCGGGGACCGGCCACCCCCGCGGGAGCCGTCAGTGGCGCCGTTCCCCTTCGTCGCCGGTGACCTCGAACCGCTCCTTGCGGACCTCGCCGGACACGGTCCGCTCGTCGCTGACCGTCTCGGTCCGCAGGCGCGCCCGCTCGACCGGCACGGTTTCCTTGCGCACCACGGGCTTTTCGGCGTGCAGCACGACGTCCTGTTCCGCCTCGCCGATCTCGGCGCCGCGTTCGCCGCGGGTGACCGGTTCCCGTTCGACGCGGACCTCTTCGTGCCGGACCGGGACGGTGACCTGCTGTTCTTCGGTGACGACGTACTTGCGCAGCCGCACGCGCCCGGTCTCGACCTGCTCGGTGCCGACGTTCAGCCGCTCCTCGGAGCGGGTCATGCCCTTGCCGTCCATTCCGGACCGGTCCCGGCCGCCGGCCCGGTCCGTGCGCCCGTCGGGCGACGTGCGCGGCACCGGCAGGCCGTAGTGGTGGTAGAGCCGCTCGCTCTCCTCGGGCGAAAGGTGCCCGTCGGCGTCGATGCGCGGCGCGCCGGAGACGCTGTCCTTGCCGACCTGGACGTGGACGCCGTCCTCCTCCGTGTGCGCGCCGGAGAGCGGGACGAAGCTCTCCTTGGTGCCGAACAGGCCGGTCTTGACGGTGATCCACTCCGGGCGGCGTGTCGCGTCGGCGAGGTAGACGTTGCCGACCTTGCCGAGCTTGTTGCCTGCCGGGTCGACCACGGCGCTGTCGATGAGTTCCTGGGGCTGCATGGTCTTGGCCATCGCGGTCGGGCTCCTTCCCCTCGTCGGTTCCTGGTCAGCCCACCGTCGGCCGCATCGACGAGCACGGCAACCGTCGCGGTGTCCCGGTGGGTGACCCCTGAACGTGGTGGTTTGAAGCGCTCTCCGCGGGCCAGGCGGGGATGGGTGCCGCAGGTGGAGCGGGGTGTCCCGGGCGTGACCGGCGGCGCGGGCGATGCCGCGAAGGTGTGCACGTGACCGGCGTCACGTCGGGGGCTGTCACAACGCCGTCGCGCACCTCGTCAAGGGGGTGAAGCACAACGATGAAAAGGGGAACACCATGGAAGCGCGGCTCAACATGTTCGAGAACGAGATCGTCGGCAAGTTCGTCAAGCGCCTGATCACGGCGTCGCGGCCGGTCGAGGAGTCGTCGCTGCCCAAAGCGACGCAGGAGCTGGTGAAGATCCGCGCGAGCCAGATCAACGGCTGCGGGATGTGCCTCGACATGCACACGAAGGACGCGGCGGCGGCCGGCGAGACGGCGGTGCGCCTGGCGATGGTGGCGGCGTGGCGCGAAGCGGTGGTGTTCAGCGAAGCGGAGCGCGCGGCCCTGGCGCTGACGGAGGAGGGCACCCGGCTGGCCGACGCCCACGAGGGTGTCAGCGACGATACGTGGGCGACGGTCCGCAAGCACTACGACGACGAGCAGATCGGCGCGCTGATCGCGCTGATCGCGTCGATCAACGCGTGGAACCGGCTGAACGTGATCGTCCGCAACCCGGCCGGGGAGTACCAGCCGGGCATGTTCGGCTGACTGTCCGAAGAGGAGCAAGGGGGACGCTCAACCGTGGCACAGGTCCCCGGACTCCGCCGGGCGCAACGTGTTCGAGTGCCGTTACGGGTGATGTTGACCAGCTCATCGGGTGATGTCGATAAAGGACTGACCCTGATCGCCCGATGGTTTGACCATGATGAAGAAAACGCTCTTCGCAGCCGCAGTCATCGGTGGCGCCATGCTCGCTGTTGCCGCGCCGGCTTCCGCCGGTGAGAGTGGCCACCACCCGGGTGGCGGCATCAGCATCGGCGACAACCTGTGCGCCGCCCCGTGGCAGTGGAACGGTCCCTTCGAAGTCCTGCACGCCGGTCACGCCCCCGCGTACGCGGCCTGCAACAACAACTCCACCGGCGGCGGTGGTGGCATCAGCATCCTCAACAACGCCTGCCTGCTGCCGTGGCAGTGGAACGGCCCGGTGGAGCTGCTGACGGTCGACCACAACCCGTCGTACGTCGCCTGCAACGGCAACTCGGCGGGCTGACGGCCTGACCAAGAGGATTCGCGGGTGGGTGGTTGAGTGTGCATCAGCCACCCGCGGTCCCTCTGCCAAAAGCGCGGCCACTCCTCGAGTGGCCGCGCTTTTCGTGCATCCGGTGTTCGTGGTCCGCCGCAGGGTGGGGCTGACCGGTCAGGCGTACATGGCCAGCCAGATAGCGATGTAGTGCGACACGGCCGCCAGCACGGTGCACGCGTGGAAGTACTCGTGGTACCCGAAGGTCTCAGGCCAGTGGTTGGGCCACTTGACGGCGTAGAACACCGCCCCCAGCGTGTAGAACAGCCCGCCCACGCACAGCAGCACCAGTGCCGCGGCTCCGGCGTGCGTCGCCAGTTCCGGGAACACGAACACCGCCACCCAGCCGAGCGCGATGTAGATCGGGACGCCGAGCCAGCGCGGTGCGTGCGGCCACAGCATCTTCAGCGCCACGCCCGCGATGGCGCCGCCCCAGACGATCGACAGGATCACGTAGCCCGTCGGCTTCGACATCGCCAAGAGCGTGAACGGCGTGTACGTGCCCGCGATGAACAGGAAGATCATCGAGTGGTCGGCGCGCTTCATCCACTTGTACGCGCGGGGGCTCCAGAAGCGGCGGTGGTACAGCGCGCTCACGCCGAACAGGCCCAGCACCGTCAGGCCGTAGACCGACGTCGCCAGTGCGGCGACCGGGGACACCGTGGCCGCCGCCAGGCTGATCAGCGCCGCCGCCGCGGCCAGGGCTCCGAAGAACGTCCAGAAGTGGATGTGCCCGCGCAGCCGGGGGCGGAGGTCCACTACGGGCTCGGGTGGTTCCGTCATCGTCTGGCTCACTCATCCAGGTTACGGGAGCGTAGGTTCTCCGGCAGTGCTCAAGTCACACGCCTCACACCGGGTGCGTACGCTGGCTCGACGTGAGTGTGCGCTCCTTCTTGTCCGACGTCGTGTACAGCGCCTACGGCAGGCGCCTCATCCAGCAGGCCGCCGGGCGGCATCCCCGGCACATCGCCATCATGCTCGACGGCAACCGCCGTTGGGCCCGTGAAGCGGGCTTCACGGACGTTTCGGACGGCCACCGGGCCGGGGCGAAGAAGATCGCGGACTTCCTGAGCTGGTGTCAGGAAGCCGACGTCGAGGTCGTCACCATGTGGCTGCTGTCCACCGACAACCTCAACCGCGACCCGGACGAGCTCACGCCGCTGCTGAAGATCATCACCGACGTCACCGACGAGCTCGCCGCGCCCGGGACGCCGTGGCGGCTGCGGATCGTCGGCGCCCTCGACCTGCTGCCGGCCGAAGTCGCGAAGCGGCTCAGCGAAGCCGCCGCGCGGACCGAAGGCCGCACCGGGATGGAGGTGAACGTCGCCGTCGGTTACGGCGGGCGGCAGGAGATCGCGGACGCCGTGCGCAAGCTGCTGCTCCAGCACGCCGACGAGGGCACGTCCATCCACGAGCTGGCGAAGATCCTCGACGTCGACCACATCTCCGAGCACCTCTACACCTCCGGGCAGCCGGACCCCGACCTGATCATCCGCACCTCCGGTGAGCAGCGGCTTTCCGGGTTCCTGCTCTGGCAGTCCGCGCACTCGGAATTCTGGTTCACCGAGGCGTACTGGCCCGCTTTCCGCCGCGTCGACTTCCTGCGTGCGATGCGTGACTACGCGTGGCGGCACCGCCGGTTCGGCTCGTAGAACACCTGGTCAGCGCCGCGGGAGTCACTCAGCGTCGATGCCCGGTGGGCGTCGGTGAGGTGACGGTTTGGCGAATCACCGTGTTGGCTCCCTGCGCGAACCCGCTTTCGTGGGTACCTTCCGAGGTGAGGGCGCGCGTCCCATGCGGGTCCTCGCGGGAGGCCCTGGTCGTGGCGGTGATCGAGGGGGCGGCTCAGCCGCCCACGAGACGCTCGAGGGGGCCGGCACCCGGCCCTCGTGGCCGCGCCACCTGACTCACCGGTCAGGAGGAGTGGTCCAGCCAGGGAGGTGCCCGGCCCAGCGAGTGCGGGCGTGAGGTGCACACGCCCTCGAGGGAGATGCCGTCGTGACTGCGCAGCGTTTGCCCCGTAAGGCCTCTGGCCACTCTTCGACCGGTGCCGCTTCCGGCCCGGAGAAAGCCTCGACCTCGCCCGAATCCCAGCAGCACATGTACGTGCTCGACACGTCGGTCCTCCTTTCGGACCCGTGGGCGGTCACCCGCTTCGCCGAGCATGCCGTCGTGCTTCCGCTGGTCGTCATCAGTGAACTGGAGGCGAAGCGCCACCACCCGGAGCTCGGCTGGTTCGCCCGGGAATCCCTGCGCATGCTCGACGACCTGCGCCGGCAGTACGGCAGGCTCGACGCGCCGCTCCCCATCGGGGACCACGGCGGCACGCTGCAGGTGGAGCTGAACCACTCGGACCCGTCGGTGCTCCCGTCCGGGTTCCGGACCGACTCCAACGACCACCGCATCCTCGCCTGCGCGCTCAACCTCGCGGCGGAGAACCAGGCGGTCACGCTGGTGACGAAGGACATCCCGCTGCGGGTCAAGGCCGGGGCCGTCGGTCTCGAGGCGGACGAGTACCGCGCGCAGGAAGTGACGCCGTCGGGCTGGACCGGCATGGCGGACGTCGACGTCCAGCAGGAACTCCTCGACGCGCTGTTCGGCGGCAGCACCGTCGACCCCGTCGAATGGGGCATGGACGAGCTCGCCGGGCTGCCCTGCCACACCGGGCTGCGGCTGCTCGCGGGCAGCTCCAGCGCGCTGGGGCGGATCACCGCGGACAAGCGCATCCGGCTGGTCCGGGGCGACCGCGAGGCGTTCGGCCTGCACGGCCGCAGCGCCGAGCAGCGCGTCGCGCTCGACCTGCTGCTCGACTCCGACGTCGGCATCGTGTCGCTGGGCGGCCGGGCCGGCACCGGCAAGTCGGCGCTCGCGCTGTGCGCCGGCCTGGAGGCGGTGATGGAACGCCGTCAGCACCGCAAGGTCGTGGTGTTCCGGCCGGTCTACGCGGTCGGCGGCCAGGACCTCGGCTACCTGCCCGGGTCCGAGAGCGAGAAGATGCAGCCGTGGGCGCAGGCGGTGTTCGACACCCTCGGCGCGCTGGTCAGCCAGGACGTCCTCGACGAGGTCTTCGACCGCGGCATGCTCGAGGTGCTCCCGCTGACGCACATCCGCGGCCGCTCGCTGCACGACACGTTCGTCATCGTCGACGAGGCGCAGTCGCTGGAGCGCAACGTCCTGCTCACGGTGCTTTCGCGGCTCGGCACGGCATCGCGGGTGGTGCTCACGCATGACGTCGCCCAGCGTGACAACCTGCGCGTCGGACGGCACGACGGCGTCTCGGCGGTGATCGAGAAGCTGAAGGGTCACCCGCTGTTCGCGCACGTCACGCTGACGCGCTCGGAGCGGTCGCCGATCGCCGCCCTCGTCACCGAGATGCTGGAGGACCACGGCTGACCTGCACCCGGAGGTCCGGCAAACGTTTCCGCGTTTGCCGGGCTTCCGGTGAAAAACCCGCTCGGCCGCTATGCGGCCGATCCGGCGCTGGGCATAGTGAGCCGGATGGGGCCGGAAAATCTTTCTCGTCGTGAGCTTCTCGTCCGCAGTGGCGCAGCCGCTGCCGCGCTGACCGTGGCCGGGGCGGGGGTGGCCGAAGCCGAACCGGACGCCGGACCGGGCGGTGTGGTGCTGCGGCAGGGCACGAACATGTCCGCCGCGCTGTCCCCGGACGGCCGGTGGATCGCGGTCGACCTGGTCACCGGGATCTGGGTGCTGCCCGCCGCCGGCGGCCGCGCCCGGCGGCTCACCGACGACCTGCAGGACGCGACGCTCCCCAGCTGGTCGCCGGACGGCCGCCGGATCGCGTTCCAGTCCTACCGCGACGGCAACTTCCACCTCTACGTCATCGATGTCGCGGGTGGCCCGCCCCGCAAGCTCACCAGCGGGCGGTTCGACCACCGGGAGCCCGTGTTCTCCCCGGACGGCACCAAGCTCGCCTTCAGCAGCGACCGGGACGGCAGCTACGGCATCCACCTGCTCGACGTCGCCTCCGGAGCGATCAGCACCGTGGTGTCCACCGCCGACGAAGAGGCGTCGCCGCGGTGGTCGGCCGACGGTACGAAGCTCGTCTTCACCGTGAACGACACCGCCATCGACGTCGTCACCCTGGCCACCGGCGCCCGCTCGCGCCTGGTCACCGCGACCGGCACCGACAAGGTCTACGGCCCCGCGTTCGGTCCCGGCGGGCAGCCCAGCTACCTGCGGCTGCGCGGCGCCGACGCGGACCTCATGCTCGGTGACCAGCAGCTGACCAAGGGCGAGGACGTCTTCGGCTTCGCCGCGAACTGGTCCGGGTCCGCCGTGCTCTACACCGCCGACGGGCACATCCGGCGGCGCGAGGAATCCGGCGCCGTCAAGGACATTCCGTTCGAAGCGGGCGTGTCCACGGCACCACGGGACTACCGGAGGCGGGTCCGTGACCTCGACTCGGCCGCGCCGAAGCCCGTCCGGGGCATCGCCGGTCCGGTGGTGTCCCGGGACGGCAAGCGGATCGCGTTCCGGGCCCTCAACGCGATCTACGTCGTCGCGGCGGGCGGGGGCCGGCCGCAGCGGCTGATCGGCGACGGCTACTTCAACTCCGACCCGGACTTCCACCCGGACGGGACGAAGCTGCTCTACACCAGCGACCGGCTCGGCACCGCCGACCTGTGGCTGCACGACTTCGGCACCGGCCAGGACACCGTCCTCACCCAGCAGGCGGGCGCCCAGGTCGCGCCGCGGTGGTCGCCGGACGGCGGCCGGGTGGCGTACGCCGACCAGGACGGCGCCACGTGGATCTACGACGTGGCCACGGCCAAAGCCCAGCAGGTGACACCGCCGCTGTTCATGCCGGGCCGGCCCACCTGGTCGCCCGACGGGTCGGTCCTCGCGCTGGCCGCGGTGAAGCCGTACTCGCGGCGGTACCGCGAAGGCACCAGCCAGATCCTCACCGTCGGTCTGAAGACCGGCGAACTCCGCTACGCCGAGCCGATGCCGTTCCGTTCGCTCGCCACCCGCGGCGACGACGGTCCACTGTGGTCACCCGACGGCCGGTACCTCGCGTTCACGGTCGAAAGCGTGGCCTGGATCGCTCCCGTCGACGGCACCGGACGGCTGATCGGGGCGCCGAGGCAGGTCACCCACGACGTCACCGATTCCCTGGCCTGGCAAGGGAACGACACGCTCGTGTACCTGTCGAAGGGGCAGCTCAAGGCCCAGAAGATCGCCGGTGGCGAGCCGCGCACGATCCGGCTCGACTTCACGTGGGCCCGGCCGCGCCCACCGCGGCGGACCGTCATCCACGTCGGCGCGGCGTGGGACGGCGTCGCCCGGACGCTGAGGCGGGACGTCGACATCGTCGTCGACGGCGGCCGGATCGCCGACGTCCGGCCGCACCGGGACGCGCCCGGGACCGTCGACGCGCGCGACCTGACCGCCATGCCCGGGCTGATCGACATCCACAACCACTGGCACCTGCGCGGCCGGCAGTGGGGTGACCGGCAGGGCAGGCTGTGGCTGTCCTACGGCATCACCACGACCCGCTCGCCCGGCGACCCGGTGTACCAGATGCTGGAAACACGCGAGGCGCTGGAATCCGGAAACCGCGTCGGGCCAAGGTACTTCGGCACCGGCGAAGCCATCGACGGCTCCCGGATCTACTACAACTTCATGCGGCCGACGCTTTCGCCCGAGCAGCTGGACCTGGAGCTGTCCCGCGCGGTCGAGCTGGAGTACGACATGATCAAGACGTACGTCCGGCTTCCCGTGGCCTCCCAGCAGGCCGTAGTCCGGGCCGCACACCGGGCGGGGATCCCGCTGTCGTCGCACTACCTGTACCCGGCGGCGAACATCGGCATGGACGCGATGGAGCACACCGGGGCCACCAACCGGCTCGGGTACTCGCACACCGTCAGCCGGGTCGGCCGGTCGTACCAGGACGCGATCGCCCTGTTCGCCCGCTCGGGGATGTCGATCACGCCGACGTTGTTCACGTCCCGGGCGTTGTACGCGGACGACAAGTCGCTCGTGACCGACGAGCGCACCGAGGTCCTTTTCCCGCCGTGGGAGTACGCGCTGCTCAAGACCACGGCGGACACCGCAGGCAACCCGGAGAACGCCTACGTCCGCCAGGTCCTCGCCGGGAACGTCGACATGGTGCTGCGGATCCACCGGGCGGGCGGGTTCGTGGTCACCGGCACGGACTCCCCGCTGGACAACGTGGCCGTCTCCACCCACCAGAACCTGCGGGCCATGGTGACGTTCGGGTTCACGCCGTACGAGGCGCTCACCACGGCCACCCGCAACCCGGCGCGGTGGCTGGGGCTCGAGGACCGGATCGGGGTGCTCAAGCGAGGGGCGTACGCCGATCTGTCGCTCGTCAGCGGCAACCCCTTGCAGGACATCAAGGCGGCCGCGAACGTCCGCACTGTCATGGTCGGCGGGGTGCTGCGGACGGTCGGCGAGCTGCTGGCGCCCTACCGGAACCAGCCGGGCGCGCGGGCAGCCACCGAAGTGGTGCCCGCGGCGCGGTCGGCGGAGAAACAGCACTGGTGGCACGTTCCGGAGTGGTCCGAACACGTGTGCTGCGCGGGCTGAGTCACCAACCCGAAGGCAGCGGACGGCCTTCGGCGAAGCCGGCGGCCGACTGGACGCCCAGCAGCGCGCGCTCGTGGAACTCCTCCAGGGTCCGCGCACCGGCGTAGGTGCAGGACGAACGCACGCCGGAGCCGATCGAATCGAGGAGGTCCTCGACGCCCGGGCGCTGCGGGTCCAGCGACATCCGCGACGACGAGATGCCCTCCTCGAACAGCGCCTTCCGCGCGCGGTCGAACGAGTTGTCCGTCCGCGTCCGCGCGCCCACCGCACGCTTCGACGCCATGCCGAACGACTCCTTGTAGGGCCGTCCCTGCTCGTCGAACCGCAGGTCGCCGGGGGATTCGTAGGTGCCGGCGAACCACGAGCCGACCATCGCCGCGGACGCGCCCGCGGCCAGCGCCAGCGCGACGTCGCGCGGGTGGCGGATCCCGCCGTCGGCCCAGACGTGCTTGCCCAGCTCGCGCGCGGCGGCCGCGCAGTCGGCGACCGCGGAGAACTGCGGGCGGCCCACGCCGGTCATCATCCGGGTGGTGCACATCGCGCCCGGCCCGACGCCGACCTTGACGACGTCGGCGCCGGCCTGGATCAGGTCGCGCGTGCCCTCGGCGGTCACGACGTTCCCGGCGACCACCGGGACCTGCGGCGACACCGACCGGACGGCCTTCAGCGCGGCGATCATCTTCTCCTGGTGCCCGTGCGCGGTGTCGACGACCAGCACGTCGACGCCCGCTTTCAGGACCGCGTCGGCCTTCGCCGCGACGTCGCCGTTGACCCCGATCGCGGCCGCGACCCGCAGCTTGCCCGCGTCGTCGACGGCCGGGGTGTAGATCTCCGCGCGCAGAGCCCCGACGGCGGTCAGGACGCCCGCGAGCCGGCCGTCGGCGTCGAGGCCGAGCGCCAGGTGAGCGCCGTGGCTGGTCAGCAGCTCGAACACCTCGCGCGCCGGCGTCGTGAGCGGGACCGCGACGCTCGCCGGCTGCGCGACGTCGGCGAGACGCGCGAAGCGGTCGACGCCCGCGCAGGCCGCTTCGTCGACGATGCCGACCGGGCGGCCTTCGCCGTCCACGACGACGACAGCGCCGTGAGCGCGCTTGTGGACCAGGTTGAGGGCGTCGGCGACCGCGTCGCCGCCGGTCAGCACCAGCGGCGTGTCCCAGACCGTGTGGCGGCTCTTCACCCAGGTGACGATCTCGGCGACGGCGTCGGGATCGACGTCCTGCGGGAGCACGACCAGCCCGCCGCGGCGGGCGACGGTCTCGGCCATCCGGCGGCCGGCGACCGCGGTCATGTTCGCGACCACGATCGGGATGGTGGCGCCGGTGCCGTCCGCGGTGGAGAGGTCGACGTCGAAGCGGGACTCCACGTCCGAACGGTTCGGCAGCAGGAACACGTCGTCGTAGGTCAGGTCGTGGGCGGGCCGGTGGCCGTCGAGGAAACGCACGAGTCACCAGACTACCTGCCGGGCCCGTGGCAGGATCTGAGGGTATGAGCCGCCGCGACCGGGATGCCGAAGGACGGGCACGCAACGCACGGCCGCGCGACGGCCTCGGCCGGCCGTTGCCGTACGGCTCCGACGGCGTCGAGCGCCAGCCGGAGGGGGTCGTGCGGACCCCGGCGCAAACGCTTGCGGAGGCCCAGCGGCTGCTCGACGACGGCAAGCCGTTCCACGCGCACGAGGTCTTCGAGGACGCTTGGAAGACCACCGACGGCCCGGATCGCGAACTCTGGCGCGGCCTCGCGCAGCTGGCCGTCGGCCTGACGCACGCCGCTCGCGGCAACAACGTCGGCGCGGTGTCGCTGCTGGAGCGGGGCGCGGCGAACATCGAGCCGTTCCGGAGCGACCCGCCGCACGGCATCGACGTCGGCGGCCTGCAGGAGTGGGCGCTCACGCTGGCGGAAGAAGCCAAGCAGCGGGTCCGGGTGTCGCCGAGCGCACCGCGGCTGACGTGCTGACGGCGCTCGGTGCCGCGGTCATCGCGGCGATCGCGTCCCTGGTCGGCGTCACGCTGGGCGCGCTGGTCGAACCGCTGAAACTCAACGCCGCCCGGCGCGCGAAGGTGCGCCAGGACCGGGCCGACCGCTGCGGCAGGTACATCGAGGCCGCCGCCCGGGCGCGGCAGCACCTCGTCAGCATCAACGTCAGCTACCGCCAAAAGGCCGACGAGCGGGTCTCGGCGTACGAAGACGACTACTACACGGCGCGCGCGGAGATGCGGTCCCTGCTCGGGCTCCTGGTGATGAGCGGGCCGGACGAACTGGTCGACGCGGCCAAGGACGTGCGGCGGAAGGACATGGACCTGCACCACGTGCGGCACGCGCCGGACGACGACGGCGTGTTCACCCGGGTCGTGCTGCCGACGGCCGTCCGGGACGCCGTGGTCGCGCTGGACCGGTCGATCGAGGAGTTCGCCCTCGTCGCCCGGAAGCACACCTCCTGACGGGGCACTTTCACGGGAAAGTGCCCCGTTCCTAGGGCTGGTCCCAGCCGGCCGAAGCGGCCTTCTCGGCGGCGATCGTCGTGCCTTCGCCGTGTCCGGTGTGGACCTTCGTGGTGTCCGGGAGCGTGAACAGCTTCTCGCGGATGGACTGCACGATGGTCGGATAGTCCGAATAGGACCGTCCGGTGGCGCCGGGGCCGCCGTGGAAGAGCGTGTCGCCGGTGAACAGCACGCCGAGCTCCCCGGCGTACAGGCAGACCGCGCCGGGCGCGTGCCCCGGCGTGTGGATCACGCGGAGTTCCGTGCCCGCGACCGTGAGCGCCTGGCCGTCCTTCAGCTCGCCGTCCGGCGCGCGGTCCGGGTGGGTCTGGTCCCAGAGGACGCGGTCGTCCGGGTGCAGCAGGATCGGCGCGCCGGTGGCCGCGGCGAGCTGTGGCGCGGCGTTGACGTGGTCGTTGTGCGCGTGCGTGCAGACGATCGCGAGCAGCTTCCGCTCGCCCACGACGTTCTCGATCGCCTTCGCGTCGTGGGCCGCGTCGATGACGATCACTTCGGCGTCGTCGCCCACGACCCACACGTTGTTGTCGACGTCCCAGCTGCCGCCGTCGAGCCGGAAGACGCCGGAGGTCACCAGGTTCTGCACGATCGCCGTCATGCGCCCGACCCTAGTGGGCGAACCGGCGGTCGTACAGGAAGGCGCCGGCGCCGAGCGCGGTGAAGAAGAGCCCGATGAAGACGCAGTTCAGCGCCACCTGGCCGTAGCCGAGGGCGGCCGCGTCGACGAACGGGTACGGGTAGAAACCGGTGAGCGCGCCGCGGGGGAGCGTGAACGCGAGCCACGTCAGCGGGTAGGCCAGCGACCACCAGACGGTGCGCCACGTGAAGGCCACGCGCGGGCCGGCCAGGAGCCAGCCGAGCACGAACAGGATCGGCGTCACCTTGTGCAGCATCGTGTCGGCGAAGAACGCGAGACCGTGCAGGTCGTGCAGGCCGGCGAGGGCGACCTGGTAGACGATGCCGGTCACGATGATGCCGGCCAGCGCGTCGAGCCAGAGCACCCGGAACAGCACGCCCCGCGCCGCGCCGAAGGCCACCAGCGCCGACGTCGCGATGACCAGCAGGTTCGAGTCGATCGTGAAGAAGCAGAACAGGTTCGCCACCCGGCCCGCGACCGTCGTGAAGCGGCCGCCGGTGTCGCCCGCGGTGACGATCACCTGGACGACCAGGCCGGTCAGGGCGACCAGTGCGGTGACCGCGAACCAGGCGCGGGTGAGCTTCGGACTGTGCATCCACCGACAATACCGGTCGGTAACTCCATTGTGGACTACCCGATCGGTTCTCGGCGGGCTGGGGCTGCCCAGCGCGTGGACAGCCCCGAGGGGGTGCTACGCCGCGAGGAGCGTGTCCCGGAGTGCGACGAACGCCTCGTACTCCGCCTTCTGCTCGACCGGCAGCTGGTAGGCGGCGGCCAGGAGCTTCGTCACGGACGGGATGATGCTGAGCCGGAACGTCCGGCCGTCGGTCGTCTTGATCACGAACCGGCCCTGCAGGTCGCGCTTCTTCACCGACGCCCGGTTGGCGTCGTTGATCGTCAGCGGCGAGCCCGCCGTGACGGTGCCGTTCTTCTCCTCGAGCGGGACGAGGACGAGGTCGGTCTGCCCGGGCTTGAAGCCCAGCGCGAAGTTCGCGACCGACGTGGTGCGGAAGACCAGGTAGTTCTTCTGCCTGATTTCCGCGGCGTACACCTTGGTGTAGCTCGCCCCGTCGGCGACGACCGAATCGAAAGCGGCGTGGATCGCCGCCTTCATCTGTTCCTTGCTGACCACTTCTGGCTCCTCCGTGACCGCTCGGGAAGTGAGCGGGATCGCTTGCGAGGAGCGCACTCTAGGGATCGCCGAAGCCCGGCCGGGTCGGGAAAAATGTCGCCATTTCGGCACGGCTTCGCCGCGGAGGTGACGTTCGAACGGTCGAACGTCACCTCCGTGGCCGGACGAGTCAGCGCAGCGCTTTCACCAGCGCCGGGACGAACACCGAGGCGTCGACCGTGCCCCAGCCGGTGGCGATGTCGAAGCCCTTCGCCGCGGTGAAGCCGACGACGCCGTCCTGGCTGTTGTCGCCCTCGGTGACGTCGACGATCCCCGCCTTCGTGCCCGCCGGGCCCAGCTTCTCGTACAGCGCCGGGTTGATCTGGCCGAGCTTGCCGTGCTTGGCCTGCACCGCGAGCGCGAGCACGCCGGCGAACAGCGGCGCGGACTGCGACGTGCCGAAGACGCCTTCCATGCTGATGTCCGGGAACGAGCGCATCTTGCTGCCGGTGATCTTCTTGACGCCGTCCTGCCAGTTCGGCCGCGCGTACGTCTTCGACAGCCCGGCGCCCTCCGCGAACCCGTTGTCGGCGACGTTCACGACGTCGTCCGGCTTGGTGCGGTTGCCGTTCGCGTCGAGGTGCAGCTGGGTGCCGCCGAGCGTCGTCACGCGCGGGTCGGACGCCGGCCAGCTCGCGACGCGGTACGGGTAGTTGCCCGGGCCGTAGAGGTACCCGCCGGTCGGGCCGTCGTCGCCGGAGGACGCGACCATCGTGATCCCGGCCTTGCTCGCGCGGTCCAGCGCCGGGTCGAGCGTCTTGATCGAGTCGAACGACGGGAAGTTCTCCTCGGTCGTGCCGAAGCTCATCGAGATGACGTCGACCAGCTTGTGCTCGGTCATGTAGTCGACGGCGTGCATCATCTCGGGCAGGCCGGTGAAGCCCTGCGTCTCCGCGACCGGCGTCGCCGCGACGATGATCTTCGCGTTCGGCGCCATGGCGTGCATCATCGTGACGTCGAGGTCGGTCTCGCCGCCCCAGCCCTGGCAGGTCGCGGTGTCGACACCGGGAGCGGTGCACGCGGGCACCGGCCCGGACGGCTGGATCACCTCGAGGTTCGCCGGCGGCAGGCCGTGGTTCTTCGAGTAGGTGTCCAGGACCTGCTTGACCTTGTCGTCGCCGAAGGACACCAGCGTCGCGACGGTGCTGCCCGCGCCGGTGATCCCGGCGTTCCACAGCTTCGTCGCGTTGTAGGCGGTGCTTTCCTTCGGCAGCGACGCCATCGCCGCTTCCAGTTTGGCGACGCGCTTCTCCACGGTGTCGGCACCGGCGAACGATCGCGCGGCCGCCGAGAAGTGGTGCTTCGACGGCTGGTGCCCGGCGCCCGGCGTGCTCGGCACGGGCGTGGCGGACGCCGGGACGGCGAACGCCGTCACGAGCAGGGTGGTGCTCGCGAGCAGGCCCGCGGTGGCGCGCAATCTCATGCTGGTTCTCCCCTGGCTGCCGGAAATTCCGTCAGCCACTCTGTCGAGGACGGGGAGCGGGCAACATCGACTTTCGTCTTTCCTTTTGCGGGGAAAGCACCACCGACGTACGAGATGTCGTGATCGAGACTTTGGTAGCTCTTTCCGGGGCCGCGACGGGCATCTGGCGTGACTGCGGGGGCATCACGCGTGATTGGAAGGGCATCACACGTGATTGGAGGGTCGGCTCGCGTACTTGGAGGGTCGGTTCGCGTGCCTGGAGGGGCGGGTCAGGGGTCTTCCGGGCGGTCGCCGTGGAGGAGGCCGCGGACCGTGTCGATCGTGTCCGCGTCCGCCGGGTCCTTGTCCGGGCGGTAGCGGACCACGCGGGCGAAGCGCAGCGCAAGGCCGCCGGGGTAGCGCGTCGAAACCTGGGCGCTGTCCAGCTCGATCTCCACCACCACCTCGGGGCGGACGTAGACCGTCCAGTCGTCGCGGCGGGTCTCGATCTCCTGGAACTTCTCCGTCTGCCAGGCGAGCAGCTCGTCGGTCATGCCCTTGAACGTCTTGCCCACCATGATCGGCGGGCCGCCGTCCGGGTCGCGGGCGCCCAGGTGCAGGTTCGACAGCGTGCCCGTGCGCCGCCCGTGGCCCCACTCCGCCGCGAGCACCACCAGGTCGATCGTGTGCACCGGCTTGACCTTCAGCCACGCCCGCCCGCGCCGCCCGGCCGCGTACGGCGACGCCAGGTCCTTGACCATCACCCCTTCGTGGCCCGCTTTCATCGCCGCCTCCAGGACCGAAGAAGCCCGCGAAGTGCCGATCTCACCGGGGATCACGTGCGCCCCGGCGACCTTGCGCAGCGCCGCGTTGCGCTCCGACAGCGGCGCGTCCAGCAGGTCGACGCCGTCGAGGTGCAGGCAGTCGAAGAAGTACGGCCGCAGCAGCAGCGCCTTCACCTGCTCCTCCCGCGTGCTGCCGAACCGGCTCATCGTGTCCTGGAACGGCCGCGGCCGCCCGGCGTCGGTCAGCGCGAGGGTTTCGCCGTCCAGCACCACCGACTCGCACGGCAGCGCCCGCACGAGTTCGACCAGCTCGGCGACGCTGCCGGTGATCTCCCGCAGCGTGCGCGTCCACACGCGCACCTCGTCGCCCTGGCGGTGCACCTGGATCCGCGCACCATCCATTTTGTACTCGACGATCGCCTCCGCGTGCTCGGCGACGGCTTCGTCGAGCGACTCCGCCGGCGACGCCAGCATCGGCTTGATCGGCGTGCCGAGGGTGAGCCGGAACTCCGCCAGCGCCGCCTGCCCGCCGGTCATCGCCGCGACGCCGGTGACGCCCAGCTTCCCGGACAGCATGAAGGCCCGCCGTACGTCCCCGGCCGGGACTTCGGCCGCCGCCGCGATGGCGTCGACCATCACGCCTTCCAGCGCGCCCTGCCGCAGCTCGCCGGTGACCAGCCGGAACATGAACTGCTGCTCGTCCTTCGTCAGCCGCTCGAACAGCGCTCGCAGGACTTCCTGCCGCCGGGTCGCGGAGCCGGTGCCCGCCGCCACGCCGGCCGCCGCGGTCAGGGCCGCGTCCACCTCCAGCACCGAGGCCACCGGTCCGGCGGCGGAACCGGCGCCCAGCCCGGCCAGGGTGCGCCAGCCCGCCCCCAGCCTGTCCTGCGCGGTCTGCCCGGTCAGGTACGCGATCACCGTGGGCAGCTCGGCGATCTCCGCCGCGCGCAGCACCGCGGCCAGGAGGGCGATCTTCGCCTTCCTGGACCTGGTCGCCGCCAGCTCGGCGGACGCGCGGACCAACTCGCTCAGCAACACCCCGACATCATGACCCGCACCACCGACAATTTCAGGACGCGAAGGTCCGTGAAGGCCTCCTTACCGGCCATAAGAGCCGGTAAGGAGGCCTTCACGGCCGGCCAGCAAGCCGAGCGCGCGCTCACTTCCGGACCCTGG
>NZ_JBFACT010000058.1:0-59658 GCF_040640995.1 Amycolatopsis sp. NPDC021455 | reverse complement strand
GACCTCCGGCCCGGCTCGGTCTGGATCGAGTTCCACCCCGGTCACGCCCGGCTGGTGCCCGGCTACCGCCTCGACGCCGTGGACACGTCGGAAAATTGAGCACGGGCCACAAACCCGTCAGCTGCTCTTCGGCCGCCGCACCCGGTTTCCCACCAACGCAGCACGCGCAAGGCACGCAGAGTCGCCCACCGGCTGGGACCGGGCGATTCCATCCGGAACCAGGTCCGCCCGGATATCCCCGGTGCACCGGCCACGTGCCGTCCGCCCGGCGAGCGCGCCGCAGAACGTCGACGGCGTCAGCGAGCCGCGCATCCCGGCTCGCCGCAACCGCGCGGAAGTGCTCGAGCCCGCGCAGGACGGACCCGGCCACTCCGATCGGCCTGCCGCCGCCCCAGACCAGCGAGTACGACCGCTGCTCGGAGACGACCTGCCTGGATGGCGGCGACCGGCCCGAGAACCTGTTGCTTCATGCGTTACGAAGTCGGGAGCTGCCGGTCGTAGAACCGCACCGCCCCGTTGGTGTTCCGGAAGGCGATCAGCCAGGACCGCCCGTTGGAGTTCACATACGGTGTCGTGGCCGGATCTGTCGCGGCCGAGGACGGGCACCTCCCACTGGACCGCGCGCTGACCCACTCCCTCCTGGAAGACACCGCGTTGCTCCAGCACATCATCGAAGACCTGCGGGACATCGCGGACGCCGGCGCAGGGCAGTTGCGGATCCATCCCGAAGCGATGCGAGTCACCGACCTCGTCGACCAAGTCATCGTCGCGGACGCCCCGGACGTCACCCTCACCGCCGCCGTAGCCGACCCGGACCTCGTGCTGATCGCGGATCCGGTACGCCTGCGCCAGACCATCGGCAACCTCGTGGGCAACGCGCT
The DNA here is from genome assembly GCF_040640995.1 of Amycolatopsis sp. NPDC021455. NCBI lineage: Bacteria > Bacillati > Actinomycetota > Actinomycetes > Pseudonocardiales > Pseudonocardiaceae > Amycolatopsis > Amycolatopsis sp. NPDC021455. Next base: position 58,777 of record NZ_JBFACT010000058.1, on the reverse strand, counting down.
GCGGTACACCCCACCGGGCGGGCAGGTCACGGTACGCGCGGCGGCCGACGGCGACGAAGTCGTGTTCGAAGTCGCCGACACCGGAGCCGGCATCCCGCCCGAAGACCTGCCGTTCGTATTCGACCGGCTCTGGCGCGCCGACAAGTCCCGTGCCCGGCAGACCGGAGGCAGCGGACTGGGCTTGGCCATCGTGCGGGACCTGGTCACCGCGCACGGCGGCACGGTCGCCGTCAGCTCGCCCTCGGCGGCGTAGTGGTCCCAGGTTGCCTGGCTGGTGCGTTCCCAGCCGTGCTGCAGGTCGAGGGTGGCGCCGGCGGGGGCGCTGATGAGCGCCATGCATCACGGCGTCCACAACCGGCATTGGACCGCCCCGGAGCCGGTCACCAATAGTGCTGGGCATGGGCGCAGACGCCGTGACGGAGGTTCGCCGATGACCATCTCCCCACCACCCGGAACCGCCGAGCCGGCCCGTGCCGCCTCGCCGTTGACGATCAGCGACCAAGGCGCGTTCTGGGTCGGTGCCGGGCGCAAGCCGACCGAGGCCGGGACCGCCGCCGAGGCCGCGATGCACGTCCAACGCGCGTTCACCGATGCCGCCGTGCACGAGCTCGGCGTCGACCCGGAAGAGCCGATCCCCTCGGACGAGGACGTGTGGCAGACACTGCGCGCGCCGGGCGCCCAGGTCCTGCACGTGACCCGGGAGGATCGTGCGGTCGGCGGCATGGTCGTCTCCATCGACGAGCACACCCGGGCTGAACTCGTTGGATTTCTTCTTCGTGGACGGCGACCAGCAAGGCCGGGGGACGGGGGTCCTGGCCTGGCGTGCTGTCGAGGCGAGGTACCCGGAAACGCGGGTGTGGACCACCCTTACGCCCTACTTCGAGCAGCGGAACATCCATTTCTATGTGAACAAGTGCGGCTTCGCGATCGTGGAGTTCTTCCACCCAGGTCACCCGGACCCCATGATCACCCGGCCTCGCCGGGGGATTCACCGGACGGGGACGGGACCGATCACATGTTCAGGTTCGAGAAGGTGATGAGCCCGCAGCGTTGTCGATGAGGCGACCGCAGCCGCCGGTCAACCCGGCAACTCGACCACGACCAGCGCACCTCGCCCATCCCCCGGATCGTCGAATCGTGCACGCCCGCCGTGTGCGGCCGCGATGTCCGCGACGATCGCCAGGCCGAGTCCCGAACCCGGCAGCGACCGAGCCTCGGGAGCCCGCCAGAATCGCTCGAACGCGGCCTCGCGGTGCTCCGGCGAGATGCCGGGGCTCTGGTCGGCGACGGAGATCCGGCCGGGGGTCGAGCGGACCGTGATCACCGACCCCGCCGGCGAGAACTTGATCGCGTTGTCGAGCAGGTTGAGCACCATCCGCTCGAGCGCGGCCGCGTCGCCTCGCACCCGCCACTCGGCGCTTTCGACTTCGAACTCGTGGTCCTGGGCACGGCTCGAAGCCCGCCGGACGGCCTGCCGGACCACGACCGGCATCGCGACATCGGCGTGCTCCAGTTCGCGCTCGTCGCGGGCGAGCACCACCAGCTCGGTGACGAGGTCGCCGAGCTCCTCCGCCTGCACCTGCAGCCGGTCCAGCGTCCGGGTGCGCTGCCCGTCCCCGAGCGGGCGGCCGGTGTGCTCGCTGCGGGCGAGCAGGTCGATGTTCGTCCGGAGGCTGGTCAACGGGGTGCGCAGCTCGTGGGCCGCGTCCGCCACCAGCGCCTGCTGACGCCGCCGGGACTCGGCGAGCGCGCCGGTCATCGCCGCGAACGCCCGCCCCAGCCTGCCCACCTCGTCTCGCCCGGACACCGCCACCGGGAGGTCGAGGTCCTGGGTCCGGGCGATCTCCTCGGCCGCCCCGGTCAGCCGCGCCATCGGTTCCAGGGTCCGGCGGGTCAGCAGCAGCCCGGCGGCGGCCGCGAGTGCCGCCCCGGAGAGCGACACGATGATCAGGACGTTGGCCAGCCCGTTGAGCGTGCTCTCGACCTCGGCCAGGCTGCGCGAGATGACCAGCACGTTCCCGTCGCCGACCGGACCCAGCAGGACCCGCACCGGCGTGCCGGACTGCGTGTAGCCGTCTCGCAGCGTCACCGCGCGCGTCGTCCGGTCCGATGCCGCCGGCACGACCGAGTCCACGCCCGCGGGCGAGCAGGTCGTCCCGTCGGACTTGAGCAGCTGCACGCCTTCGAGGAACCGCTGCAACGGACGGCCCCGGTTCACCGCGCGGCACAGATCGGCCCAGTCGGGTTTCGGTGCCGCGGGATCCTGCGCGCCGGGTGGCGGCCAGCCGCCGAGCAGCGTCTCGTCCAGTTGCGCACGCAGGTTGTGCTGAGTGGAGACGTAGGTGACGGTGCTGATCGACGCGATCGCGAACGCGACGATGGCCGCGGTGATCAGCGCGACGCGGCTGCGCAGCATCCGCGGCCTCACGGTGCCCGCAACACGAACCCGACACCGCGGACGGTGTGCAGCAGGCGGCTCGCCCCGCCCGATTCCGTCTTGCGCCGCAGGTACCCGACGTAGACGTCGAGGTTGTTGGTGCGGCTCGGTTCCCGCCCCCACACGGCCTGCCTCAGCTGGTGTTTGGTCAGCACCTTGCCCGGGGCGTCCAAGAAGGCCGTCAGGAGGTCGAACTCCGTCGGTGTCAGCTCCATCCGATGCCCGCCGCGGGTGACCTCGCGGGTGTGCGGGTCGAGTTCGAGGTCCGCGAACCGGCGGACCTCGGGCACGGAGCAGCGGCTGCGGTTCTGCTTCAGCAGCGCCCGTACGCGCGCGAGCAGCTCCTCCAGGGCGAACGGCTTCACGAGGTAGTCGTCGGCTCCGGCGTCGAGCCCGGTGACCCGGTCACCGAGCGCGTCACGCGCGGTGAGCATCAGCACCGGCAACCGCTCGCCTGTCGCGCGGATACGCCGACACGTCTCCAGACCGTCGACCCCGGGCATCATCACGTCGAGGATCACCAGATCGGGCCTCCGGTCGCCGACGACAGCTTCGAGCGCCGTCGCCCCGCAGGTCGCCGTGCCGACGTCGTAGCCTTCGAACTCCAGGCTGCGCTGAAGGCTTTCCCGCACGTCAGGATCATCGTCCACCACCAGCAGTCGCACCCGGCAGAGGCTACGCCGCCGGCCTGTGTGTGAGCTGTAGATCCACTTCTCATGATTCTCTCAGGCGAATTCCAGGTGCTTCTCACGATCGGTAGCCCACCGTATGAGCAACGTAACCGGTCACACAGCGTCGTGTTCGGCCGCAGGAAACCCAGAACGGAGGAAGCATGTCGGTCGGCGCGACCGGAGGCCTCACCACCTCCCCCGAACAGCGTGCTGTGACAGCCACGGTGGACATCGTCGTCCCGGTGTACAACGAGGAACGCGCGCTGCCGGGGTGCATCCACGTGCTGCGCGAGTTCCTCCGCGACCAGTTCCCCTTCGACTGGACCATCGTGGTCGCGGACAACGCCAGTACCGATCGGACCCTCGAAGTCGCGGAGGCCCTGGCCCGCGACGACGAGTCCGTCCGCGTGCGCCACCTCGACCGCAAGGGCCGCGGCCTGGCCCTGCGGGAAACCTGGCGGGCCAGCACCGCCGACGTCGTCGTCTACATGGACGTCGACCTCTCCACCGGGCTCGACGCGCTGCTGCCGCTGGTCGCGCCGCTGGTCAACGGCCACTCCGATGTCGCCATCGGCTCGCGGCTGGCCCCGGGGGCGCGCACGGTCCGCGGGCCGAAACGCGAGTTCGTCTCCCGCTGCTACAACGGGCTGATCCGGCTCAGCCACGGTGCCCGGTTCTCCGACGCGCAGTGCGGCTTCAAAGCCGCGCGCACCGACGTCGTCCGGCCGCTGCTGGACCACGTCGAGGACGACGCCTGGTTCTTCGACACCGAGCTGCTGCTCCTGGCCGAGCACAACGGGCTGCGCGTGCACGAAGTCCCGGTCGACTGGGTCGAGGACACCGACAGCCGCGTCGACGTCACCAAGACCGCTCTCGACGACATCCGCGGGCTGATCCGCGTCGCCCGCGCGAAGGCGGCCGGGACGGCGCGCGTGCCGGACCTCCCCCGCCGTCCCGCCCCGCGCGCCGCCCACCCGGACGCCGTCCTGGGCACGCCGAGCGGCGGCCGGCTCTGGGAAATCCTGTCCTTCGCCGTGGTCGGGGTCGTCTCCACGATCGCGAACCTGGTGCTGTACGCGGTGTTCCGGTTGTGGTGGCCGGTGCTGGTGGCCAACCTCGTCGCGCTCGTGCTCACCACGCTTTTCAACACCGAAGCCAACCGCCGCTTCACCTTCGCCGGCGCGAGCACGTCACGGGGCAAGGCGCACCTACAGGGGCTCGTCGTCTTCGGGCTGTACTACGCCTTCACCTCCGCCGCGCTGCTGGCCCTGCATGGGTTCGACCCCGAGCCGGGCCGCGCGCTGGAGCTGACGGTGCTGTTCGCCGCCTCGGTGCTCGGCACCGCGGGCCGGTTCGTGCTGCTGCGCAGCTGGGTCTTCCGCAATTCCCCAGGAAAGGACGAAGAATGACAGTCGCCGCCGACCAAGCGGCACCGGCCGGTTCCGTCACCACCACCCCCGCCCGCACGCGGTGGCGGGGCTGGGCACTCGCCGGGATCTGCGTCGCCGCCGCCGTGCTCTACGCGTGGCGGATCGGCGCGGGCCAGCTGGGCAACACGTACTACTCGGCCGCAGTGAAGTCCATGACGGACAGCTTCACGAACTTCCTGTTCGGCTCGTTCGACCCGTACGGCGTGTTCACCGTGGACAAACCACCGATGTCGCTGTGGCCGCAAGCGCTTTCGGTGCTGGCGTTCGGATTCCACGGCTGGGCGCTGCTGCTGCCGCAGGTGATCGAGGGCGTCGCGGCGGTGTTCCTGCTGCACCGGACGGTCCGGCACTGGGCGGGCGAGAACGTCGCCCTGCTGGCCGCACTGATCCTGACGCTCACCCCGATCACCGTGGCGATCAACCGGGACAACAACCCGGACACGCTGCTCGTGCTGCTGCTCATCGCCGCGGCATATGCGTTCACGCGCTCGGTGAAGGCGGACACGAGCCGCACGCGGACACGCTGGCTGCTGTGGTGCGCGTTCTTCGTCGGCTGCGGGTTCGTCACGAAGATGATGCAGGCGTGGATCGTCGTCCCCGGGTTCGCGCTGGCGTACCTGGTCGGCACGCGCGCGGCGGTCAAGCGGCGGATCGTCGACCTGCTCGGGGCGGGTGTCGTCCTGTTCGCGTCGTCGTTCTGGTGGGCGGCGCTGCACGACTGGTGGCCGGGATCGAAGCCCTACATGGGCGGCAGCACCGACGGCACCGCGTGGAATCTCATCTTCGGCTACAACGGCTTCGGCCGGATCTTCGGCGGCGAAGGCAACCTCGGCCCCGGTGGTGGCGGCGCGCGGCCGGATCTTCCCGAAGGGATGAGCCTACCGTCCGGGATGGGCGGCGGCATGTTCGGCGGCGACACCGGGCTCGGCCGGCTGTTCGGCTCGTCGGTGGGCGGGCAGATTTCGTGGCTGCTGCCGCTCTCGCTGGTCGTGCTGGTGGTCGTCGCCATCCAGGGCGTGCGGGCGAAAGGATCGGGTGACCCGGCTTCGCGGGCGGGCTGGTTCGCCTGGGGCGGCTGGCTTCTCGTGACGGGGGTGGTGTTCAGCTACGCCCAGGGCATCTGGCACCCGTACTACACGACGATGCTCGCCCCGGCGATCGCGGCGATCTCCGCGGCCGGGCTCGCGCGGTTCTGGCGTGCGTACCGCGGGGACGGGGTGGCCTCGTGGCTGCTGCTGCCCGGGGCCGTCGCTCTCACCACGGTGTGGGCGTTCGTGCTGGCGGGCCGCGATCCGTCGTGGCACGGCTGGACCCGCTGGGCGGTCCTCGTCGCGGGCGTGGTCACCGTGGCCGCGTTGCTCGGGGCGCGGCTCGTCGAGACGCGCCGGCCGCTGGTTTCCCGGGTCGCGTTGGTGTTCGGGCTGGTGACGGTGCTCCTCGTGCCCGCGGTGTGGTCCACCGCGACCGCGGCGACCGGCGAGAACCTCGGCGCGATGCCGGCCGCGGGACCGAGCGGCGGCGGGTTCGGCGGCATGCGCCCGGGCGGCTTCCCCGGCGGTTCGGGAGACCTGCCGCAGTTCCCCGGCGGCACCGGTGGGTTCCCGGGCGGCATGTCGCAGCTGCCCGGCGGCACCGGCGGCTTCCCCGGTGGCGACCTCCCGGAAATGCCGGGTGGCTCGGGCCGCGGCCGCGCGGGCGGCGGTTTCGGCGCTGTGGACGGCAAGCTCACCGACGAGCAACGCCGCATCCTCGACTACGCCCGGCAGCACAAGGGGAACGCGGAGATCACCCTGGCCGTCGACGGCTCGGCGACCATGGCCGCGGGCTTCATCATCGGCTCCGACGAGACAGTCATCGGCATGGGCGGCTTCTCGGGCGGCGACGACTCGCCCTCGGTCGACCAGCTCCAGCAGTGGGCCGCCGAAGGCAAGCTGAAGTTCGTGCTCGGCACCGAGTCCGGCGGACGCGCCGGCGGAATGCCCGGCATGAACGGCGGGGCCGGCCAGCAGCGGCAGCAGTGGATCGCGCGGCACTGCACCAAGGTCGACCCGGCTGCCTATGGCGGGCCGCAGCAGCAGGGTCAGCAGCCGGTGGGACCGACGGAAGCGCAGACCCTCTACGAGTGCCACTCGTGAGCGGCGTTGCCGTCCCGGGACGCGCCCCGGGTCCGGGACGGCAACGCCGCCGCCAAGCCGGCCGCGACGAAGGCCCGGCACCGCTCGCAGCCGCACCTCGTGACGGCCACGCTCCGGCTGCCGGCTACGGCTTCCGCACCGCCCGGAAGCCGTTCCGCAGCCCACCCAGGCCGTCGATACGGCTGGTCAGCACGTCTTCCGCGGTGAGGCAGCGCGGCGGCGTGCGGCGGTTGCCGACACCGGCCGGGGTGCCGGTGAAGATCAGGTCCCCCCGGCTGGAGCGGGCACACCGCCGACAGCCGAGCGACCAGATCCGGGACGTCGGGTTCGCCTCTTATCGCCGCCGTACTCCTCCGGGAGCTGGGACTGCGGCTCGGATCGGCCCACGGTGTCCTGACAAGCCTCGTGAAACGGGAACCTTGGACACTGCTGCTCAACGAGACTGAAGCCGATTCGGATCAACTCGAACCGCTCGAAATCATCACCTCACTCGCCTTGATGCTCGCCATCCGGCATCAGACGCCCGCCGCCTAGGAGCTGGTCCGAACCTGGCTCTCCGATCCCACAGCGACGGCGGCCGCCCAGCACGCTGTCGGCAACCTGCGCGCGTGGACTGAACTGCCACCTGGACAAGCCGTGGAACGCGCACGTGCTTTCGACATGCTGGAGGCCGCGACCGCCGCACTGGCTCGACTTCGCCATGCAGCAACCGACTCCCCGGATCGGCCGGGCAAGATCTTTCTCACGGCCGACCTCATCTCCCGCAACATCAACCTCGCCTCAGAAGCGGTTCTAGTGACCAGCGGTCAACCCACCGAAGATCGCGAATTCGCCGCGAGAGCCCTCACCGTATTGGACGGGATCGCCCAATTCAAGCATCCCTCGATCACACACTTCCTGATCGAAGCACTGGGCCATCTTGCCGCCGCCGACCCGTCCCGAGCCTTCCACACAGCAGCAACAGCGGTGCGCACAGGCGACGAGTACACGTATGACTCAGTCGCAGCCGCCGAAACGACCAAATTCATCGAGCGCTACCTGGCCGAGTTCCGCGAAGTCGTGATCGCCGACGACAAGTTGCTGACGTCGATCCGGTCGGTACTCCATGCCTTCGTCGACGCTGGCTGGCCTTCGGCTATTTCCCTGGCCTATCGGCTGAGTGAAGCGTTTCGATGAGGACTACCACCGAGGCTGAACAGCCACCCGAGACCGCATGACGCCGGACCGAGTTGATCTATAACCCCACCCTGAGATTTGCCACGGACCCGCAAGTTGGCTGACGTCCAGAAGCCCAACCGCGACGCGGGGAAGCTCACGTTCGCCGTGCGGCCCGGCCTCATCCACGTCACCGCCAGCTGCCACGGCGGAACCGGCCCCTGGGCCCAGCGCGTCGGCTTCGACCAGGTCGCCGGCACGGTGACCGGCATGGTCGCCGCCGAAGGCAGCCTCGAGGAACCGAAGCTCCCGCCGACCTCGATCATCAACGACTACCTCGTCGCCTGGCTCGGCGCGACCGGCGCCATGGCCGCCCTCGCCCGCCGCGCCACCGAAGGCGGCAGCTACCGGGTCCCACGTCTCCCTCACCCGCGCGGCGATGTGGGCGATCACCCTCGGCTTCTTCGACTGGGACAGGCCTCGCGCAGCCGGCGACGTGAGCTGATGCCGAGCTTGCCGATGACGTTGTGCAGGTGCCATTCCACGGTGCGCGGGCTGAGGAACAGCCGCGCGCCGATTTCGGGGTTCGAAAGGCCCTCGCGGACGAGGCGCACGATCTGCAGCTCCTGGGCGGTCCGCTCCTCGGGCGCCCCCGGTCGTGCGTTTGCACGCCGTTTCGCCGATGGCCAACGGCATCCCGGTCGACGACCGCATGGCCGCCGGCGACGGGCTGTGGGCCGTCGCCGACGTCACCGGGCAGCGGAGCCTGACCCACGAGTACCAGGGCCGGGTCGTGGCCGCGAACATCCTCGGCCGGCCCGCGAAGGTGAACTACGACGCCATTCCGTGAGTGGTGTTCACCGACCCGCAGGTCGCGGCCGTCGGCGCCGCCGAAGGCGCCGTCACCGCCACCGTGCAGCTCTCCGACGTGGCCCGCACAGCGACCTACCCCCGCGCCTACGCCGTCGGCCCCGAAGCACGCGAGGCCACCCGACCACTCACACTCCGCGGAAGCTATCCCTGACCATTACCAACGACTTTGCCTGGACCGTGCAGGACGCCCCGTCCAGGCGGAGCATCGCGCCGGTGCTGAACGACGAGGCGTCGGAGGCGAAGTAGAGGGCGGCGGCGGCGATCTCCGCCGGCTCGCCGATCCGCCCCAGCGCCGCGCCTGCGGCCAGTTCGGCCTCGACGTCGGAGGACCAGGCGCGAGAGATGTCGGTCCGGAACGCTCCGCATTGGATGGTGTTGACGCGCACTTTCGGGGCGAAGGCCTTGGCGAACCCTTCGGTGAGTGTGTTGAGGCCTGCCTTCGCGGCGGCGTAGGGAAGGAACTCGGGTTCCGGCCGGATCGCGGCCATCGAGCTGATGTTGATGATCGAGCCCCCGTCTCCCGCGGCCATGCGGGTGCCGATCGCGGCGGTGAGCCGGAACGGCCCCTTCAGGTTGACGCCGAGCACCTTGTCCCACAGGGCCTCGCCGACCTCGTCGAGGCTCGGGTACGGCACGGACATGCCGGCGTTGTTCACGAGCACGTCCACTCGGCCGAGTTCCCCGTAGACTTTTTCGACCAGGCTGTCGCACTGCGCCCAGTCGCTCACGTTGCACGCGACCGGCAGCGTGGTCCGGTCGTACTTCTCCCGGATCTGCTGGGCGAGCGCCGCGCACTCGTCGATCTTGCGGCTGGCGATCACCACGTGCGCGCCCTCGGCGGCGAAGGCGTCGACCATCACCTTGCCCAGTCCGCGGCTGCCGCCGGTGACCAGCGCGATCTTCCCGTTCATCCGCATCGCTCAACTCCTGCTCAGAAACTCGCCGGCGGCGGCGCACGCGCGCACGTTCTCCGGGACGATGAAGCGGTCGCCGTACTTCGCGCGCAGCTCGTCGGCGCGGGCCGCGAAGCCGGCCGGGCCACCTTCGTACTGGTCGATGTACTGCAGGGTGCCGCCCGTCCACGCGGGGAACCCGATGCCGAAGATCGAGCCGATATTCGCGTCGGCGCTGGACCGGACGATGCCCTTCTCGTAGCAGCGGGCGGCCTCGAGCGCGGCGGCGACGGGTAGACGCTCGGTCATGTCCTCGAAGGGAAGGTCGACCTCGGGGCGGTGATAGTGCTGGATCAGCGCCGGCCACAGCCCCAAGCGGGTTCCGTCCTCGGCGTAGGAGTAGAACCCGTTGCCTTCCAGGCGGCCGGGCCGCTCGAACTCCTCGACCATGCGGTCCACGAGGTGGCTGCCCGGGGTCTGGGCGAACGCCGGGTTCTCCGTCGCGATCGCGGAGAAGCCTCGGTTGATTTTCTGGATGGTCTTCATGTTGATCTCGTCCAACAGCGCCAGGACGCCGACCGGGAATCCGGCCTGGGTGGCCGCCTGTTCGACGCTGGCCGGATGCGCGCCCTCGGCCGTCATCGACAGCGCTTGGTCCACGAACTGCATGATCACGCGGTTGGCGTAGAAGCCGTAGACGTCCGTGACGACGATCGGGGTCTTCTCGATCTGTCGTGCGAAGTCCAGCGCGCGGGCCAGTGTCTCGTCGCCGGTCTGCGCGCCCACGACGATCTCCAGCAGCGGCATCTTGTCGACGGGCACCCGGCCCGGATGCCGGCCGGTCATCGTCTACCTCTACGGCGGCGGGAACCGCACCGGGTCCGCTTCCCTCTATCCCGGCGCCCCGCTCATCGGCGGGTCCGACGCCGTCTTCGTCAGCTTCAACTTCCGGATCGGAGTCCTGGGCTTCCTGGACCTCGCCGGCCTTGACGCGGGCGGCGGGTTCGACTCCAACCTGGCTCTGCGCGACCAACTCGCCGCGCTGACCTGGGTTCAGCAGAACATCGCCGCGTTCGGGGGCGACCCCGGGAACGTCACCATCTACGGAGAATCCGCCGGAGCGCTGGCCGTCACGACCCTTCTCGCGGTCCCGGCAGCCGCCGGCCTGTTCGCCCGGGCCGTAGCCGCCAGTTCACCGGCGTTCCACGTCCACTCACGTGAGCGGTCTCGAGCCTGGGCACGACGGTATCTCCAGCTGCTCGATCTCGACCCGGCCAATCTGGAGGACATCCGCGACATGCCGGTCGACCGGCTGCCGGCAGCAGCCACGACCTTCGACAAGGCGACGAAGCGAGATGACCCCGGAACCATCAGCGTCAGCTACGTAGTCGACGGCGAACTCCTGCCCCAGAGCCCGATCGACGCGATCCGCGCCGGCCGCGGCCACCGAGTACCGCTGCTCATCGGCACCTGCCGCGACGAACACACGCTCTTCCAAAAGATCCTGAAGGGTGAGCTCGCCGGCAACTACGACGACCTCCGCCGCCTCTTCGCGCGGTCCGGCGACGATGTCCTCGATCGCGTACTAGCCGCGTACGGCGGCCCCGGCGACACGGCGCAACACCCTCGGGTCGGCGGCGACGCGGCATTCTGGTACCCGTCGGTGGCGCTCGCCGAGGCCCACTCCACAGTGGCACCGACCCGGATGTTCCGCGTCGACCACACACCCCGCGTTTTCGGGCTAACCGGCCTGGGGCCCACGCACGGCACGGACGTCCTGCTGCTGTTCGGCCACCTTGAGAAGGTCGAGCGGTGGCTCGGCGCGGCCCGCCGCGACCGCGCCTTCGTCGACCATCTGCGAGCGAACCTGATCGCCTTCGCCCGACACGGCGAGACCGCATCAGAATGGCCGCTCTACGAGCCAGGCCGGCGCACGACACTCGTCTACACGCAGACGACAGCCCTCATCGACGACCCACACGCCGACCGCCGAGCCGCCTGGACCGGATTCATCGGATACACGTGACCTAGTAGTTTGTCGCTGCTTAGATATGGCACATGCTACTGGGAGGCTGTTGCCCGGCAGGTCCCTTTCCATGCCGGACAAGGACTTTTGACATCGGCCGGGTTTGAAAAACGGAACTGCGTCCTCATCTGAGAAAGTGCTGGAACATCCCACCGCCGGCGAACGCGGAGTGCGCCGCCCCGCATGGAGGACGTCCTCTCCGTCTACGCCCGGCCGTACGATCCCGCCCGCCCGGTCGTGCGCATGGACGAGAAACCTTTCCAGCTCCTCGGCCGCGTCCGCGACCCGCTGCCCACCCGGCCTGCCAACGATGCCTGTGAGGACAGTGAATACGTCCGGTGCTGCACCTGCTCGATCTTCGCATGGGCCGAGCCCCTGCACGGGTGGCGCCGTGTCCACGCCCTGGCCCAGCGCACCAAAATCGACTGGGCCGGGCAGGTCAAACAACTCCTGACCGTGGACTATCCCGACGCCGAGACCGCGGTGCCGGTCAGGGACAAACTCAAGACCCATGGCATCGCCGGGTATCGAGAACGTTCTTCTGCCGCAACGAAAGAAACGACTCCATCGCAGCGTTGTCACCGCAGGCACCGACTCTGCCCATCGCCCCGGTCAGCCCATGAGCACGCAGCAGAAGCCGGTGGGCCGCCGATCGGAATCAGGCGCCGCGGTGTCTTCGAGGGTCGACCAGATCGCGTGTCCCACGCCGGCCGCCTTTGCCGCGCGCGCCATTGCGTGAACCTGATCGATCTCGGCCTTCGGGTCCATCAGCTCCGCCCAGTTCGTAACGAGATACGCGGCGTCAACACCCTCGAAGGCCACCCGCAGGCTCGCCTCATCCGACAAGTCCGCCTTCACAACCTCCGCCCCACGCTCCCGCAACGCCTGCGCGGCCTCGGAGTCGGGGTTACGGGTAATCGCCCGCAACGCGGACCACGATCTTTCCCTGCGTGTGTCCGCGCTCGGCGTATGCGTGCGCTTCCGCGATCTGTTCGAGCGGGTACGTCCGCTCGATGCGCGGGGTGTAGCGGCCCTGTCGGCCGAGTTCGCCCGCTTCGGCGAGGAGCGTGGGGTCGTTCAGCACGTTGGGCAGGTGCACGCCCAGGCGATGCGCGTTGGCGTGGTCGGCGATCGTCGACACGCGGGCGGGGTCGCCCACGATCGCGACGAGATCGGCCAGGGAACCGGAGGCCGCGGTGTCGAGTGCGATGTCGACTCCGCCCGGAGCCAGGGTGGCGAGGCGCTGCGCGAGGCCGGGGCCGTAGGTGGTGGGAACGGCTCCGAGCGAGGCGAGGAACGCGTGGTTGCGCTCACGGGCCGTGCCGATCACGGAGGCGCCCTGAGCCACCGCTATCTCGACAGCGGCACTGCCCACGCCTCCGGCGGCGCCCTCGATGAGCAGAGTGCGGCCCCGCAGGGGACCGAGCGCCTTCAACCCGCTCATCGCGGTCACGGATGCCAGAGCGGCGCCGGCGGCCTCCTCGTCGGTCCACGTGGCGGGCGCGTGGGCCCAGGCCAAGAGCACGACCAGCTCCGCCGTCGCGCCGGTGAGGCCGCCCAGCCCGAAGACACGGTCACCGATGCTCACCCCCTGCACCCACGCACCCACCTGGTCAACGACACCGACGGCCTCACGCCCGGGAATCGCGGGCAGGTCGACGGGAAGCACCCCGCGCGCGGCACCGGAACGCAACTTCCAGTCGATGGGATTGACGCCGGCCGCTGCGACACGGATACGGATCTCGCCGGGCCCGGGACGGGGCTCCGGCACCTGCTCGACCACGAGGGTCTCCACACCGCCGTACTCGTGATAGCGGACTGCGCGCATGAGGTTCTGCCTTTCCACGCGGCCGGAAAGGGCCGTTCGTGAGATCAGTAGGTGAAGCGGGGTGTGCGTCAGAGGGGGTGCCGGGGCCCGCGTGAATGCGGGCCCCGGCGCGGCGATCACCCGGGTGTGCGCGTCAGGACGAAGACCGGGATCAGGCGGTCGGTCTTCTTCTCGAAGTCGACGTAGTCGGGCGCTGCCTCGACCGCGCGTTCCCACCACACCGCGCGCTCGTCGCCCTCGATCTCGCGGGCCACGTAGTCGTGCTTCTCCCTGCCGTCCTGCAGCTCGACGTGCGGGTCCTTGCGCAGGTTGTAGACCCATCCCGGGTTTTGCGGCGCGCCGGCGAGCGAGCCGACCACGGCGTACTCCCCGTTGTGCTCGACCCGCATCACCGGGGTCTTGCGCAGCTTGCCGGTCTTGGCGCCGACCGACGTCAGGATGACCACGGGCCTCCCCATGAGCTCGACGGCCTCGGCGCCTCCGGACGCCTCGTAGGTTTCGACCTGCTTGCGGGCGAAGTCGGACGGACTCGGCGCATATTCTCCGCTCAATGGCATTACGCCAGGCTCCTGGTGCTGGGAGGGTCACGTGAAGGCTGCTATCGTCACGAGACGGAGACAACTCTCCGTTTCCGCGAACATACGGAGATGCCTCTCCGCTTGTCAAATGGAGGCAGGGAACGTGACAGCCACCACACCGCGACCGCTGAGGGCCGACGCCGCCCGCAACCGCTCCAAGCTGCTGGCGACGGCCGGCGAGGCGTTCTCGATCCGGGGCCTGGGGATCTCCATGGACGACATCGCCCGAGCCGCCGGCGTCGGGGCCGGCACCCTGTACCGCCACTTCCCCACCAAAGACCACCTGGTCGCCGCCGTCCTGGACGAGCGGATCCGCGAGCTGGCCCGCGAGGGCAGGGAACTGCTGGACCTCACCGGGCCGCGCGAAGCCCTCTTCATGCTGCTGCGCAAAGTCGTCCTGGAATGGGGACCCACCGACCGCGGCCTGGTCGAGTCGCTGGCCAGCACCGCCGGACAGGAAGAATGCGTCCCTCGCAGCGCACGCGAAGACTTCACCTCCAGTATCGACCTGCTGTTGCAGGCCGCTGTACACGAAGGGGTCGTGCGAGCCGACGTGACCAGCGACGAGGTGGAAACCCTCATCGTCGGCTGCCAGGCGATGCAGCAATACCGGCCGGACCTGGCGGAAAAAACGCTCGCCATCATGCTCGACGGCCTACGCTCCACCTGACCTGCACCGGCCACGTCAGCCGATCGACTCGCGAGCGGCCGAGATCACCAGGCCCGCCGAGGCCGATGGCCACACGGACGCACTGCCCGACGCACGACAGCAGGAAGATCCGCATCCGTCGAACTCCGGGCGTGGCTCGCCGGCGCCCGGGCGTAGCGGGTCAGCGCCACGGAAGCCGGCCTCGGCCTCCAGCAGGTGCGCCGGCCGCAGCGTGACCGGCTCCCGCTGCTCGGTTCCGACTGGCGGTCCGCCTGCTTGCGGGGAAGGACACGGAAGTCGTGGACGTCGCCGACAGCCTGATATCGAGAGGCTGACACGTCTCGAACACGACGCCGTCCGCGGCGGCACGTCATCCGCGTCTACGGGGATAGCCTGCGATGACTCACCGCATCACGGGCAGGGCGACCGCTTGCCCGGCGTGGACACCCGGAGCCGGCTGACTACCGCTGGTGGACCGGGTCGATAGGGGTGATGACCCCGGCTCGGTCCTCGATGGCCTGCGCGGCGTCGAGGATCCAGCTCGCCCGCTTGATCTTCGCCGCCATCGCGGTGAAGCCGATCGCGAAGACGCGACCCGGCCCGCGGACTCGCCGACTTCGTCATCCAGGGCCTGACCGAGCACCGCACCACTGTGCTCGGGAAGCCGATCGGCCGGTCCTCTGAGGTGACCGTGGACGGCGGCGCTGCCGAGCAGCTGGAAGCCCGCGATGCGGGCGAAACCGGTGTTGCGAACCTCGCTCGCCGTGCGTGGCGAACGCTGTTCTGCACGACCAGTTTGCCGCCAAGCGAGTACGTGCCCACTCCCGACACCACGCCGGCCTTGTCCACCCAGCCACAGAAGTTCGCCCCGCGCGGCGCCGCTGCCGCCCACCTCGGACCTGCCGCGCGGGCGGCTCGTCCCACACCCGGGACGCTCTCGGCTGCTACTGGCTCCCGCTCGGCCACTCCCGCCGGACGAGAGCAGTGCTGGCCCGGGCGCGCAGTTCGGTCGGGGTGTTCAGCTCGCCCGCGGGGCGACCGCCCCGGAGCAGTTCGAGCAGGGTGGCGACCGCGGTGCGCGCCTGCGCCTCCGGGAACAGATCCACTGCCGTGATCGGTGGGTCGGTAGCGTGCAGGGCCGGCTCGTCGCTGTCCTGGGCGAGCAACAGGTCGTGCGGCACCCGCAGGCCCAGATCGCGCGCCGCGGCCAGGACACCGACGCCGAAACCCAGGCCCAGCGCGAGAATCGCGTCCGGCGGATCGTCCCGGAGGACCTGCAGCGCGGCCTGCCGCGCCGACTCCGACATGGTGCCGGCGGAAAGCTGCGCCGGCGGGGGTACCCGCACGGCGGCCGGTTCGATGTTGCGGGCGCCGCACCAGCGCCGGTAGGTGGCGATCGAGCGTTCGGTCCACTCCCACGCCATGTCCGGCGCCACCGCGGTGATCCGGGCGGCACCCTGGGCGGCCAGGTGGTCCAGGAGCCCGGCCACGGCGGCATCGGTGTCCGGGGCGACCTGGTGGGCGATGCGCCCCGTCGGGTCCCGGCCGAGGGCCACGGCAGGCACGCCCAGGTCGGCGAGCGCGGCCAGGCGCGGATCACCTTCGCCCGGCTCGACCAGGATCAACCCGTCGAACGCCATTCTTCGCAGCTGACCGGCGTCGTGAACGGCCGGGAGCAGCAGCAACCCGTGCTCGGCCTCGAACGCGGCTTGGGCCGCGGCCGTGGTCACCCGGCCGTACCACTCGAACGACAGGATGTCGTCGCGACGCTGCCCGATCACCGTGCCGAGCGCCATGCCGAGCGTCGCGGTGCGGCCGGAGCGCAGGCCGCGCGCGACCGGGTCGGCCGCATACCCCAGCTCGGTGGCGATCCGGCGGATGCGCTCCCGGGTGTCCGGGTCGACGCGGCCTTTGCCGTTGAGCGCGTAGGACACGGTGCCCACCGACACACCCGCGACGGTGGCGACGTCCCGCAAAGTCGGCTTCGCCATGCCCGCACTCTAGCGCACAAACGTTTCATCACTGGTATTGACTTCGCTTAAACGTTTGTGCACGCTGTGCCGAACGCCGCGCGGGGTAGCCCCGTCGAACGAGAGCGAGGAGGGGCCGTCATGGGGCCTGAGCTGCCGGACACCGGAACCGCCCTGCGCGCCGACGCCGTCGGCGTGCGGGACTTGGTGTTCTTCGTCCTGTCCGCGGCGGCGCCGCTGACCGTGATGGCCGGGTTCGCCGCGATCGCGTTCCTGGTCGGCGGCATCGTCGCGCCGGCCGGGTTCCTCATCGCCGGCGTCGTGTTCGCCGTGTTCGCGGTCGGCTTCACCGCGATGAGCAGGCACCTGCGCGGCAGCGGCGCGTTCTACGTCTACATCCGGCGCGGGCTCGGGCCGCTGGCCGGGACGGGTGCCGCGCTCGTGGCGTACGTGGCCTACGCGCTGGGACAGGTCGGGTTCGTCGCGGTGGCCGGGCTCTTCGCCTCGACGACGTTGCGCGACCTGCTCGGGTGGTCCGCGCCGTGGCAGGTGTGTGCTCTGGTGCTCGGGTTGCTCGTGGCCGTGCTGTCCTACCTGAAGGTGGACATCGGTGCCCGGGTCCTGGCGGTGCTGCTCACCGCGGAGGTCGCCGTCCTGTTCGTGCTGTCGGCCGCAATCCTGCTCCACGGCGGCCATGAGGGACTGTCGTTCGGCAGCTTCGACCCGGCCAACCTGCTCACGCCGGGGCTGGGTTCGCTGTTCGTCATCACCTTCGTCGTCTACCTGGGGTTCGAGCAGACCGCGATCTACAGCGAGGAGGCCCGGGACCCTCGCCGGACCGTCTCCCGGGCCACCTACATCGCGGTGGCCACCCTCGCGGTGCTCTACACGTTCGTTTCGTGGGTGATCCTGATGGGAGCCGGCCCGAACCGCCTCGCGTCGCTGCTCGCCGGTGATCCCGCCGACCTGGTCTTCGGCCTCAACACCGAGTACGTCGGCACCGCGATGACCGACGTGATGCACGTCCTGATCGTCACCAGCTTCTTCGCCGGCGTGCTCGCCCTCCAGAACGCCGGCAGCCGGTACCTGTACTCGCTCGGGCGCGACGGCGTTCTCCCGGCGGCGTTCGCGCGCACCAGCCGAGGCCGGACACCCAGCACCGCCGGAGTGATCCACACCGTGGTCGTGCTCGGCGTGCTGGCCGGGTTCGCGCTGGCCGGATTGGACCCGTACCGGCAGATCGTGGCGTGGACCAACGCCCCTGCGTTGGTCGGCGTGCTGGCGCTGGAGGCGGCCACGTCGATCGCGGTGATCCGGTTCTTCCGCCGGAACCGGACCGGGGAAACGGCGTGGCAGCGGCTCGTCGCGCCCGCGCTGGCGGCGGTGCTGCTCGTCGCCGTGCTCGTGCTGGTGATCCTCCGGATGAACATGCTGACCAACCTCGGGCCGACGGGCAACTTCCTCGTGCTCAGCCCGCTGGTCGCCGGCCTGCTCGCCGGCTGCGGCCGCGCGCTGTGGCTGCGCGGCGCCCACCGCCACCCAGCCGAAGAGGCCGACCCCACCTCGGAGGAAAACCGTCGATGACGCACCACCCCCTGCCCCCGCTGCCCGGGCCGTCGGTCACCGGCCCCGGTCTCCGTCCGCGCTACGCCTGGTCGATCCCCGGCTTCGCGGTGGAACGCCCGTCCGGAACCGGGGACCCGGAGATCTGGTGCTACACCGACAAGTTCGGCTACCGGCCCGGCGAAGTGATCGACGTGCACGTCCACACCACCGCGGCACGCTACGACCTGACCGTGCTCCGGGACGGCGCGGCGCCGAAGGTCGTCTGGCACCGGCGGGACCTGGCCGGCGCAGCCCACCCGACGTCCGAGGACGCGTACCGGCGAGGGTGTGACTGGCCGGTGGCGCTGCGGATCGAGGTCGATCCCCAGTGGCAGTCCGGACTTTACCTGCTGGTCGTCGGAATCGAGGTGGACGGCCGGCGGTACGAACGCGAGCACTTCGTCGTGATCCGTCCAAGCGGGACAGTCCCGCGCACGCCGTTCGCTCTGGTGCTGACGACCAGCACGATGATCGCCTACAACGACTGGGGCGGCGCCAACCACTACCGTGGTCTCGGCGACGATCCCTACGCCGACGTGCCCTCCCCCGAGCTGTCGATCCACCGACCCGTCGCCCGTGGCATGCTGCGGCTGCCGCCCGGCGCACCCCGTGCCGCCAATCCGGACACGCCCGGAATCGACTACGTACCCAGGCATCCCGCCTACGAATGGGCACACGCGCACGGCTACTCGCGGCACTACGCGGACGCGTTCTGGGCGACCTACGAGCGTCCGTTCGTGGTCTGGGCCGAGCGCAACGGCTACGCGTTCGACTACCTGACCCAGCACGACCTGCACCAGGACCCGCATTGCCTCGACGGCTACCGGTGCGCGATCCTCGTCGGCCACGACGAGTACTGGACCGCCCGGATGCGCGACACACTCGACGCGTTCGTCGACGGCGGCGGGAACGTCGCGCGGTTCGGAGCGAACTTCGCCTGGCAGATCCGGCTGCAGGACGACGACACGACCCAGGTCTGCTACAAGGACCCGAGAGCCGACCCCCTCGCCGCGACCGAGCCGGAGCAGGCGACCACGCTGTGGGACGCGCCGGCCGTCGGCCGCCCCGGGGCGGCGACCATGGGCTTGACCGCGGTCGGCGGCGGCTACACCCGGTACGGGTCCACGACGCCCCGCTCCAGCGGCGGCTACACCATCTACCGGCCCCGCCACTGGGTGTTCGACGGAACCGACCTGCGCTACGGCGACGTCTTCGGCCAGGCTCCGATCTGCGTCGTCGGCTTCGAAGTCGACGGCGTGGACTACACCGTCCGCAATGGACTTCCCTACCCCACCGGGACGGACGGCGCGCCGGACGATCTCGCCATCCTGGCGATGGCCCCGGCCGTGATCGGGGAAACCGACGACTGGCAGGGCATGGTCCCGCTCGGCGCCCCGGCCGACGAGGTGATCAGCCTGACCGAAGTGTTGTACGGCACCGCCGTCCCCGAGCGGATGCAGGGCGAACGTTACGGCGCGGCGATGATGGCGGTCTTCTCCCGGGGGCTCGGCACGGTGTTCAACGCCGGCACCTGCGAATGGGTCAACGGCCTGATCCATCGCGACGAGTTCACCGAAACCATCACCCACAACGTCCTGCGCCGATTCGCCACCACGGGAGCGAAGGCATGAACATCGACGACATCCGGACGATCACCATCGGATCCGGCACCCCGGTCCACCCCGAATGGCCACCGGGACACGCCAGCCCGACCTGGTCGGAAACCGAATGGCGCTGCTTCGGCAGCGAAGCCGGAAACCACTGGTTCGGCGGCGCATGGGAAGGCGAGCCAGGCACCCTCGACCTGCCCGCCTACCCCTACGACGAACTGTGCGTCATGCTCGCCGGCCGCGTAGCCCTCACCGACGAACAAGGTAACCGCCGCGTCTTCGAGGCCGGCGAAGCGTTCTTCGTGCCCCGGGGTTTCCGAGGCCGTTGGGAAACCCTCGAACCTTCGAAGAAGATCTTCGTCGCGCTCGGCCCGTTCTCCCAGGCCCAGCGCGACAGGACCGTCAACTGAGCTTCCACACCGCCGAGCCTGCCCTCGATCACGGTGAAAGCTCTTCGAGAACCTTGTTCCTGGTTTCGATGGCGAACAGGATGGTGACGATTCCGCCGATGAGCGCGACCGCGGCGAAGGCGGAGAAGACGTAGCGGATGCCGAGGTCGGCGACGATCCAACCGACCAGCAGCGGGCCGACGGAGGAGCCGGCGCGCAGCCAGGCGCTGCCGAAGCCGGTGCCGATCGCGCGCAGCCGCGTCGGATACAGCTCGGCCGAGTAGAGGTACAGGGAGAACGAGATCGTCTGCAGGATCGCGTAAGCGAGCGTGGCCATGATCAGGACCTGGATCGCTGTGGTGGCGCCGGAAACGGTGAGGGCGACCAGCGGCACGATCGCGAGCAGGAAAGCCCACGAATACCATCGTTTGCGGCCGACCTTGTCGATCAGCAGGGCGCAGGCGACCGAGGCGAGCACGCCGACACCGGAGGTGACCCAGCCGTAGGCGAGGCTGGTCTGCAAGGGCAGGTGGAAGAGCTGCTTGTAGAGGGTGGGCAGCCAGGTGACCAGGCCGTTGTTGACCAGGTAGACGGTCGCCCACAGCACCCAGATCATCAACGTGCGCCTGCGGTAGATGCCCTGGAACAGCTCACGCCAGTCCGAGCGGGTCTTCACCTTCGGGTCGACCGGGCGGACGACGGGCTCGGTCAGGACGTGCCCCTGCTTCACGGCCTCGTTCTCGAGCATCGAGACGACCTTGTCAGCCTTCTCGACGCGGCCGTTGGCGGCCAGCCAGCGCGGTGATTCCGGCATCAGCAGGCGCAGCGGGATGGTCAGCACGGCGGGGATGAGCCCGACGACGAACAGGGCGCGCCAGCCGTAGACCGGGACGAGGAAGTAGCCGGCGATCCCGGCGAACATCAGCCCGACCGGGAAGATGACCTCGTAGAGCAGGAAGAACCGGCCGCGCTTGCGGGCCCCGATGAACTCGTTGAGGTAGGCACTGGCCACCGGGACTTCGCCGCCGGTGCCGATGCCCTGCAGGAACCGGAAGATCAGGATCGACGTGCCGCTCCAGGCGAACAGGCACGCGACGTCCATCGAGACGAACAGGACGATGGTGATCAGCAGCGTGTTCATCCGGCCGAACTTCTCGGCGATCCAGCCGAAGGTGACCGCGCCGATGAGCTGGCCGACGTAGCCGGCGGAGAGGATGGCGCCGACCTGGGCTGGACTGAGGTGCCATTCGGTGACCAGCTGGGGCATCGCGAAGGCGATGACCAGCACGGTGTAGGCGTCGAAGAAGGTCGCCGAGCCGATGATGACGCGGATCAGCAGGAGCCTGCGGGTGATCGGGAGCCGCTCGAGGCGGGCGACCAGGGCCGCGGTCGCGGTCGCCGCGGCCGGTCCGCCTGCAGCAATGGTGGTCATGGGTTCGTTCCTCGCTCTCCGCCTCATTGCGGAGTCCTTCGGGACTGCATTGTCACCGGATCGCGGGGCGGCAGCGACGTGCTGCCGCCCCGATCGACGTTCAGAGGAGTTCGGCGGCCTTGAGCGCGAGGACGATCTCTTCTTCGGCCTCGGCGGACAGGTCGATCAGCGGGGACCGCACGGTCGCGGTCGGCAGGACGCCGCGGGCCTTGAGGCCCAGCTTGAGCGCCACGGTGCCTTCCATGTGCGAACCGCGGTGGTAGACGGCCTTGGTCACCGGCAGCAGCCGGTCGTGGACCGCGCGGGCGGCCGGGTAGTCCCGCGCCTTGCCCGCGGCGATCAGCTCCAGCAGCGGCTCCGGCGCCAGGCCGCCGTAGCCGACCAGCAGACCGTCGACGTCGAACATCGTGTGCAGCAGGTACTCGTCGTGGCAGGACAGGATCTGCAGCTCCGGGTGCTCGGCCCGCAGCACCGGGATCTCGGTGTCCCAGCGGCGCATGTTGCGCACCCCGTTCTTGGTGGCGAACACGCCCGGCTGCGCGGCGATCTCCAGCTGGGTCGCCAGGTCGTAGCTGGCCTTCGTGACGTCCGGGTACTGGAACAGGATCAGCGGCAGCCCCGAGGTCTCGAAGATCGCCCGGTAGCGGTCCTGCGGCGCACCGGTCTGGAAGCCGAACCGCAGCCAGCCGTGCGAGGGGTAGACCAGCCCGGCGGACGCACCCGCGTTCACCGCACGCACCGCTTCCTCGGCGGCGACGGCGGTGCCCTCGCCGGTGATGCCGGCGATGATCGGGACCGTGCCGGCGACCGCCTCGACCAGGGTGCGGATGGTGGCGACCTGCTCGTCCTGGGTCAGGAAAGTGCCCTCGCCGGCGTGCCCGAGGCAGACCAGGCCCTTCACCCCCTCGAACCCGGCCAGCCACTTCCCGTAAGAGGCGAGCGCCGCGTGGTCGACCGCACCGTCCACGGTGAACGGCGTGACGGGCGCGGGCACCAGTCCGCGCAGGTCGAGGGTGTGTTCGGGGGACATTCGCAAGCCCTTCTCGACAGGTATGGGAACGTTCGCGGGAACGTTCCCATACGATGCGCTCCACGGCCTTGTCCGTCAACCCCTCCCCGGAAAATGACCCTGTGGCCAGTAGCCTGCACCTGTGGTGACCATCCTCGACGTCGCACGGGCGGCTGGCGTCAGCAAGTCCACCGTGTCCCGCGTGCTCGACGAACGGCTCCCCCGGTCCAACAGCGAGACCGCCCAGCGCGTCCGCCAGGTCGCCGCCGAACTCGGTTACGTCCGCGACCCGCTCGCGTCCGGCATGCGCCGCGCCGGCACCAGCACCGTCGGGGTGATCGTCCCCCGGCTCACCGACACCGTCATGGCGATGCTGTACGAACAGATCGCCACCGCGGCAGCCGGCCGCGGCCTCTTCGCTGTCGTGGCCACCACCGAGGACGACCCCGCCACGGAGCAGTTCGCCGTCCAGACACTCGTCCGCCGCCGCGTCGACGGCCTCATCCTCACCACCGCGAGACTCGGCGTCCCCACCGCGCAGGGCGTCCCGCACGCACTCGCGCTGCGCACCGACGGCATCGGCCCGGCCGCCATCGGCGACGACCGCCTCGGCGCCCGGCTGGCCGTCCGCCACCTCATCGACCTCGGCCACCGCAGGATCGGACTCGTCGGCGGCCCCGGCTACGCCTCCAGCGCCCACGGCCGGCTCGACGGCTACCGCGACGCGCTCACCGAAGCGGGGGTGACCGTGGACGAGTCCCTGATCGCCGGTGACTCCTTCTCGATGAAGTCCGGTGAAGCTGCCGGCCGGACCCTGCTCGACCGCACCGACCGCCCCACCGCCATCTTCGCCGTCAACGACAACACAGCCATCGGCGTCATGGCCGCCGCCCACGCCCTCGGACTGCGTATCCCGGAAGACCTGTCCCTGGTCGGCTACAACGACATCCCCGTCGTCAGCAGCCTGCCCGTCCCGCTGACCACGGTGCGCGTCCCCTTCGCCCAGATCGCCACCAACGCCCTCGACCTGCTGAACGAAGCAAGCGCCGACCGGCCACCGCGGACCGTCGTCGCCGCACCGACTCTGATCCCCCGCCGTTCCACGGCACCACGATCACCTTGAAGTGGCGACGGCGTCGACGATGGTGAGTGCGAGCCGGTGGGCGGACTGGGCGCGGTCGGCGGGGAAACCCATCTCCGCGAAGGTCCAGTGGCCGTAGGCCAGGGCGAGGATCTGGTAGGCGGCGTCGTGGTAGGTGGCGGGCGGGCGGCCGGGGTGGTCGTCGGCCAGCGCGTCCCGGAGCAGCGTCTCCAGTCCTGTGTAGACAGTGCGGATACGTTCGCGCAGTGCGTCGTCGAAGCGCACCGCACCCAGGATGGCGTTGATGGCGGCGTTGTCGTCGCTGGGTTCCATCTCTTCGCCGAAGAAGTAGCCGACGATGGCCTCGGCGCGGCGTCCGGCGGCCCCGGCGTGGGCGAGCTGTTCGGCGCGGCCGGCGTATCTGCCGACGATGCGCTGGGCGAACAGCTCGCGTAGCTCGTCGCGGTTGCCGACGTAGTGGCGGATGTGGCCGCGGGCCATGCCCGCTTCGTCGGCGACGCGCTGCAAGGTGACGCCCTCGAGCCCGTAACGGGCCACGCAGCGGGTGAAGGCGTCCAGCACCTCGTCGATGCGCTTCGGCGCTTTGCTCGGGCGCCCCACGGGTCGTCTGCTCTCGCCCATCGCACTCCCTGATTGTTAGTCACGTTTGACGAGAAAATATCCGGCGTGGAACTCTGCACGCCACCGCGGGCCGCACCGGCCTCCTGGTCAGGACGAGGAGAAGCCGATGGCAGAGCAGCGGAAGGACCGGGCATGGCCGGTCGTGCGGAGAGTGCTCGCCGGCTGCGCGGCGGTGTCGCTCGCCGTCGTATTGGCGGCTGCGCCGGCCAGGGCACAGGGCGAGCCGCAGGTCGTGACCGATGCCGGGCCGGTGACCGGAACGACCGAGCAGGGCCTGTCGGTGTTCCGGGCGATCCCCTACGCGGCACCGCCGGTCGGGCCGCGCCGATTCCTGCCGCCCGCGCCGCCGCAGAAGTGGACCGAGCCGCGCGACGCGCGGACACTGGGGCCGGCGTGCGTGCAAGACCCCGACGAACACGAGATGCCCGCGGGCACACCCACGTCCGAGGACTGCCTGACGCTGAACGTCTGGACGCCCGCGACCCAAGGCCGCAAGCCGGTCATCGTGTTCGTCCACGGCGGCGGGTTCACCTCCGGCACGGCCCGCAACCCGTGGTACGACGGAGCCGCGCTGGCTCGCCGGGACGCGGTCGTCGTCTCCATCCAGTACCGCGTCGGGCCGTTCGGCTGGCTGGATCTCTCCTCGCTCGGCGACGCCTACGCCACCAGCATGAACAACGGCCTGCTCGACCAGATGGCCGCCCTGCGCTGGGTCCGCGCGAACGCGGGCGCGTTCGGCGGCGACGACCACAACGTCACCGTCGTCGGCGAGTCCGCGGGCAGCATCAGCATCTCGGCGCTGCTGGGCACCCCCTCCGCGGACAGCCTGTACGACCGGGTGGTGCTGCAGAGCGGGACCGCCGGCGAGGTCGCCACCCGCGCCTGGTCGGCGAACATCGCCGACCAGTTCACCAAGCTGGCCGGTGTCTCCGACCGCAGGCAGCTGCTCGGGCTGAGCACCGCCGACCTCCAGCAGGCCGCCGGCAAGCTCTACGACGTCCAGTTCTCCGACACCGCGTTCCATCCCGTCGTCGACGGCACCCTGATCCCCGGCCTGCCGATGAAGCGGATCGCCGCACCGGACGGCCCGGCCAAGCCCGTCATCATCGGCACCACGCTGGACGAAGCCCGCTACTGGCTGTACTACATGCCCGCGCTGAACTGGCTCCCCCAGCTCTTCTACCTGCCCTGGCTGCACGACGTGGCCGGCGACCGCGCCGACCGGATCGCCGACGCCTACCGGCGGGAACGCCCCGAGCTGACCGGCCCGCAGGCCGGACTGGCGCTCGTCGGCGACGTCGCCTTCCGGATGCCCGCCATCCGCATGGCCGAAGCGCTCTCCCGCCGCGGTGTCCCCGTCCACATGTACCTGGCCAAGATGACCTCCCCCGACCTGAACGGCACGCTCGGCGCGCCCCACGCGATCGAGCTGCCCTTCGTGTTCGGCACCCTGACCGCCGCCGGGGCGCCCGCCTTCGTCGGGACCGACCCCGCCAACGCCCGGCTGTCGGACACCATCCAGCAGCTGTGGACCTCCTTCGCCCGCACCGGTGTTCCCGCAGCGACAGGCGTGACGTGGCCGGCCTACGACGTCGGACAGCGGCGCACGCTCACCCTCGACCGCACCGCCGTCGAGGTGGTCGGCGACCCGTACCCGCAGGCCCGCAGAGCCTGGGGCGGCCTGCGGTTCGACGGCTCCGACCCCGGCCTGGACCGGCTCACCCCGCTGCAGCCCCTCGCCCGCTTGGCCTCCTGCATCGTCACGGGCATTTGCGGCTAGGCGGATGTCTTCGGCACGTCGATCTTCTCGAACTGTGCCAACAGGGCCGGGTCGTCGATCGCATCCCGGCTGACGACTTGCTCCGGATCCGCCCCCTGGAGGATCCGCTTGACGGGCACCTCGAGCTTCTTGCCGGTCCTGGTGTGCGGAATGGCGGCCACCTGGAGGATCGCGTCCGGCACGTGCCGCCGCGACGCGTGCACGCGCAGCTCGTGGCAGATGAGGGCGCGCAGGTCGTCGTCGAGGACGCGATCGCCCTCGAGTGCGACGAACAAGGCCATCCAGTAGCCGCCGTCCGGCAGGTCGATGCCGACGACCAGCGCCTCGGCCACTTCCGGCACCTTCTCGACGACCTCGTAGATGTCGGCGCTGCCCAACCGGACGCCGTTGCGGTTGAGGGTCGCGTCCGAGCGGCCGTGGATCACGACACTTCCGCGTTCGGTGATGGTCGCCCAGTCGCCGTGGCGCCAGACTCCGGGGTAGACGTCGAAGTACGCCGCTCGGTACCTCGACCCGTCCGGGTCGTTCCAGAGCCGCACCGGCATCGTCGGCATCGGCTTGGTCACCACCAGCTCGCCGACGGTCCCCCGGACGGGTTCGCCGGCTTCGTTCCACGTGTCGACGGCAACGCCCAGCGGCCGCGCCGAGAGCTCGCCGGGCCAGATCGGCTTGGTCGGAACTCCGGTGGCGAGGGCCGAGACGATGTCCGTTCCGCCGGACATCGAGACGAGCGGCATGCGGTCGCCCAGCTGCGCGCGAATCCAGTGGAACGCGGCAGGCGGCACGGGTGAGCCGGTGGCCCCGATCATGCGGAGCCGGTGTCCGGAAGGCACCTGGGTGCCGTGCCGCTCGCACGCCTGGAGGTAGCCCGGGCTCGCGCCGAGGATCGTGGCGCCGTGTTCGACGGCGACCTCCCACAGCCGGTCCGGCGTCGGGTGGGCCGGGCTCCCGTCGTAGGCGACCATCGAGCCGCCGATGAGCAACATGTTGACGGCGAAGTTCCACATCATCCAGTTGGTCGTCGTGTACCAGAGCATGCGGTCCGCCGCACCGGCGTCGAGCTGCAACCCGACGTGCTTCTGGTAGTCGAGGGTCACTGCGCCGTGCCCGTGGACGAGGCCTTTCGGGATTCCCGTGGTTCCGGAGGAGTAGAGCACCCACAGGGGGTGGTCGAACGGCACCGGTGCCGGCACCAAGGCGTCATGCGCCGTCGCCAGGACCTCGTCCCACGTCGCGACGTGGCGATCGGCCGCGATCGGGGGCAGGCCGAGATGCGCCACGTGCACGACGTGCTCGACGGTCGGCAGCAGTTCGAGGAGCCGAGCGCCTTCGTCGCGGCGATCGAAGGTCCGGCCGCCGAAGTGATAGCCATCCGCGACAAGCAGCAGACGCGGCTCCAGCTGGGCGAGCCGGTTTGCCGCGGCCTCGGCCGCGTAGTCCGGTCCGCAGCACGACCACACCGCTCCGATGCTGGCGGTCGCCAGGAACGCGACGATCGCGGCGGCGCAGTTGGGGAGGTACGCGACGACCCGGTCACCTCGTTCGATCCCCCGCTCGGTCAGGGCTGCCGCGACGGCGGCGACCTGGTCTTCGAGCGCACCCCACGTCAGCGACCGGCTCGCCCCCGGCTCGGTCACTTCGACGACGGCGACAGCTTCCGCGTCGCGTTCCCGGAAGACATGGCTGACGTAGTTGAGGTGCACGCCGGGGAACCAGGTCGCGCCGGGCATCTCCGCCGAGGCGAGCACCGTGGTCGGTGCCGGTTCGGAACGCATGTCGAAGAAGTCCCACGCGGCCGCCCAGAACTCCTCCAGGTGCTCGACGGTCCAGGCCCACAAGTCGTCGTAGTCGTGGAACCGAATGCCGTGCGCGGCTTCGATGAGTGCCGCGAACTCCGCGAGCCGGCTGCGGGCGGCGTCCTCCGGATCGGGGACCCAGACGGGGATGGCGGGCATGGGTGCTCCAGTCGCTGATAGTCGGAGAGCAAAACTACGACGACAACACCTTGACGCATAGTCTGAGGTTTGTCAGGATCCACAGAGGCAAATGTCAGACCGAATAACCCTCGAGGGGGAGTGATCGTGGTGTCAGCAACCGCGGCAGGCCGGCCTGCGCCGCTGGTGTCGAGCCTGGGCTATGTCGGTGTGACCGCTGTCGACGTGGGCGCCTGGGAACAGTTCGGCACCCGGGTGCTCGGTCTCGAAATCGCCGAATCCGGCCCTGACCGCCTGCTGTTGCGCGCCGACGAGCGTGCGTTCCGCGTCTCGGTGACTCCCGGCGACGGGAGTTGCGACTTCATCGGCTGGGAGGTGGCGGACGCGGCCGCGCTCGGGGAGGTGGTGGCGGCGCTCGGCCGCATCGGCGTCGAAACCACGCGCGATCCGGTGCTCGCCAAGGAGCGGAGTGTCGCCGACCTCGTCCGGGCCGTCGATCCGGCCGGGACGAACCTGGAGTTCTTCTACGGCCAGGAGACGGCGGCGACGCCGTTCAAGTCGCCGGCGGGCGCCACCTTCGTCACCGGAGAGCTCGGGCTCGGGCATGCCGTGCTGGTCGTGCCGGACATGGCCGAGGCTGAGCGCTTCTACCTGGAAACGCTGGGCTTCCTCGAGTCCGACCGCGTCCGGACGCCCCGTTTCGACGTGCTGTTCACCCATTGCAACCCGCGGCACCACAGCCTGGCGATGATGCCGACGAAGACCGGGCTCGAGGCGGGTCTCCACCACTTCATGATCGAGGTCGACGACCTCGACACGGTCGGTCACGCGCTCGACCAGGTCCTGGACGGTGCCGCGCGGCTCAACAGCACGATCGGCAAGCACATCAACGACCTGATGGTGTCGTTCTACTGCCAAACGCCCTCGAAGTGCGAGGTGGAGTACGGCGTCGGCGGCATCACCATCGACGACGCGACCTGGGTCCCGAGCGTCCACACCATCGAGAACGTGTGGGGACACCGCCGGCTGCCGGGCGCCCCGCCGGACGGCATGCCGGCCGGGATGTGAGCGCGCAGCCGGCCGGGCCGCTCAGGGGTTTGCGGATCACCGACCTTTCCACGTCGTACGCCGGACCGACGGCCTCGATGTACCTGGCGGATCTCGGCGCCGACGTGATCAAGGTCGAGCGCCCGGGCTCCGGAGACGACGCCAGGGCTTGGGGGCCGCCGTTCGCGGACGGCGCGTCGGCGTGGTTCGCCTCGGCCAACCGCAACAAGCGGTCGGTCTGCCTCGACATCCGCTCCCCCGCCGGCCGCAAGGTGCTCGCCCGGCTGATCGATGCGTCGGACGTGTTCGTGCAGAACACCAACCCCGCCAAGCTCGTCGAGCTCGGGATCGACCCGAAGTCGGTGCTGGCGCGCAACCCACGCCTCATCTATTGCGCGTTGTCCGGGTTCGGCCTGGACGGTCCGGATGCGCATCTTCCGGGATACGACCTGGTCGCCCAGGCTCGCTCGGGTCTGATGTCGGTCACCGGGGAGGAAGGGCGCAGTCCGCAGCGGGTGTCGACGGCCTTGTCCGACATCGTCACCGGGATCTGTGCGGCGCTGGCCGTGTCGGCTGCCGCGGTCCGGCAGGCGAGCACCGGCCAGGGCGAGGTCATCGACGTTTCGTTGCTCGACACGGACCTTGCGCTGATGGCGCCGAGAATCGCCGCGTTCCACGCCGGCGAGCCGGAACCCCGCCCCAGCGGCGGCACCGACTCGGTGCTCGCCGTCTACCAGCCGTTCCAGGCCGCCGATGGCTCGATGGTCATCGCGGTGGGCAACGACCGGATGTGGACGCGGTTGTGCGCGGTGCTCGGGTTGGCGGAGCTGGCGGCGGACCCGGCCCTGTCCGGCAACGCGGGCCGGCGGCAGCACCGCCCGGAGATCACGGCGCGCATCGCCGAGGTCGTCAAGACCAAGCCGGTGGCCGAATGGCTGACCACCTTCGAAGGCGCCGGCGTGCCGGCTGCCCCGGTTCAGACCCTGTCGAAGGTGGTGTCCGATCCGCAGGTCCAAGCGCGGCGCGGGCTGTTGCCGGTCCCGGGATCGGACGGCTCGCTCATCACCGTCCACCCGCCGTTCCGGCTCGCGTCGAACCCCGAGCCCCGGAACGAGCGGTTTCCCGAACTCGGCGCCGACACCGAGTCCGTGCTCGCCGGCCTCGGTTTCCCGAGGGCGGAGATCGAGTCGATATTGCTCGAAGTCGGCCTCGTCGCCAAGGAGAAGCCCCATGTCTGAGCTGCCCCCTCCGGTGGTCCTGGTGGAGGATCAGGGGCCGGTCCGAGTGGTGACCATCAACCGGCAACACGCCTCCAACGCGCTCAACCGTGAAGTCCTGTGTGGACTGAAGTCGGCCGTCGTGGCAGCTCCTGGCGCAGGAGCCCGCGCTGTCGTCTTGACCGGTGCCGGCCGGAAGGCGTTCTGTGCCGGCGCCGACCTCAAGGAGCTGGCCGGCCTCGGGCCGGACGATGCCTATGCGCTTCTCGCGGACGGTCAGGCGACGCTGCGCGCCATCGAGCGCTCGGCCGTTCCCGTGATCGCCGCGGTCAACGGACTGGCCTTGGGCGGTGGCTTCGAACTCGTGCTGGCGTCGACCTTCTGTGTCTTGGCGGACCATGCCACCCTCGGGCTCCCCGAAGCAGGTCTGGGCCTGATCCCGGGCTACGGCGGGACGCAACGCCTGCCCAGGCTGATCGGCCGGGCTGCAGCGGCGCACGTCATGGTGACGGGAGCACGGATCGACGCGGCGCGAGCCTTCGCGTGGGGGCTCACCCCGGTCGAGCCGGTGGCGGGAGACCCGTGCGAGGCTGCGCTTCACCTCGCGCGTGAGGTGGCGACAAAGGGTCCGCAGGCGGTCCGGGCAATCCTCACGGCGCTGGATCTGGGCGAGGACGCGGCCATCGACACCGGCCTGGCCATGGAGACCGGGCTGGCCGCCGTCGCGACCAGCGGTCCGGAAGGTGCCGAAGGGCTCGCCGCGTTTCTCGCCAAGCGCGCCCCGGCGTTCGCGGCCAGGGGCGATGGGTGATGCGGATGCAGCCGCTCGAGCTCGACCGCGTGGCCGGCACCTATCTCGGGCTGCACGACCTCCTCGACGAGCCTGCGGTGGACCAGTCGCTCACCGAGCGCGAGAAGACGTTGCGCCACATGGCGCGGGGCATCGTCGCGCGCGAGGTGGCTCCCCGCGCACCGGAGCTGGATCGCGAAGGGAAGTTCGCTCACGAGAGCTACCAGGCGCTGGCCTCGGCCGGACTCGGAGGGCTCGTCTTCCCCGAGGAGCTCGGTGGTACCGGCGACTCCACTGTGGCCTACGCGGTGGTCATGGAGGAGATCGCCGCGGCCTGCGGGGCAACGAGCCTCGTCTTCATGACGCAGACCCACGCCGCCTACCCGATCCTGGTCGCAGGCTCGGAACCCGCCCGCCAGCAGTACATTCCGTCGCTGCTCTCGGGTACCGCCTACGGTTCCATGGCGATCACGGAACCCGATGCCGGGAGTGACGTCTCCAGTCTTCGGACGACTGCGGTCCCGCAGGGCGGCGGATACCGCCTCAACGGCACCAAGACCTTCATCACCACCGGCGATCGCGCGGACGTGATGGTGTGTTTCGCGACCACCGACCGAACGTCGAGGCGAGCCGGTGTGAGTGCCTTCGTCGTGGAGGCGTCGTGGCCCGGTGTCACCCACGGCAGTCCGTTCGACAAGCTGGGCATGCACGGGTCGTCGACCGCCGAGGTGTTCTTCGACGACGTGGCCGTGCCTGCCGCGAACCGCCTCGGCGACGAGGGTGCGGGCTGGTCGATCGTCATGCGGTCCGTCATCAAGTCCCGGATCAGCGCTGCGGCGCAGGGCGTCGGGCTCGCCCGGGGCGCCTATGCCCGGACGCTCGCGGTGCTTCGGCGCATCCACGGCAGCAGGGTGCCGGCCGACGCGCTGCACGAGCTGGCCGGGTGGCGGAGCCGGATCGCGCAGGGCCGGCTGCTTCTGCACGCGGTCGCCCGTCAGGTCGACGCCGACCCCGGCACGAGCCCGGGCCGGATCGGGCTCATGAAGCAGGCCTGTACGGACCTCGGCTGGGACGTCGCCCTCGGCGCCACGGCGCTGCTCGGACCGTATGGCGACCTCGCCCTGTTCGGCGTCGAGCGCTGCCTCCGCGATGCCCGGGTCACCCGGATCTACGACGGAACCAACGAGATCCAGCGGCTGCTGATCAGCCGCGAGATCGCGAACGTGATCCAGGAGCTGCCATGAACGGGGTGCTGGACGGCAAGGTCGCCGTCGTGACCGGGGCAGGCCGCGGCCTCGGGAAGGCCATGGCCCTCGCCCTCGCCGATGCCGGTGCCTCGGTCACCCTCGCCGGGCGCACCGCCGCGCACCTGGAGGAGCTTGCCACCGAGATCAAGGCATCGAACGGCGAAGCACTGGCCTGCCCGACGGACGTCACGGACGAGGCCGCCGTCGAGCGGATGGTCGC
This sequence comes from Amycolatopsis sp. NPDC021455, assembly GCF_040640995.1. NCBI lineage: Bacteria > Bacillati > Actinomycetota > Actinomycetes > Pseudonocardiales > Pseudonocardiaceae > Amycolatopsis > Amycolatopsis sp. NPDC021455. The sequence goes on along the minus strand of NZ_JBFACT010000058.1, from coordinate 26,129 downwards.
GGCCACGGTCGAGACCTTCGGGCGCGTCGACATCCTGGTCAACAACTCCGGTGTCCTCAGCACGACGCCGCTGCTGGACCAGCCCGCCGACGATTGGGACCGGATCATCGGCACCAACCTCCGCGGGACGTTCCTCGCCACGAAAGCCGCCGGTCGCCACTTCGTCGGCCAACGATCGGGCAAGGTGCTCAACGTGGCGTCGAGCTTCGCGCTCAAGGGCGTTCCCCACCACGCCGCCTATTGCGCTTCCAAGGCCGCGGTCATGGCCTTCACCAGGTCGATGGCCGTGGAATGGGCGCGCCACAACGTGCAGGTCAACGCCCTCGCGCCGGGCTATTTCACGACCGACATCAACGCGGACCTGCGTGCGGACGAGGAATTCACGGGAAAGGTGCTCAAGACGATCCCCGCTCGCCGGATGGGCAGCCCGGACGAGTTGGCGCCGTGGCTCCTGCTCCTGGTGGGACCCCAGTCCGCGTACACCACCGGCTCGATCGTCGTCATCGACGGCGGTCAGTCCCTGCAGTGAGGGCCGACAGAACCCCATGAATCAGCACAGCACGGTAGCCGTCCTCGGGGCGGGCACGATGGGATCCGGTATCGCGACCGTCCTGAGCCGCGCGGGCTATCGCACCTTCCTCCACGACGTGGACGAGCCAAAACTGCGTCGAGGTGTCGCCGCCGTCAACGGCTTCTTCGAGCGGAGCGTCAGCCTCGGCAAGCTCGATCAAGAACAGGCGCTCGAAGCCAAGGCGAATCTGGTGGGAGTCACCGAACTGCGCGAGATCGCCGACGCGGACGTCGTCGTGGAGGCCGTCTTCGAGGACCTGTCGCTGAAGAAGGAGCTCTTCGCCCGCCTCGATGAAATCGTCTCGGCGAGCACTCTGATCCACACCAACACCTCGACGCTCTCCGTCACGGGGATCGCCTCGGGTTCACGCCACCCGGAGCGCGTGGTGGGCACGCACTACTGCAACCCGGCGCCCCTCATGAAGCTCGTGGAGGTGGCGGACGGACGGCACACGGCGGACTGGGCGCACAAGGCCACGATCGACTTCCTGGGCTCACTCGGCAAGACGACGGTGGTCACGAAGGACCGCCCCGGATTCATCGTGAACAGGTTCCTCATCCCCTGGGAGAACCGGTGCATCGCCGCCCTGGAATCGGGGCTCGGCACGACGGAGTCCATCGACGCGGCGGTGACCGGGGCGCTCGGGCACCCCATGGGGCCGTTCCGGCTGCTCGACATCGTCGGTCTGGACATCCACCAGCAGGTGGCCACGAGGCTCTACGAGCAACTGCGCGAGCCTCGGTACTTCCCGCCCCCGATGGTCGAGCGCATGGTCGCGGCCGGAGACCTGGGCCGCAAGACCGGCCGCGGCTTCTACACCTACGACGACACCCGGCTGTTCGGGTCCTGAAGCGAGGAGAGACACATGATCGACAGCCACCTCGACTTCGCCCGCACCGGCGTCGTCGGATTCGGCACGATGGGCGCGGGCATCGCCCAGGTCGTCGCCCAGTCGGGGCGGGCCGTGACCGTCCTCGAGCTGGACGCGGACCGGCTCGAGACCGGGTTGGCAGCGGTGCGCACTTTTCTCGACGACGGCGTCGCCCGCGGCAAGCTGACCGGGAACGAACGCGACGCCGTCCTGGGCCGGATCACGGGAACCACCGACGTCCACGACTTCGCGGGCTCGGAGCTGGTCATCGAAGCGGCCACCGAGAACTCGGGCACCAAGCGGGAGATCCTTGCGCGAGTCGCTGCCGTCGTCGGCGATTCCGCCGTGATCGTGACGAACACCTCGGCGCTGTCGGTCACGGACCTGGCCACGGCCCTCCCCCACTCGGAGCGGTTCGCGGGACTGCACTTCTTCAATCCCGCGCCACTGATGCGCGTGGTGGAGGTCGTGCGAGCGCTGCAGACCGACGAGACCGTGGTCGAACGGCTGGTCTCCCTCGCCGAGTCGTTCGGGAAGGACGCTGTCGTCGTGAAGGACCGTCCCGGGTTCCTGGTCAACCACCTGCTGATGCCGTACCTCAACGACGTCATCCAGGAGTACGACGACGGTCTCGCCACCGCCGAGGACATCGACACCGCGCTCAAGCTCGGGCTGGGGTACAAGCTCGGTCCGCTCGAGCTTCTCGACCTGATCGGGCTCGACGTCCATGACCACGCGACGACAAGCGCTTTCGAAGCCACCCGGGATCCGGCTTACGCATCGCCGCCCCTTCTGCGGCAAATGGTGGCAGCCGGCTATCACGGGACCAAGAACGGCCGGGGCTTCCGGACGGGGCAGGTGCCGGCATGAATGCCCCTGTCTACGAGGACATCCTCACCGCTGTCGACGGGCCGGTCGTCACCTGGACCATCAACCGACCGGACGCCGGCAACAAACTGCGCGCCCGGACCTGCTTCGAGCTCACGGACGCCCTGCAGAGGTTCCGGCTCGATCCGGATCTGCGGGCAGCGGTCCTGACCGGCGCCGGGGACAAGTTCTTCTGCATCGGTGGCGAGCACGACCCGATGACGTCCCTCGACCAGTCCCAGGTGCTGCCCATCATCGATCTCTATCAGGCCATCGATACGACGATGAAGCCCGTTGTCGCGGCCGTCAACGGATTCGCCGTGGGCGGCGGAAACGTCCTGCACACCGTCTGCGACTTGAGCGTCGCCAGCGACAGCGCGGTTTTCCGGCAGGTCGGCCCCCTGGTGGGCAGTTTCGACGCCGGCTACGGGACCTGGTACCTGGAGGACACGATCGGCCGGAAGCGGGCGAAGGAGATGTGGTACCTCAACCGCAAGTACACCGCCGAGCAAGCGCTCGCCATGGGTCTCGTCAACGAGGTCGCCCCCGCCTCCGGGCTGGTCGCTCGCGCGCAGGAGGTCGCCGCCGAGATCGCGTCGAGGAGCCCACTCGCGCTCGCCGGGCTCAAGGCGGCGTTCTCCGGGCGCCACAACGGTGTCTCCGGTCAGGCCCGGATGGCACACGACCAGCTCCTCACCCTCTACCTGGCCACACAGGAGGCCCACGAGACGAGCGCCGCCTTCGCCGATCGGCGGTCGCCGGACCCCGGGAAGTTCTGGTCGTGAGCTGGCACGGACCTGCGCTGAGTTCCGATCAGCACGACGTTCTCAAGCTCGTCGACGAGATGCTCCGTGGCGTGGATCCCGACGACGTCGCGAAGGTCCGCGAGTTACCGGGTGCGCTGGCCGCTCTCGGGTTGTGGACCGTCGGGGTGCCCGAAGAGCTCGGGGGCGGCGGTGCCGACTGGCCGATCACCGCGGTGGTGATCGAGCGGATCAGCCGCGTGGTGCCCGAGCTGGGCGTGGCTTGTGCGCATGCCCAAGCGGCGGCGCTCGCCGTCTCCGGGGACATCCGCGCACTGCTGCACTCGGGCGCGATCGAGATCGTCGTGGTCGAGTCCTCGGCGCTCCACGTGTCGGTCGATCTCGCCGGTGGGCGGTGGACGGGGCAGATCGATCGATTCGACGCCTTCGATCCCGACCGCGCACACGTGGTTCTCTTGGGCGACGAGTCGGTGCTGATCGAGCCGGCGGGAATTTCCGTCGGCCGAACACAACGGACGACCGGCCTCAGCAGCCTTCGTACGGTGACGCTCACCCTTGAGGGAACCTCCGTACACCCTCTGCCTTCCGATGCGACGGCAGTGCGGTCAAGCCTGCTCATGGGACTGGCGGCGGTCGCGGCCGGCATCGCCGGAGCTGCCGTGGACGCGGCGAGCGCCTACGCCGCGCAGCGACACCAGTTCGGCGGCCCGTTGGCCGCCTTGCCCGTGGTCCGGGCGTCGTTGACCGACCAGGTGCAGCGCACAGCTGTCCTCACCCACGCGGTCTTCGCAGGTGCGCCGGACTCGCTGGGTGCGATCGCCGTCGCCAGGCTGGGCTTCGACCTCGCTCTGGACGTCGCGGACGCGGCGCTGCAGGTCCACGGCGGCTACGGCTATCTGCGCGAGTACCGGATCGAGCGGTCACTGCGCGACGCCCTCTCACTGCGTGCGTCCGTCGATCTCGCCGGCGCACCATCGACCCTACAACCCGAGTGAGGAAACAATGTCCGACAACATCACGCTCGACGCCCGGCAGGGTTCCGTGTCCGCCGAGCAGGACCTCACTCTCGAAGTGGCGCTCGAGATCGCGCGTTCGCTCCGTCCGCGACTGGTCGCGGAGCAGGCCGCCACCGAGGCCCGCACCACCTATTCGCCCGAGCTGCACCAGGTCTTCAAGGACGCCGGCTACTACCGCCTCCTGGTGCCTAGGGCCTACGGCGGCCTCGCCTGGACGATGCCCGATTTCGTGCGGCTGATGGGCGAGGTGGCGCGAGGCTGCATGTCCACCGGCTGGTGCTTGTGCCTCGGCGCGAGCCATGCCCTGCTGGTCAGCTCGCTCTGGCCGAAATCGGCCCAGGACGCGGTGTTCGAGGACGGTCACGTCGTGATCCCGTCGACGGCGCGGCCGGGTGGCCCGGCGACCCGCGTCGGCGGTGGATGGCGGCTCAACACCACGCATCCCTACTCGTCAGGGGCGCCGTACTCCACCCATTACGTGGGCCAGGCGTTCGAGTACGGGCCGGCCGGGGGCGCGCCGGTTCAGCAGATGCTCTTCGTCGCGCCGCGGGACGCCTATGAGATCAAGGACGACTGGGGGAACACCCTCGGGCTGAAGGGCAGCGGGTCGAACACCATCGTCTTCCACGACGCCTTCCTGCCGGACGACCACGTCCTCGAGGGCACCATGCAGGTCGACATCAGGAGCTCGCACACGTCGCCGGGTTTCGAACAGCACGGCAACCCCATGCACCTCGCGCCGGGTCAAGGGTTCTTCGGCCTGGACCTGGCGACCGTGTTCGTCGGCGGGGCGTTCGGTGCGCTGGACGAGTACGAGCGCCTCATGCGGGAACGAAAGACCGCGGGTGACGCCGGCCGGGCGCCGGCCGCACGGCTCACCGACCCCGACTACCAGCGCTGGTTCGGCCTCGCCACCGCCCGGTTGAACTCGGCTCAGGCGATCATCCACGACACGGCGGAGCGCTGGATGGAGCTCTGCCACCGCGCCGCGGCCGGCGAGGAACCGTTCACGACAGCCGACGACATGATGCTCAACATGATGTGCCGCGAGGCGACCCGGCTCGCGTGGTCGACGGTGCAGGACACGATCTTCCGGACAGCGGGCTCGTCGGCGGCGGTCAACGGGGAGCGGCTGGAGCGCGCCTACCGGGACCTGTCGCAGGCGTGGGGCCACGTGAACATGATCATCGAAGACTCCATGGCGCGGGCGTGGACGGCCCGGACCTCGGGCTGAGCCGAGGTGAGGACGCTCTGGGCGGAGCGGATCTCCGCTCAGAGCGCGTGGTGCCGGACCATGTCGAGCTGCGAGGTCACGGCCGCGGCCGCCTTGTCGGCGTCACCCCTGATGATCGCGTCGACGAGCACGCCGGTCAGGTCGCGGGCGGCTGCGGCATCTTCGGCCGGTAAGTCGCGCATGTACACGGGGATGGTGACGCCACCCATCGCGGAGACGAAGGACGCGAGCAGCCTGTTGCCGCTCGCCTCGGCCACCAGCGTGTAGATCGACTGACCGAGCTCGAAGAGCTCGGGGTCGCGTGCATCGCGCGACGGCCCGCTCATCATCTCGTTCTGCCGGTCGATCAGCCGGGTGAACTCGGCCACCTGCTCCTCGGTGCGGTTCTGCGCGGCGAGCCGGGCGGCGGGAACCTCGAGCATCCGCCGGACATCGTTGATCTCGTCCATCGTGAGGCTGCCGAACTTGAGGATGGTCTCCAGCGAGCCCGAGATCAGGTTGGTGAGCGACTCGTGGTCGACGTTCTGGACGAAGCTTCCGCCGCCGGCGCCCGGGACCTTGGAGATGAGCCCCTCCGACGCGAGGACGCGAAGCGCCTCCCGGACCGTCGAACGGCTGACCTGGAACTCGCGCGACAACTCGGCCTCGCTCGGCAGGCGTTCGCCACGCTTGAACGTCGAGGACACGATCGCGTCGCGAAGCTGCTTCTCGACCTGCTCGCGGGGCCGGCGGACGGGCTCGGGGCTGAAGGGCATAACTTCGATTTTATCCAACACAGCTCTTCCCTTACCACTTGGGGATTCGTCGGCTGTTCCACACTGAAGGCCCTGTCTGGCAGCATACCATCAGACTGTAATTTGTTGGACGTTTGGAGGTGGGCGATGCGAGCCCTGGTCGTCACCGGTGACTGGCAGCCCCGGCCGGGCTACGTACCCGACGAGGAGGAGCTCGCGGGCCGACGGGCGCGCAACGCCGGCCAGGTGTGGCGGCACCCCCGATGGGCCGCCGCCACCCTTCCCGATCCCGTCCTGAAGTCTGCGACGGATGTGCTCGTCCGCGTGCGAGCCAGCGGCGTCGCTGTGTCGACGCTGCGAATGACGGCCACCGATGACGACGGCTACGTCACCCTCCCCTATCGCATGGCTCTCCCGCTCGTCCCCGGGCACGAGTTCGCGGGGGAAGTCGTCGAGGCCGGCTCCGCGGTGACCGACCTTCGGGTCGGTGATGCGGTCGCAGTCGAGACGCTCCGGCCGTGCGGCCGGTGTCCCGCCTGCCGACGTGGTCGGGTCAATGCGTGCCTGGACGGCCAGTTCGCCGGGTTCGACATCGACGGTGGCTTCGCCGAATACGCGGTCGTGCCGTCCGGCCACGCTCGTTCGCTGGAGGCGTTGCGAGAGCGCTTCGACGACGACAGCGTCTTCCAGGTCGGAGCCCTTTGCGAGCCCGCCGCGACCGTCTACAACGGACTGTTCGAGGTGGATCGTCACCTGCGGCCGGGCATGCGCGTCGGGGTACTGGGGTGCGGCCCGCTGGGGCTCGCCGCGGTCGCGTTGGCCAGAGCCGCGGGGGCCGCTCGAGTCCTGGCGTTCGATCCGGTCCCCGACCGCGCCGGCCTGGCCGAGGTGCTCGGCGCGGATCGAGGCTGGTCGGCACGCGAGCTCGAGCCCAGTGCGCTTCCCGCTGTCGTGCAGGACGAAACGGCCGGGCGCGGCGTTGATGTCGTCGTGGACGCCAGCAGCGCCCCCGGGGTGGTTCTGCCCGTGGCGCAGCAGCTGCTCGCCGTGGGCGGCCACATCGTGCATCTCGGTGTCGGCGGTCCGCCTGGTTCGTTCCGGCCGATGGCGACGATGGGGCGTGCGGTGACCCACGCGTTCAGCATGGGGCACATCGGTGGCTTCGACCCGGTCATTGCCCTGCACGCCGCGGGCAGGATCGATCTGACGCCGATGGTCGGAGGGCGATGGGCCCTCCAAGACGGCCTGGCCGCGGTCGAGCACGCCACTGACAAACGAGTCGCCAAGACCCTCGTCGTTCAGACCTGAAGGAGCGCCGTTGCCGTCGGCAGACTTGCCTCCACCTGCGCCGCGGCGGCTCGGAGGTCCGAGGCCCACCGCTTGATCCGTTCGCCCGAGGAGGGCGTCGGCAGTTGGGCGAGCCTGAGGAGCAGGACGACGTTGCCGTCCTGGCCGAGGACGGGCGCCATGAGGCCGCCGATGTCGTATTCCCGTTCGTCGGCGAAGTCGGCGGCGTCCACCGACGGCATGGACTCCGCCATGCGCGCCAACAGCGCTCGCTCGCGTGCCGGCGTGAGGTCACCGGCGGCATATTCGTCCATCATGGCCGCGACGTCGGCCTGATCGCTCGAGGCGATCTGCCACGCGGCGTAGCCCCGTGCCCGGATCGCCGCCAGTCGCCGCTGGTGGGCCTCGAGCCGGTCCGGGTCCTTGCCCACCATCGTCAGCCATCGCGCCGCGGCTTCGTCCGATGCCCACGCCACGTACGCCTCGCCGAGTGGCGGCTTCATCGGCAACCTCTCCCCGAGCAGCTCCCGCATGACCGCGGATCCGCCGTGCGCGGTGGCCGCGGTGGTCAGTTCGAACTCGTTCACGGCCACGAGCACGGCGGCCTCGCAAGCCAGCTCGCGGGCCAGGACCTCGATCTGCGGGCGAGCCAGGTCCGCGAGCCGGATTCCCGAGATCAGCTCGGCATCGCCGCCGGCCGTCATGCCGTGGGGCGAGAAGCCGCCGTATCCGCCCTGGAAGAACAGCAGCGGCGTGACCTGCCGGTGCACCTCCATGGACTCGACCTCGCAGAGCTGGATGAAATGATCTCCTGCTTCGATGGCTTGTCGCGGCGCACAGTGGACGTGTGCCACTGCTCCGGCGATGGCCGGCGCTCCGGTCGGGGACGCGCTCCATTCGACACCTCTGAACTTGCCCGGCGCCGGGCTCGACATCGTCCGGCACAGCTCCACCTGGTCGTGCGCGAGCACGTTGATGCAGAAGGACCGCGCGGTCCGAAGGCGCGCGAACGTCCTGGACGCCCGGGTGGGCAGGAACGCCACCAGCGGCGGATCGAGCGAGACCGCGGTGAAGGTCCCGATGACCATGCCCGCGGGTTCGCCGTCGTCCGCGATCCCGGTGACCACCGTGACGCCGGTCGGGTAGTGCCCCATCACTTCGCGATAGCGCAGTGAGTCGATCGGGGGAAGCGGGTCGGTCATGGCAGCTCCTCGGGTCGGTGGTACCGGAGTCCATGCTCGGCGAACTGTCAGACATTTGCAAGAGCTTCGATGGTCGACCGGATAGACGGACCATTGACGCAGGTAGTGATCGCGGTTACGTTGGCGATCGATAAACATCGCACATTAGACAGAGGTGTCTCTTGTCCGTCAAAATCACCCGGCGCCGTGCGGCGTCCGTGCTCGCCGGCGTCGCGGCGTTGGCATCCGGCGTCTCCGCCTGCTCGAGCGGTTCCTCGGCCGAGGGCGCGAACGGCGAGACGCTGACCATCTCGGTCTCGGGCGATCCGCTCAATCTCGATACGGCGAACTGCGTCCCGTTGGTCTTCTGCAGCGCCGCGTACGACTCCTTGATCCACATTTCCCCCGGCACCGGCGAACTGCAGCCGGGTCTGGCCACCGCCTGGGAGTGGGTCGACAAGGAGCACCGCACGTTCCGCCTGACGCTGCGCCAGGGAGCGAAGTTCGGGGACGGCGCACCGCTGAACGGCGAGGCCGCGGCTGCGTCGCTGAACTCGTACCTCCAGGCGCCTGGGCCCTTCGCGTCGCTCAGCTACCCGCTGAAGGGAGCGCAAGCCGCCGGGCCGGACAAGGTCGACGTGCAGTTCGCGGAGCCGGTCTCCACCCACTACGCCCTCTACCTGCTCGCCGGCCAGAGCGGTGTCGGATACGTGGTGGGTCCCAAGAGCGCCGCCGACCGCAAACTCCTGCTCGCGGACACGGACGGCATCGGCCCTTACCAGCTCGATCCCACCCAGACCATCAAGTCGGTCAAGTACGTCTACGTCCCGAATCGCCAGTACCCCGAGCAGGACGCGATCAAGTACGCAAAGGTCGTCCTGAAGCCCGTGATGAATCCGCAGACCCGGCTGAACTCGATCAGGTCGGGCGAGGTGGACTGGGCCCTCAACATCGCCCCGGCGGACCTGTCCGCCGTCACGCAGAGCGGCGCCTCGATCGCTCGCGGTCCGCTCGGATCATTCGCCTCGATGGCGCTGATCAAGCGCGCGAACGGCCCCTTGGCCGACCAGCGGGTTCGCCAGGCCCTCGCCTACGCGACCCCGCGCCAGGACATCGCCACGGCGATCTTCGGGACCGACGCGGTCCCGACCAGTTCCGTCGTCGCCGACGGCGCGGAGGGCTACAACGCGGCCGACGTGAACCAGTACGCGTACAACCCGGAGAAGGCGCGGCAGCTGCTCGCAAAGGCGGGACAGGCCGACGGACTGACGATCCAGGTCTTCGACCCGTCGTTCTTCGATCCGGGAAGCGCCGTCGGCCAGGCACTCAAGGCGGCCTATGCGAAAGTCGGCGTGACGGTCGATCTCGTGCCCAGCGACGCGTCCCCGGGCGTGGTCGCCCAGCAGATGGGCAAGTACGACGCGGTGATCATGACCAACGGCGCGAACGGCCTCTCGGAGGCGGTCTTCACCATGTTCCGGCCGATGGGGCTGGCGAACCCGCTGGGCGTCCCCCTCGATCCCCAGCTGACCACCCTGATGCGGGCGGCTGCCACCACGGCAGACCCTCAGGATCAGGAGGCGAAGATCAAGATCGCCACGGCGCGCCTCGACGAGCTGGTCTACGCGGTCCCGATCGCCGGCATTCCCACCCTGCAGGCCATCAGCTCGAAGGTCGCCAACGTGCGCGAGAAGTTCTGGACCATCGAAATGAACCCGTTCAGTCCCGTCGCGAACGAGGCCTGGCGTCCGGCGAAGTGACAGCTGGTGTCCCCCGTGGACCGAAGACGGAAGGCAAGAGCGATGTTCCACGGCGAAGGCCGCGTCGCCCTCGTCACCGGGGCGGCGACCGAGCCGGGGCGGCGCATCGCTTCGGCTCTCGCCGGGCGAGGCATGACCCTGGTGCTCACCGACGTCAACGAGGAGCACCTCGACTTCGTCGCCGCCGGGTGGCCGAGTGGTGTCGAGAAGCCCTTGACCCGGCGCCTGGACGTGACGGACCGCGCGGGCTGGTCGGCTCTTGTCGCCGAGATCGAGGCAGGCGTCGGTCCCCTGCACGCGCTCGTCGGCGCCGCCGAATTCGATCCGGGAGCCACCGCCGTGGACCTCCCGCCCGAGAGCTGGGAGCGTGCCGTCGCGATCAATCTGACGGGTGTCCTTTATGGAATCAGGGCTGCCCTGGACGGCGCCTGAAGTATCAGAACCCGGTGTTGGTGTGACCCGAAGCGGTCGGAGTCGAGGAGAAGTCTTGTCAGCGAAAGTCGAGATAGCCAGGACGGCCGTTCGTGCCCCGTCTCCGAGCACCGTTCGTACAGTCGAGGCGACCGGCGTCGCCAGTCTCACGCCTGACGTGCGCCGACGGCAGTCAGCCAAGCAGACCGCCGGAGATCGTTCTCGATCGGACCGGATCGGCCGGCTGCGGTGATCCGGCTGATCGTGCGCCGTCTGCTGCTCGCGGTGCCGCTTCTCCTGATCGTCTCCACGCTGACGTTCGTGCTCACCGCCGTGGCGCCCGGGGATCCGGCCGCGACCATCCTGGGCAGCTCGGCCACCCCGGAGTCGATCGCCGCGCTCAACGCGAAGCTCGGTCTGGACGACCCCATCGTCGTGCAGTACTGGCACTGGCTCGAGCGTGCGGTCACGGGTGACCTCGGCGCGTCGGTCGTGACCTCCCAGAATGTCGGCCAGGCGATCGGAACGCGGCTGCCGACGACGCTCTCCCTGGTGCTGCTCGGCACTCTGGTCGCCGCAGTTGCCGGTATCGGACTCGGCATGGTGAGCGCTCTCGGCGGCCGTCGCCTCGGCCGCGTGACCGACGTCCTGGCCGTGGTCGGCTACGTCATCCCGAACTTCTGGCTCGGCCTCATGCTCGTCTACTTCCTGTCGGTGAAACTCGGCTGGTTCCCGGCAACGGGATACGTCGGACTCGGCGATTCGCCGGGGGGCTGGCTTCGCTCGCTCGTCTTGCCCGTCATCGCACTCGCGGTCATGGGAACCACCGCCGTCGCGAAGCAGACGCGCGACGCGATGCGCGAGGTCATGGGCCGCGAGTTCATCACGGCGTTGCGCGCTGACGGCTTCTCCGAACGACAGATCATGTTCCGCCATGGGTTGCGTAACGCGGCGATCCCCATCGTGACGGTGACCGGGGTGCTGTTCATCGGCATGTTCGGGGGAACCGTCCTGGTCGAGTCGGTTTTCGTCCTGCCCGGCCTGGGCGGGCTGGCGGTCAGCTCCGCCCAGACCGGTGACCTGACGATGCTCCAGGGTGTCGCTGTCGTGTTCTGCCTGGCGGTCGTCGCCGCAAACCTCGCCGTCGACCTCGCGTACGGATGGCTCAACCCGAAGGTGCGTGTGCAATGAACGACGCAACCGCCGCGGTGCCGGTCCCGCCGCCGAACCCGCTGCAGACCATGCTGCGCCAGTACCTCCGCAACGGTCTCGCCACCGGGTCGCTGGTCCTCCTGGCCGTGATCGTCGCCGCCTGCGTGCTCGCGCCCGTGTTGACCTCGGGCGGGCCGAACCAGGTGAATCTGGGGCACAGCCTTGCGGGGCCGAGCGCGCAGCACCTCCTCGGAACCGACCAGCTGGGACGCGACCTGCTGACCCGCCTTCTGTACGGCGGCCGGACCACGCTCTTGAACGCCTTCGTCGTCAGCGTCGTCGCCGTGGCCGTCGCGGTCCCCCTCGGCGTGGTGGCGGGGTACGCCGGTGGGTGGGTCGATCGTGTCGTGACGACGGTGACCGACGTCGGTCTCTCCCTTCCCGCCATCGTGGTCATGCTTGTCGTGGTGTCGACGTTCTCCGGGCACCTCGGCTTGGCGATGATCGCTTTGGGATTCCTCCTCGCACCGTCCATCGTGCGCAACGTCCGTGGCCCGGCCTTGGCGGTGAAGGGCGAGCTCTTCGTCGATGCGGCGGTCGTCGCCGGGCTGCCGTCGCGACGGATCATCTTCAGGCACGTCCTGCTCAGGGTCCTCGGCCCCGTGTTGGTCCAGAGTGCCCTCGCCACGGCCATCGCGCTGCAGTTCACCGTCGGCTTGTCGTTCCTGGGATTCGGGGCGAAGCCCCCGAACCCCGACTGGGGCTCGATGATCGCCGAGGGGTCCCAGGTCCTCAACAAGAGTCCCTGGCCCCTCGTGTCCGGCGGCGTTGCCCTGGGGCTGGTGTCGCTCGCCTTGGTGCTGATCGGTGACGGCGTCCGCGATGTCGCGGTCGAGGCATGGAGCGGCGCACCCGCACGCCGGCGGCGTTCGCGGAAGCCGAGCCCCGGGGTCCTTGCCGGGCGAGCGCAGCGGCCCGCGGACGCCGAACCGGCGCCGGCCGAGGAAACGCTGCTGACACTCCACAACGTCTCCGTGGCGTACTCCGCCAGTGACGGCCCGCGGTGCGTCGCGAGCGACGTCAGCTTCTCGATCGCGGCCGGGGAATCGGTCGCCGTCGTCGGCGAGTCGGGGTGCGGCAAGAGTTCGATCGCCCGAGCCATCGCTCGCCTGCTTCCGCATGGCGGGGAGATCGTCGCGGGCTCCATCCGGTTCGACGACTACGACGTCGCGGCACTGGAGGGCCGCTCCCTCAACGACTATCGCCGCAACGCCGTCAGCTACATCGCTCAGGATCCGATGACGGCCCTGGACCCGACCCTGCGGGTGGGAGTCCTGCTCCGCCGGATCGTCCAGGCCAGAGACGGACTCTCGCGCAGGCAGGCCGAGGCCCGCGTGCTCGAGTTGCTCGAGCAGGTTCAGCTTCCGGATCCCGCCGGCGTGGCCAAGCGCTTTCCGCACGAGCTCTCCGGCGGGATGGCACAGCGGATCGGGATAGCGCGGGCGATCGCGACCCGGCCGCGCCTGCTCATCGCGGACGAGCCGACGACTGCCCTCGACGTCACCGTGCAGTCCGAGATCCTGAGCCTCCTGCGCGCGCTGCAGAAGGACCTGGGCATGGCACTTCTCCTGGTGAGCCACGACTGGGGCGTGGTGGCGCAGGTCTGTGACCGGGCCCTGGTGATGTACGCCGGCGAGCTGGTCGAGCACGGGCGGCTGAACAGGATCACGCACGAGCCGGCTCATCCCTACACCTCGGCGCTCCTCGCGTGCCGTCCCTCCACCATCGTCGACGACGACCTGCCGCTTCCGACGATCCGCGGTTCGGTCTCGGCGCCGGGAGAGTGGCCGACCGGATGCCGCTTCGCGTCGCGCTGCGACTTCAGCACCGAGCAGTGCCGGTCGGCAGCTGTTCCGCTGACCGAAGTGGACGGAGAGCACAGTGTGCGCTGCCTGAACCCCCTCCGCGTCGGCCCCGAACACGAGGAAGTGTCGGAACGTGTCTGAGTCTCCCCTGCTCGAGGTCGCCGACCTGGCGATCGAGTACCGGCGCGGCATCCACCGGGTCACCGCGGTCTCGGGCGTGAACTTCACGATCCGGGCCGGCCAGACACTCGGCCTGGTGGGCGAATCCGGCTCCGGAAAGACGACGATCGGTCGCGCCATCCTCGGGCTGGTGCCCATCAGCGCCGGACGCATCCTGTTCGACGGGCAGGACGTCAGCGGCGACGCCCATCGTCGCCGGCGCCGGGAACCGGGCCAGATCCGGGCGATCTTCCAGGACCCGTACAGCTCGCTCAACCCGTCGCTGCCGGTCGCGGTCAGCGTCGCCGAGGAGGTGCCCAGGAGCCGGCGCGTGCGGAGCGAAGCGTTCGCCAGGCTCTCGGATCTGTTCGACCGCGTGGGACTGCCCCGCGCGGTGGCGGCGAGCTACCCCGCGCGGCTCTCCGGAGGGCAGCGCCAGCGCGTCGCCATCGCGCGTGCCCTCATGAGCGATCCGAGCCTCGTCATCTGCGACGAGCCGGTCAGCGCGCTCGACGTGTCGGTCCAGGCGCAGGTGCTGAACGTCCTCAAGGACGCGCAGCGAGCCGGTTCGCTCAGCTACTGCTTCATCGGCCACGACCTCGACGTCGTGCGCTACATGTCCGACTGGATCGTGGTGCTCTACCGCGGCCAGGTGCTCGAGGACGGGCCCGCGCGGACGGTGGCCCGTCACCCACGCCATCCGTACACCCAGGCCCTGGTCGCGGCCTCGCCCGAGCTCGACCGGCCGGCTCAGCCGCGCCGCGCGCCCGATCCTCACCCCGAGCCACCGCGGGGTGGAGGCTGCCCCTTCGCACCCAGGTGCGGGTTCGCGGAGGACCGGTGCTGGGTCGAGCAGCCGCCGGTCCACCTCGCGGCCGACGGCGGACACGTGGCCTGCCACCGCTATGACGCCGCCGCGGACACGACGGCGGGAGTCCTCCTCTGATTGCGACCGGAGAACCACAGCTCATGCTCGAATCCGAACGCCGGCGTCAGTCGGTCCTGCGCATCTACGACGCCCTGACCACCGGACGCCTCCACGTCGAGAGCGGCGACGTCCTCGAGACGATCTTCTGGCCGGATGCCTGCCATCACCGCTCCTCCCAGCCGCTCGGCGACGGACCGGCCGGAGCGCGTCGGCTCTACCTCGAGCTGCAGACTCGCCTTCCCGGAGTCGTCGCAACGGTGAAACGAACCGTCTCCGATGGCGAGTTCGTGGCCGTGCACTGGCAGGCTTCAACCGATCCGCGTGACGAGTTCAGCGGCGAGTCCTGGTGTGAATTCTTCCGCTTCGCCGGCGACCGGGTCGCGGAGCACTGGCAGCTCCACGCCGCCGTGCCGTCGAGCACGGTCAGCGGAAGGTCGGTGTTCAGCGATGCCTACCAGCTCACTCACGGTGCGGGGCAAGGGGAAGCCGCGATCAACCGCGAGGTCGCGTCGGCGGCCTTCGCCCGATTCCTGGAGTTCGATCCCACTGTCGTGGCCGATCACTGGGGCGATGTCTACCTCCAGCACAACGAGAACATCCCCGACGGTCCTGAGGCCATCCGCCGCTCCCTGGAGGAAACCGGTGGCCTTCCGGATGAGTTCAGGCCGAGCTTCACGGTGGTCGTCACCGTCGCCGAAGGCGATCTGGTGTGGTTGCTCGAGCGCGTCCGCGTCGGAAACCTGACCGGCCTCGGTGTCGACATCTTCCGGCTGGCCGATCGCCGAATCGTGGAGCACTGGGACATCCCGGCGCTCAGACCGGATTCCGTCGATGCTGAGTTGTGAGCAATTGGCACACAGAAGGTTACTGATCGTAAAGATTCCGCAATAATCAACAGTCACCCTGGGCGACAAGAAGCACACTGACCGCTACCGCCAGGGGACGCGATCATGAGCGACGACTCGACGACAGCCGCTGTCCACCCAACCCAGGTGACACGAAACGGTGGGTTGGCGCACCGACCGGCGATGCTTGCCCTGATGGCGGTGGTCACCGTGGTGGACCAACTCGGCAAGTGGTGGGCCTGGCGGCACGCACCTCTGGCGAAAATCAACTACGGCGGCAACTTCCTCGTCGGCGACACGATCAGTCACTGGTACGCCGACCCGACCACCGGCGCACTGCTCGACCTGATGGACTTCGGTGTACTGACTGCCGCCGCGGTCGTCCTGACCCGCCGCCGACCGTCCGCGGTCATTCTCGTTCCCGCCGGCCTCATGGTCGGTGGCTGGATCAGCAATCTGTTCGACCGCCTGGGGTTGCACTACCTGACCGCCCCGGGCAGCGTGCGCGGAGCGGTCGACTTCATCGCGCTCGGTCCGATTCGCTACAACCTGGCCGACGTGTTCATCGTCTGCGCCACGCTTCTTTTCATCCTCGCCGTGATCGCAACCACCTTGTCCACCAACCGATCCCCAGCCGTGTCCCCCGCACCCCCGAGGCGACACCGTCGACGTCGAACCTGGTTGTCCGGAGCCGCCACTGCCACCTGTCTCGTCCTTGTCGTCGGTTTCGGCGCGCTGAACTACGGCGGCGTGACCACACCGAATCCCTCCTCCAGCAACAACAGCACCCGATGACCGCCGGGGTCGAGCAGGAAGTCCTTGCTCCACCCCGGCGATCGTTCCGGCAGCGCCGGGTCAGACCGCGGCTGTCGCCGAGTCCTCGATCCACTCCACGGACGCGCCCTCCTGGACGATGCGGTTCTCGAGGTGACCGATCCCGTCGATCTCGACCCGCACGACGTCACCGGGTACGAGGAAGCGGTTCTCCATGACGCCGACGCCGCCGGGGGTGCCGGTCGCGATCACGTCGCCCACCTCCAGGGTCGCGGCGCTGGACAGTTCCTCGATCAGGCGGTAGCAGTCGAAGATGAGGTTCTCCGTGGTGGAGCTCTGCCGCACCTCGCCGTTGACGATCGTGCGGATCGGCAGCCGGTGCGGGTCGACCTCGTCGGGCGTGACGAGCCACGGCCCGATGACGCCGTGCCCGTCGAACGACTTGCCGAGCACCCACTGGCCCCCGCGCATCTGGAAGTCCCGGACGCTGTAGTCGTTGACGACCGTGAAGCCGGCGATGACCCGGTGCGCGTTCTCCCTGCTGACGTGCCGGCAGCGCTTGCCGATCACGACTCCCAGCTCGCACTCGAAGTCGAGCCGGTCGGACACCGCGGGCCGCTCGACGTCGGCGTAAGGCCCGGTGACGGTGTTGGGCATCTTCGCGAAGACGGTCGGGAACTCGGGGAACGGCTTCCCGGTCTCGCGGACGTGCTCGGCGTAGTTCATCCCGATCGCCCAGAACTTCGGCGGCCGGGGAATCGGTGACATCAGCGTCGACGGGTCCAAGGCCGACCGCGCGGCCCCCGAAGCGATCGCGTCCGCGATCACGCCGAGACCGACCTCGCCGAGCTCGAGGATCCCCACCAGGGTGCCGGGCAGTCCGGGCACCGCATTCGCGATGTCGACGATTTCGTCGCCGACCACGACGACCGCCGCCGGACCGGATTCTGTACGCACTGTCGCAAGCCGCATCGGGCGTCTCCCATCTCCTTCCGAACAGGTCGGAAGCGCATCGTGAAAAGTAACCCTCTCCGCTGAAGTTTGACATCAAAAAGACTGGTTGACAAATGTCAGACAGATGCCATAGCGTCGGCTACGGGCGGGCGGTGTGCGCGCGCAAGCGGGATTCGCCACGAGGCGGGACGCGGGCACGCCCGAGACAGCGATGGGAAGTAATCAATGACCACTGTGGATGTGGATCCGACCAGCACTGGACAGCCCGCATCGGTGGGCGCGGGTGAGCCGGACTTCGAGGAGCGCACCGACCGTCTCATCGAGAAGGCGAAGGTGCTGATTCCGACCCTGCGCGCACGCGCGCAGGAAGCCGAGGCGCTGCGCTACCAGCCGCCGCAGACCGTCAAGGACGCCGAGTTCCTCATGGATGCGCTCACCCCGCGCGTGTGGGGCGGCCAGGGGCTCGGATCCCGCGCGCTCTGCGAGGTCGCCCGCGTTCTGGCGCACGGCGACACGTCCGCGGCGTGGACGCTGGCGTTCCTGATGGAGCACAGCTGGATGGCAGCGCACCTCGACTGGGACGCGCAGAAGGAGATCTTCGCCGGGCGCACCTTCATCCTCGCCTCCGCTCCCCTGACGCCGGCCGGCAAGGGCGAGAAGGTCGACGGAGGGTTCCGGGTCAGCGGCACCTTCCGCTACGCCTCGGGCCTGTGGAACTCGACGCACACCTTCCTTTCGACGATGGTCACGATCGACGGCACCCTGACGCCGACGACGTTCCTCATCGAACTGGACCAGCCGGGCGTCACGGTCAACGACGACTGGCACATGTCCGGCATGGCGGCCACCGGGAGCGCGAGCGTCACGCTCGACGACGTCTTCATCCGCGACAGCTACAGCATCCCGCTCGAGGAGATGCTGTCCATCGACAAGCACCCCGGCACGTCGCACGAAGAGAAGTTCCTCCGCTACCCGCCCTTCGCGAGCCTCGGGATGATGATCACCGCCATCGCGCTGGGCTCCGCCGAGGCCGTGGTCGACATCGTGAAGTCGCGCCTCGGGACCACGCGGGCCTTCGGTGGCGCGACGCGCCAGGACCTGCCGCAGTCCCGGATGCGGTTCGCGGAAGCGTGGGAAAAGCTCCGCTGTGCCCAGATGCTCTACACGCACATCCTGGAGGACTCGATCCGGAAGTGCGACGCGCTGGAGCCGTGGAGCCAGGAGGAGATCGGGCAGATCGAGCTCGATCAGACCACGATCGTCCACCTCGCGCAGGAGCTGATCGGCATCCTCTGTGACGGCATGGGCTCGAGTCCGTACCAGAGCAAGGAAGCGCTGCAGCGCTACCGGCGGGACATCAACGTGATCGCCAACCACGCGTTCATGGACTGGGACCTGGTGGCCGAACGGTCCATTCGCTACGTGCTGGGTCTCGGCACCCGGTCCACCGACATGTTCCGCAGCCAGGTCACCGCGCAGGGCGGAGTCGCGAACAACCGCATCCCGGGGGCCACCGACAACGAGGAGAAGACGATGAAGGCAGCAGTCCTCAACGAGGTCGGTGGCGTACCCGCCGTCGGCGAGTTCGACGCCCCCCGGCCGGGTCCGGGCGAGCAGGTCGTCGACGTGATCGTCGCGGCGCTCAACCCCATCGATCTGCGACTGGCGGCGGGTGGCCCGTTCGGTCCTCCGGCGGTTCCCTCCGTGGTCGGTTCCGAGGGCGTGGGCCGGCTCGCCGACGGCACCAAGGTCTACTTCAGCGACGCGAAGGCACCGTATGGGGCGCTCGCCGAAAAGGTCCTGCTCGGCGACCGTTCGCGCTCCTACGCCATCCCCGACGGTCTCGACGACGGTCTCGCGGCGGCGCTCGGCACCTCGGGCATCACGGCGCTGACCGCCCTGCAGTGGCGCGCCGAACTCCGGGCCGGTGACGAGGTGCTGGTCCTGGGCGCCACCGGCGCGGTCGGCCAGGTCGGCGCCCAGGCCGCCAAGCTCCTCGGCGCCGGCCGGGTCGTCGGTGCGGGGCGGAGTGGCGAGACGCTCGAGAAGCTCAAGGGCGAAGGGAAAATCGACGACTTCGTCGTGCTCGGCGGCCAGGATGACGCTGCGGAACTGAAGGCGGCGGCCGCGATCGGCTTCGATGTCGTGCTCGACACCGTGATGGGACCGGCCTTCGAGGCCGCGCTCCCCGCCACGAAGATGGGAGCTCGCTACGTGGTCGTCGGCATGTCCGGCGGAACGCCTGCCAGCTCGATCGCCTACCCGTTCCTGACCGGTCGGAGCGTGTTCGGATTCCTGAAGCCCTTCGTGCCGCTCGACGCCTGGGAGGCCGCCTACCAGCAGCTGATCGGCTGGGCGAACGCCGGGCAGCTGAGCATCGAGGTCGAGCGCGTGCCGTTCGCGTCGGTCGGGGACGCGTGGGGCCGGATCCTGTCCAGCCCGCACCGCAAGCTCGTCGTCGAGATCTGATCTCGACGACGAGCGGCGTGCTCGCTCACCCCGCCTGTTCGGTTCCGATCGAGACGGCAGCGAGGATCGCGGGCTCATCGGCCCGGTTGGTCCAGGCGTGGCTGGTGCCGTTCTGGATGACGACGTCGCCGGCGCGCAGGTGGGTCTCCTCCCCCGTGTCCAGGCCGAGCCACAGTTCGCCGCTGAGCACGATCTGGTAGTCGACGGTTCGCGTCGCGTGGAAGCCCGGTCGGTCGGGATCGAACGTGTCGGCGAGTCCGGGAAGCTCGCGTGCCTGCTCTTCTGCTGCCGCCTCGAAGTCGACGTCCGCGAGAGCGGCGGCGGGAGGGAACCGCACGATGGTCAGCGCCGAGCCGCCCGGGCCGGGCATGAGCGTCGTCAGGCTCGGCGTCGGGTCCGCCGGCGATCCCGTCGGCGCGACCGCGTCGGCCAAGGACCAGACCGCGGTGTTGCTGAACCCGGGTAAGTGTTTGAAGTCGTGGGTCCGCGGCGCGGGCCCGTCGGAGACGACGCAGCTGCGTCCGTCCCGGTCGAAGCCGGTGACGACTCGGCGGATCTTCATCGATCGGCTCTCATTCCTGTCGTGATGGTTCGTACACTGTCAATGATACTAAATGTCAGATGTTCAACATAGGACTGATGTCTGACCTCAGTCCGTGGCTGCCGAGGGTGTCGAGATGCGTGCCGTGGTGATCAAAGGCGAATGGGCGCCGCGCCGTGAGCTCTCCCCGGAGGAGGTCGCCGGCCGTTGGGCGCGGGATGCCACGG
This sequence comes from Amycolatopsis sp. NPDC021455, assembly GCF_040640995.1. NCBI lineage: Bacteria > Bacillati > Actinomycetota > Actinomycetes > Pseudonocardiales > Pseudonocardiaceae > Amycolatopsis > Amycolatopsis sp. NPDC021455. The sequence goes on along the minus strand of NZ_JBFACT010000058.1, from coordinate 5,519 downwards.
CGGCTTGGCGCGAACCGAAGTGGACGCTGGACGAGCGTGCGGTGCCCCGCGTGGCGGGCCCGCACGACGTGCTCGTGCGGAGCAAGGCGGTCGGGATCTGCGGGTCCGATGTCCATCTCCACGAGACGGACGACGAGGGGTATGTGCTGCTCCCCTACCGGGTGCGGTTACCGCTCGTCCCCGGGCACGAGATCGCCGGCGAGGTGGTCGAGGTGGGTGCCGAGGTGCGGCGGGTCCGGCCGGGTGACCCGGTGGCGGTGCAGACGCTGCAGTACTGCGGACGCTGCGGCGCCTGCCGGTCCGGTCTCCCCGGCCACTGCGTCGATGCCGAGGACAGCGGCTTCACCATCGATGGCGGGATGGCCGAGTTCGTGCTGTCGAGGGAGAGCAACGTCCGCTCTCTCGCCGCTGTGCGCGAGCGGTACTCCGAGCGCGACACCTATGAAATCGGTGCACTCTGCGAACCGGCCAGCGTCGCCTACGTCGGACTGTTCCTGCGCGGCGGCGGGTTCCGCCCCGGCGGCATCGCGACAGTCCACGGCTGCGGGCCGATCGGGCTCGCTTCGGTTTCCCTGCTCCGCGCGGCCGGCGCGGCGAAGGTGCTGGCATTCGACACCGAGCCGGCTCGGTGCAAGCTCGCCGAACTCGTAGGAGCGGATGCCGCCTACGACGTCACCAAGCTGCGCGGTGACGGAATGCGTCCGTCCGATGTGGTCTTGGAGCAGACGTCCGGTGAAGGTGCCGACATGTGCGTCGAGGCGGCCGGGGCGGCTGCGGCTGTCCTTCCGGAGATCGAGAGGTCGATCTCGGTCGGCGGCAAGGTGGTGCTGCTGGGATCGGAGAGCGGCGCAGTGCCGATGCAGACGATGGCCTACCTGCTTCGCGGGGCGAGCGTGCACGGGTCGATCGGGAACATCGGCGGGCTCGATCCCGTCATCGCCCTGCATGCCGCGAGCCGGATCGACCTTCGCCCGATCGTCACCGCCCGCTTCGATCTGGCCGCGGCGACCGATGCCGTGCGGCAGGCTTCGCTGCGCCAGGACGCGAAGATCCTCGTGAAAGTGTGACGCCGGCAGTCACGAAGACCCGCCGGACCACTCGGTCCGGCGGGTCTTGTGCTCAACGCTGAACGCGCAGCTTCCGCGGCCAGATCCCTTGCTTGCCGGCCTGGAGGATCCCGTTGGGGTCCACCGCGTCCTTGATCGTCTCGACGAACCGCAGATACGCGTGATCGTTGAAGTCGAAGGTCGCGGCCACGGCGTCCATCTTGAAGATGTGCGAGCGGTACAACCCGTACCCCTCGGCCGCGATCCGCTTGAGCATGGGGTCGTAGTTGTCGTAGATGCGCTTGGTCTTCTCGGCGTCCTTGGGATCGAAGAACATCACGGACACGACCAGGATGCTGTTCGGGAGGAGCATGCAGCCTGCCGCGTACGGCTCGCCGAACTCCTCGTACATGCCGCGCACCAGCCGGATCATCTTGAGCACCTCAGTGCCGATGAGGGGGCCGACGGGCGAGAAGTCGAGGTGGCCGGTGTCCGGGCCGAAGGGAACCTTGTACAGGTCGAGCAGCTCCATGCCGGGGATCCCCGCCTGAACCTTGTCGTCGTGGATCCCTTCGAGCGGACCGGCCCGGTCGGTCCCGTCGAACACCTTGCGGCCGATCTCGACACCGGGAATCGCGCCGAGGACCCGATCGACGATGCGCCACTTCGCCTCGACGATCTCGTCGTATCCGTAGAGGGCGAAGCGCAGCGCCCACTTCTGGCTGTTCGGGTCGAGGTCGGGCTGGCCCTCGGCGTTGGCCGCAACGCCGCGGCCGAGGAACGGGTAGTTGTTGATCGTCTCGTCGAGCATGAGCTCGCGCATGGCATCGATGACCGGGACGATGATCTCGTCGCCGTCGAAGTGCACCCAGCAGGACGCGTACTTCTCGGGCCGCTTCATCAGCCGCCAGCCGATCTGCGTGACGATCCCCATGTTCGACTGGAAGAACAGGCCGTCGACCATCGGGCCGAAGCCGAACGGGTAGGCGTGGAAGGCGCGGTTGCCCTCCATGGCCCCCATGCCGGTGCGCATCACCTCGCCGTTCGGCAGCACGACCTCCATGCCGACGACGTTCTCGGCGTGCGAGCCGAAGCGCGTGTGCCCGCGGCCGTACTCGAGGCTGTTGCCGATCACCGATCCCCAGCCGAGGTCCGGGATGGAAGACCACCACTCACCGCCGTGGTCCTCGAGCGCGTCGACCAGGTCGAACCAGCGAACTCCGGGTTCGACGACCGCGTAGCCCAGCTCGGTGTCGACTTCGAGGACCCGGTTCATCCGGGACAAGTTGACGAGGATGGAGCCGGGCACCCGCGGTGAAGCGCCGCCGTACCCGTAGTTGCGGCCGGTGCTCACTGTCCACAGCGGAACCTTGAACTCGTTCGCGATGCGAACGACGGCCTGCACTTCCTCGACGCCGGCCGGCAGCACGGCCGCCGCCACGTCGTTGTCGTCCGAGCCCAGGATCCAGAAGGGGTCCCGGAACTCATCGAGGTCCGCGCGGCTCCTGAGCACAGCGTCGGGTCCGAGCGCCTTCTCGATCGCGTCGACGGCTCGTGCGACCGCCTCTTGGTCCACCGGCTGGGCGTCCATCCACCAACTCCTCTTCATCGAGTCCTGCCCGCGATTATAGTCTGACATTTGTCCATAGATGAAGACTGGATTGATGCCCTTCCAGCCCATACTGTGGCAGTCACGAGAAGAGAGGTTCGACCATGAGCACGAACAGGCCGGTGGACGCCCCGGTGGTCATCGCGGGCGGCGGCCCCGTCGGTTCGGCGCTGGCGATCGACCTGGCATTGCGAGGAGTGCGGAGCATCGTCCTCGAGCGGCGGGAGCGCGGAAAGCCGTTCCTGCTGCGCACCAACATGACGAACGTGCGCTCGATGGAGCACTTCCGCCGCTGGGGCATGGCGGACGCGTTGCGGAAGAACGACCCGGTGCCCGAGGACATCCAGCGCGACGTGTCGTTCGTGACCCGCCTCAACGGTCATCTCATCCTCAACCTGCCCCGTTCGTACGAGTGGAGCGAGCCGCTGCCGTTCGCGTCCGAGGTCGCCGAATGGGCGCCGAACGAGGGCATCGAGAAGACCATGTGGGCCCGGGTCGCCGAGCTGCCGTTGATCGACTACCGCAACGAGAACGAGGTGGTCACCTTCGCGCAGGACGACGACGGCGTCAGCGTCGAAGTCAAGGGCGCGGACGGTGCCGCCTACCGGGTCCGCGGCTCCTACCTCGTTCTCTCCGACGGCTCACGCGGGAACCTGCGCAAGGTCCTGAACGTGCGCCACGAGGGCCGCACCCTGGCGATGAGCCTCTCGTGGCATTTCCGCTCCAGGCAGCTCCGCGAGGTTTGGACCGCGGGACCCGCTGTGTCGATGGCCTACTTCTACAACGAGGACCGCGGAAGCGACTTGATCACGCCGCAGGGCCCGGACACCTGGCAGTACTTCGCCGGCCCGGCGCCGCAGGGCGTCGATGGCGACGACTGGGACCAGGTCAAGGGTCTCATCCTCAAGGCCGTCGGGCAGGAGGTCGATCTCGAGCCGCTCTCCGGCGGCGCTTTCGCCGAGAACTCGCTGCTCGCGCCGCGGTTCGACTTCGGGCGCGTCCTGCTCGCCGGCGATGCCGCGCACATGGTTTCCCCGCAGGGTGGCTTCGGCATGAACTCCGGGATCGGGGACGCCGCGGACCTCGGCTGGAAACTCGCCGCACTCGTGCAGGGGTGGGGCGGTTCGGCGCTCATCCCGTCGTACTCCATCGACCGGCGGGAGGCCGTGCGGTTCATCCAGCTGGGCTCCGAGGCCAACCACGCCCTGGGCGCCATCGAGCTCGTCCAGGACGGCATCGAGACCGACGGTCCCGAGGGTGACGCGGTTCGAGAGGCGGTCAAACAGGACATCCTCGAGCGCAAGCTGGTGCAGTTCAAGCGGATGGGCGGGCAGCTCGGCTACCGCTACTCGGCCTCCCCGCTGATCGTCCGCGACGGCACCGAGCGCGATCTGCCCGAACCGACCTTCGCCGACTACACGCCGTGCGCGGCTCCCGGTTACCGCGCGCCGCACCTCTGGTTGGCGGACGGAAGCTCGCTGTATGACCACCTCGGCCCCGGGTTCACGCTGCTCGACCTCGGCGCAGTAGACGCAACCGAGCTGACGAAGCGCGCCGAGGAACGCGGGATACCGCTGGCGGTCTTCGCGCCGGACGAAGGGGACCGCGAGTCGCTGTTGGCCCTGTACGAGCGCCGGGCCGCCCTCGTGCGCTCCGACCACCACGTCGTGTGGCGGGGGGACGAGCTGCCGGCGGAGATCGAGCACCTTCTCGACATCGTCACCGGGCACGCCTCGTGGGGGCACCTGTGACCGACCCGGAGCGCGACCTGGAATGGGACCCGGATTTCGTGCGCGGCATGCGGGTGCGCCGAGAGGTGCTGGGCGATGACCGTGTCGACGGCTCGATCGCCCGGTTGAGCCCGTTCAACCGTCCGTTCTTCGACTACCTGACCCGATCCGTCTGGGGCCAAGTGTGGAGCCGCGAGACGCTGGACCACCGCACGCGCAGCTGCATCACTCTCGCCATCCTCACCGCACTCGGACGCGAGGACGAGATCGCACTGCACACCGAAGTGGCAGTACGCAACGGACTGACTCCCGAAGAAATCGCGGAGGTACTGCTTCACTCAGCGGTGTACGCCGGAGTACCGAATGCCCGCGGCGCCATGCTGGTCGCCGAACGTGTGCTGGAGGAGCTAGGGGCGACTGACTGACGACTACGGTCGAGGTCTACCTGTTCTGGTATTTCTCGGCCAGCCGACGGTATTCGGCCTGGGTCACCGGCAGGACCGTGCCGTGCCGGGGCTTGCCGGGCAGCTGCGCACCCGTCACGGGGCGCCAGTCGCCGGAGTTCAGGTCCGTGGTTTCGAACGGCTGGTAGCCGGCGCCGCCGTACTCGTCGATGAACAGGTACCACTTCTTCTCGGTGTTCGAGCGGAACACCAGCGGGCCCTCGCCGCCGACGATCGCGTCCTTGCCGATGCACTCCTTCACCAGGTCGTAGCCGCGGCTGGTGAGCACCCTGGACTTCTCCTCGGTGATGTACCGGCCGCACGGCGTCGAGCCACCACCGCCGGGGCCGCGGTCGTCCTGGGAAAACCGGTAGTACTCGCCGCCGTCCCGGATCACCGTGGAGTCGATCACCGAATGCCCCGGGTCGAACCACGTCTTCGGCTCGCTGAACGTGCGGAAGTCCCGGGTGGTCGCGTACATGATCCGGTTGTACGACGTCGTGGTGTGGCCGGGGTCGTCCGCCGGGTAGACGTTGGACGCCCAGAACACCACGTACGCACCGCGCACCGGGTCGAAGAACGCCTCCGGCGCCCAGACGTTGCCCGCCGTTTCCGGCGCGACCCGCACCAGCCGCGGCGCGCTCCACCGCACGAGGTCCGCCGACTCCCACACCACGATCGAGCGGCTGCC
>NZ_JBFACT010000057.1:0-60966 GCF_040640995.1 Amycolatopsis sp. NPDC021455 | reverse complement strand
CGGTCCCCGAGCGCCCCAATGTGGCGTTGGTTGCGTCTGACGCACCGAACGCCACATTGGGTGCGCTGGACGCACCGAACGCCACATTGGGGCGCTCGGTGCTGGAGACCATCGTGGAGGTGATCGGGGAGCGGACGGGGTATCCGGTGGAGATGATCGAGCCGGATCTCGATCTGGAAGCCGACCTGAGCATCGACTCGATCAAGCGGGCGGAGATCGCGGGCGAACTGGCGTCCCGGCTGGGGCTGGCCGGTGGTGACGTGGAAGAGTTCGCCAAGGCCCGGACGGCCGCCGCGATCGCCGAGCTGATCGGTGACGAACGTCCCCAAGCGGCGCCGGCCACGACGTCGGTGCTGGAGACCGTGGTCGCGGTGATCGGGGAGCGGACGGGGTATCCGGTGGAGATGATCGAGCCGGATCTCGATCTGGAAGCCGACCTGAGCATCGACTCCATCAAGCGCGCCGAGATCGCCGGCGAACTGGCGTCCCGGCTGAACCTCGACACCGGTGGCGACGTCGAAGAGCTGGCCAAGGCCCGGACCGCCGCGGCGATCGCGGAACTCCTCGGCGGCGAGCGCCCCAATGTGGCGTTGGTTGCGTCCAACGCACCGAACGCCACATTGGGTGCGCTGGACGCACCGAACGCCACATTGGGGCGCTTGGAGCCGGCCGAGCCCGCGCCGGTGATCGTCGCGCCGAAACGCCTGGTCATGGCCGAGTTCGAGCTGGCACCCGCCGGGTCTCCCGACGTCGCCGGGCGGAAGTTCCTCCTTCTCGGCCGTGGCCCGCTCGCCGAGGCCGTCCGAGCCCGGCTCACCGGGCTGGGCGCGACCGCGGAACTCGGCGACGACGTCCGAGCCGGGTTCGACGGGGTCCTCTTCCTGCCGGACGGCGGACCGGTGCTGCCCGCCGCCTTTCCCCAGTACCAGGCCGCCCTGGCCGCGAAGCCCGCCTGGCTGCTGACCGCCGGACCAGGCGAGGGCCTGCGCGGCTTCCACCGCAGCCTCGCCCGCGAATACCCGGACACGCTCACCCGCGTGGTCGAGCTGTCCCCGGGCGAAACGGCCGAACGACAAGCAGCCGCGCTCGTCGACGAGTTGTCCACTGTGGACCGTGAACCCGTCGTCGTGCGGGAAGACGGCGTCCGCAAGGGCTTCCGGATGACCGAGCAGGGACTCGGCTTGCTCGGCAGCAGCGGCGCTGGCCCGGCCGGCGACGGTGCCGCCGAAGCGGCCGCGCTCGGCCTGGACCGCGACTCGGTCGTCCTGCTCGTCGGCGGCGCGAAGGGCATCACCGCCCGGTTCGCCGCCACCCTGGCCGGCACCGCCCGGTGCCGGATCGAACTCCTTGGCCGGACGCCGGTGCCCGCGGCGGAAGACGAACACCCGCAGGCGAAGGACTCCAAGGGCCTCCGGGCAGCGCTCATCGAAACAGGGCTGAAGAGTCCCGCCGAGATCGAACGGACGGTCCGCCGGATCCAGGGCGAACGCGAGGTCCGGCAGACCCTGGCCAAGCTCGAAGCCCTCGGCAGCCCGGTGCGCTACCAGTCGGTCGACATGCTCGACGCCGAAGCCGTGCACCGCGCGGTCAAGGAGATCCACGCCGAGCACGGCCGCCTCGACGGCATCGTCTACGCGGCCGGGGTCATCGAGGACAAGCTCGTCGCCGAAAAGACGCCGGAGTCGTTCGGCCGCGTGTACGGCACGAAGGTCGACGGCGCCCGGACCCTCCTGGAAGCCACCGCCGACCTGCCCGACGAGCCCAAGTTCGTCGTCCTGTTCGGCAGCATCGCCGCGACGCTCGGCAACCGCGGCCAGTCGGACTACGCCGCCGCCAACGACGCCCTCGAGTCGCTGGGGCGCCGGTGGCCCGCCGGGCGGGCGGTGACCGTCCACTGGGGACCGTGGGCCCCGACCGGCGACCACGACGGCATGGTGACCCCCGAGCTGATGCGGGACTACGCCAGCCGCGGCATCGCGCTGATCGATCCGGAGGAGGGCACCCTCGGCCTGCTGCGCGAGCTGGCGTGGGGCCGCCCGGAAACCGCCGCGGTCGTCCACACCGCCTCAGGCTGGTGACGGAAATGCGCGTGGCGATCGTCGGGATGTCGGTGCTGCTGCCCGGCGCGCCCGACCTGGCGGCGTACTGGCGCAACCTCGTCGGCGGCGTCGACGCGATCACCGAGGTCCCGCCGGAGAAGTGGGACGGCGAGCACTACGCGCCCGGTGCCCGGCGCGCCGACCGGGTCTACTGCCGGCGCGGCGGGTTCGTCGACGAACTGGCCGAAGTGGACGTCACCGGGTTCGGCATCATGCCGAACTCCGTGCCCGCCACCGAACCCGACCAGCTGATCGCGCTGCGCGTCGCCGCGCAGGCCGTCGCGGACGCCGGCGGGCCGGACCGGCTGCCCGCCGACCGCGCGAAGGTCGGCGTCGTCCTCGGCCGCGGCGGCTACCTGACGCCGGGGCTGGTCCGGCTCGACCAGCGCGTCCGCACCGCGAGCCAGCTCGTCCGCACCCTCGGCGAGCTGCTGCCCGACCTCGATCCCGCGCGCCTGGACGCCGTCCGCCAGGCCTTCACCGACCAGCTCGGCCCCGAGGCGCCGGAATCCGCGATCGGGCTCGTGCCCAACCTGGCCGCGTCGCGGCTGGCCAACCGGCTCGACCTGCGCGGTCCCGCGTACACCGTGGACGCCGCGTGCGCGTCCTCGCTGATCGCCGTCGACCACGCCGTGCGGGAACTCGCGAGCGGACGCTGCGACGTCGTGCTCGCCGGCGGGGTGCACCACTGCCACGACATCACGTTCTGGAGCGTGTTCAACCAGCTCGGCGCGCTGTCGCCGTCCGAGCGCATCCGGCCCTTCCACCGGGACGCCGACGGCGTGCTGATCGGCGAAGGCACCGGCGTCGTCGTGCTCAAGCGCCTCGCCGACGCCGAGCGCGACGGCGACCGCGTCTACGCCGTGATCACCGGCACCGGCGTCGCCTCCGACGGGCGGACCGCGAGCCTGGCCAACCCGGACTCCGGCGGCCAGGTCCGGGCGGTCCGCCAGGCGTGGGCGGCGGCCGGCCTCGACCCGGCCGACCCGGACTCGCTCGGGCTCCTGGAAGCGCACGGCACGGCGACCCCGGCCGGCGACGCGGCCGAGCTGGCCACCCTGGCGGAGGTGTTCGGAAGCGCGGGCTCAGCCGTGCTGGGCTCGGTCAAGTCCATGATCGGCCACACGATGCCCGCGGCCGGGATCGCCGGGCTGGTCAAGGCGGCCCTGGCCGTCCACCACGGTGTCCTGCTGCCCACCCTGCACTGCGACGACCCGCACCCGGCGCTCGCGAAGACCCGGTTTTCCACCTTGGACAGCGCGCGGCCGTGGGACGCGCGGGTCCGCCGCGCCGGGGTCAACGCGTTCGGGTTCGGCGGGATCAACGCCCACGTCGTGCTGGAACAGGCACCGGGCCACGCGAAGCCGGTCGTGGTGCACGAGCCGGAGCGGGTGCTGCGCCTGGCCGCGCGATCGGTCGACGAGCTGCGAGACCTGCTCGACCGGCGAGGTCACCACGAGACCGGCGACGGCCCCGTCCGGCTCGGCGTCGTCGACCCGACGGAGAAGCGGCTGGCCCTGGCCAGGAAGGCGGTCGCCCGGGGCAAGCCGTGGCGCGGCCGCAACGACGTCTGGTTCGCCGACCGCCCCCTGCTCGGGCCCGGCGGCGGCAAGCTCGCCTTCGTCTTCCCCGGCCTGGAGGCGGAGCTGACGCTGAACTGCGGCGACGTCGCCCGCCACTTCGGCCTGCCCTGGCAGCACGCCGACGTCGAGGTCGGCGACGTCGGACGGCAGGGCACCGCGGTGTTCGAGCTGGGCAGGCTGCTGCACGCCGCCCTCGGCCGGATCGGCGTCAGACCGGACGCCGTCGCCGGGCACAGCCTGGGCGAATGGACGGCGATGGCGGTGGCCGGCGTGCACGCCGAAGCCGAGGTCGACGCCTTCCTCGCCGGGTTCGACCCGGACGCGCTCGTCGTCCCCGGGCTCGTCTTCGCCGCGATCGGCGCGCCCGCGCCGCGGGTGGCCGAGGAGCTGGCGGGACGCGACGACGTCGTCCTCTCCCACGACAACTCCCCGAACCAGGCCATGATCTGCGGGCCGGCCGCCGAGGTCGGCGCGCTCGTGGACCGGTTCCGGGCCGCGGGGATCGTGGCGCAGGTGCTGCCCTTCCGGTCCGGCTTCCACACCCCGATGCTGCGGCCATACCTCGGTCCGATCCGCGAAGCGGCCGAAAACTTCACGCTGTACCCGCCGAAGCTGCCGCTCTGGTCGGCGACCACGGTGTCGGAGTACCCGGCGGGCGAAGCGGAGGTCCGCGAGCTGTTCGTGCGGCACCTGCTGGAACCGGTCCGGTTCCGCCCGCTCGTGCGGGCCCTGCACGCCGCCGGGTTCCGCGCGTTCGTCCAGGTCGGCGCCGGACAGCTCGGGTCCCTGGTCGGCGACACCCTGCACGGCGAGGAGCACCTCGTCGTGGCCGCGCACTCGGCACACCGTCCCGGTCTCGCCCAGCTGCGCCGGGTCGCGACCGCGCTGTGGACTGACGGCCTCGACGTCGGCTTCGGCGCGCTGCCGGGCGAGCGCCCGGCCGCGCCCAAGGGCGTCAAGCTCGACCTCGGCGGCCGCCTGATCTCCCTGGACGAGCAGGTCCGCGCCCGCATCGCGCTCCCGGCCACTCGCCGGTCCACTATGGATGACCTGGCCGGCAAGGGCCCCTTGGCCGCGGAGTTCGCCGCCCTCTTGGCCGACACCGCCGACCTGGCGTCCACCCTGCTCGCCGGCCGTCCCGATCCGGCACTTTCACGTGAAAGCTCCGACGGGGGGCCTAAGAGCTTTCCCGTGAAAGCTCGGCCACCGGCCGAGCTGGACAGCACGCTCGAGGTGTCGGTTGAGGCGATGCCGTACCTGCTCGACCACTGCTTCTTCAAGCAGCCGCCGCAGGCCGACCCCGGTGATCGCTGGCCGGTCGTGCCGGCCACGACGGTGATCGACCACCTCATGCGCTTCGCCGAGCAGGCCGCGCCGGGCCACCGGGCGGTCGCGGTGCACGATGTCCGCCTCACCCAGTGGATCACGGCTGTCCCGCCGGTCTCCGTGCCGGTGCGGGTGCGGCCGCACGCTCCCGGCCGGGTGCTGGCGGCGCTGGACGGCTACTCCCAGGCCGTCGTGGAACTCGCCCCGGCGTACCCGGCCGGCGCGCCCGCGCCGTGGCGGTTCCCGGCGTCGGCCGAGCAGGTGCCGGAAACCACGGCGGCCGAGCTCTACGACGACCGCTGGATGTTCCACGGCCCGCGCTTCCAGGGCGTCACCGAGCTGACCGCCGTCGGCGAGCGGCACGTCCGCGCCGTGCTGACGACGCCGGCCGCACCCGGCGCGCTGCTCGACAACGTCGGCCAGGTGCTCGGTTACTGGATCATGTCCCGGCTGGCCGAACGCACCACCGTCTTCCCGGTCGCCATGCGCGAGATCCGGTTCCACGGCCCGCACCCGGCGCCGGGGGAGCGGCTGGAGTGCCTGGTCCGGATCACCGGGCTGACCAAGGAGTTCCTCGACGCCGACATGCAGCTGGTCCACCGGGGGCAGGTCTGGGCCGAGTTCACCGGCTGGCGGGACCGGCGGTTCGACAGCACCCCGCACATCCGGCAGGCGGACCGTACCCCCGAGCGCTCGACGCTGTCGATCGAACAGCCCGGCGGCTGGGCACTCGTGCACGAGCAGTGGCCGGACCTGGCCACCCGCGAGCTCATCATGCGCAACTACCTCGCCGGCCCGGAACGCGACGCCTACGAAAGCCGGCCGCCGCGCGGGCGCCGGCAGTGGCTGCTCGGCCGGATCGCGGCGAAAGACGCCGTCCGCCAGTTCCTCTGGGCCGGCGGCGAGCCCGAAATGTTCCCGGCCGAACTACGCGTCGGAAACGACGGCGCCGGCCGTCCGTTCGTCACGGGCGCCTACGGCCGGGACCTGCCGCCGTTGACGATTTCCGTGGCCCACCGCGGGGAAGCGGGCGTGGCGATCGCGCGCCACGGGCCGTGCGGCATCGACGTCGAAGAGGTCGGGCCGCGCAAGGAGTCCACTGTGGACGCCGCATTCGGCCCGGCGGAGCAGGAGCTGTTCGCGAGCCTGGCCGGGGATCCGGAGCGCTGGTTCGCCCGGTTCTGGACCGCCAAGGAGGCCGTCGCGAAGCTGCGCGGGACCGGCCTGCAAGGCGAACCCCGGAACTTCGAGGTCGTCGCGGCCGCCCCGGACGAACTGACCGTCCGCGCCGCCGGACACGACTACCGCGTGTGCTGCGCGGACGTGGAGAACCTGCCCGGCGCACCGCCGCGCCACTACGTCGTCGCCTGGACCGAAGAGACGAAGGAGATCGCCGGATGAGCATCGAGACCACGGCCGCGAACGAGGTGACCGTGCTCGCGCAGCTGACCGGAATGCTGCGGGAGCTGCTCGAGGAGTACGGGCTCGACGAGGAAGACACTGGCGAGATCACCATGGACACGACGTTCCACGACGACCTCGAGCTCGAGAGCGTCGACCTGGTGGCGCTGTCCGGGCAGCTGCGCGAGCACTACGGCGACCGCGTCAACTTCGCGACCTTCATCGCCGAGCGCGACCTCGAAGAGATCATCGCGCTGACCGTCGGCGAGCTCGTCCGGTACATCGTCGTCTCCCTGCGGGAGACGGCGTGAGCCGGATCCGCGCGGGCGAGCTGGACGTCCACGTCCAGCGCCTGACCCCCGACGTTCCGCTGGACGGCGACGCGCCGATCGTCGTGTGCGTCCACGGCCTGCTCACCGACAGCCTCGCCAGCTACTACTTCACCCTCGGCCCGGCCTTCGCCGCGCGCGGGCTCGACGTGCTGATGTACGACCTGCGCGGGCACGGCCGGACGACCCGGCCGTCGTCCGGCTATCAGCTGGAGCGGTTCGTCGACGACCTCGTCGCGGTCCTCGACGCCTGTGACGTCACCCGGCCGGTGCACGTCGTCGGCAACTCCTTCGGCGCGTCGGTGGCGTTCGGGCTGGCCGCCGCCCGGCCCGACCGGGTGGCGAGCGTCGTCGTGCTCGAAGGCGAACCGCCGACCGAGGAGTGGACCCGGCACATGGCCGACGGCCTCGCCGACGCCAAGACCCGGCTGGCGATCGACGAGGTCATCGGCTGGATCGCCGACAACCACGGCGCGCACACCGCGCGGCTGTCCAAGGCCGCGAACAAGATCCTCCAGACCACCACGATCGCCGAAGACATCCCGCGCAGCGCGACGATCGCGGCGGACCTCTCGGCGGTGCGCTGCCCGGTGTTCGCGATCTTCGGCGGCGACTCGGGCCTGTCGGCGCAGGTGCCGCACTTCGAGACGCACCTGGTGGCCGGCTCCCGCTGCGTCGTGCTGCCCGACCAGGGCCACTCGGTCCTGGTCGAGCGGACCGCCGAGATCACCGAGCTGGTCTTCGAGTGGGTTCGCGACACCTCGCGCGCCCCGGCCCGGGTGCGGTAGTGGCCCGGTTCCTCTTCGTCGTCCCGCCGCTGGTCGGGCACGTCAACCCGGCCGTCGGCGTCGCGGCCGAGCTCACCGCGCGCGGCCACGAGGTCGCCTGGGCGGGCCACGACGAGCTGCTGTGGCAGCTGGCCGGCCCGGCCGCCCTCGTGTTCTCGTGCGCCGTGCCGCGGGATCTGCCGCCGCGGCCGGCCGGGCTCAAGGGACCGGCGGCGCTGCGGTTCCTCTGGGAGGACTTCCTCGTCCCGCTCGGCGACGCGATGGCGCCCGGAGTCGCCGCGGCGCTGGACGCCTTCCAGCCACACGTCGTGGTCGCCGACCAGCAGGCACTGGCCGGCGGGCTGCTCGCCGAAGCCGGCGGCCTGCCGTGGGTCACGTCGGCGACGACGTCGGCCGAACTGATCGACCCCCTGGCCGGGATGCCGAAGGTCGCGGACTGGGTCGACGGGCTCCTGGCCGGGCTGCGCACCCGGATCGCCGGCGGCCGCGGCCGGGCCGACCCCCGGTTCTCCCCGCACGGCGTGCTCGCCTTCACCACGCGCGAACTGCTCGGCGCGGTCGAGCTGCCGCCGCGGGTCCGGCTCGTCGGGCCCGCCCTCGGCCCGCGTCCGTCCACAACGGACTTCCCGTGGGAGTGGCTCGACCCGCTCCAGCCGTCGGTGCTGGTCTCCCTCGGCACGGCCAACACCGGCGCGGGCGCGGAGTTCCTGGCGGCGACGGCGGAGGCGTTCGCCGGGCTGGCCGCGCGGGCGGTGATCGCCGACCCGGGCGGCGTGCTCGGCGACGTCCCGCCGAACGTCCTGGTGCGGCCGCGCGTCCCACAGCTGCCGCTGCTGGCCCGGGGCGACGCGGTGCTGTGCCACGCGGGCCACAACACCGTCTGCGAAACGCTGTGGCACGGCCTGCCGCTCGTCGTGGCCCCGATCCGCGACGACCAGCCGATCGTGGCGGCCCAGGTGGTGGCGTCGGGCGCGGGAGTGCGCCTGCGCTTCGGCCGCGCGGACGCCCCGCGCATCGCGGCGGCGGTCGAGGAGGTGCTGACGGAACCGGGGTACCGCCGGGCGGCCGAAACCGTGGCGGCGTCGTTCCGCGCGGCGGGCGGCAGCGCCGCGGCGGCCGGATATCTGGAGCAGCTGGCGCTGGAAAACCTGGCGCACCTTTCGCCCTGAAAGCGAAATTTACAGCGAAAAATGGGGCCGCTACCGTCGTCGGCATGACTGTTTCCGAGTGCCGTCCCGAAGACGTTCCCGAACTCCTGGCGTCGGCCGCCGCATTGTTCGCCGAGGACGGTGGCCGCCGTGATCCGTTCATGGACACCGGCTGGCCCGCCCGCGAAGGCACGGCCTACTACGCGGGTCTCGTCGACGACCCGGACTGCTTGTGCCTGCTGGCCCGCGACGGCGGGGGCCACCTGGTCGGGCGGCTGCGCCCGCCGAATCCCCTGCGGCCCGGGGCCGTCACCGCGGTGCTCGAGAGCATGCGCGTCGCGCCGGAACGACGTCGCACGGGAGTGGGTGGTGCGCTCGTCGACGCGTTCCTGGCGTGGGCCCGCGAGCGCGGCGCGAACGAAATGACCGTGCAGGCGTACGCGCAGAATGACAGTGCACTGGCGTTCTACCGCGCACAGGGATTCCGGCCCTTCGAGGTGACCTTGGCGCGCACCTGAGCCATTCCCGGGCGACAATGGCACCCATGGGCATCCTGGACGGCCGGGCGGTCGTGGTCACCGGGGCCGGGCGCGGGCTCGGGCGGGCGTTCGCGCGGCACGCCGCCGAGTCGGGCGCGGCGGTCCTGGTGAACGACATCGACGCGGAACCGGCCCACTACACCGTGGCGGCCATCGAAGCGAACGGCGGTACCGCGCTGGCCAGCGTCGGCTCGGTGGCCGACGCCGGCTACGCCCGGTCGCTGATCTCCTTGTGCCACAACCACTTCGGCACGCTGGACGGTCTCGTCAACAACGCCGCCGTCGGCTATCACGCCCCGCCGTGGGAGGACGACGACACCGAGCGGACGCGCGCCCTGATCGAGACGAACGTGCTCGGTCCGCTCCACTGTGGCACGGCGGCCGCGAAGGTCATGTGTGCCCAGGGCAGGGGCGTCATCGTCAACGTGACCTCGGGGGCCATGATCGGGCAGCGCCGCGCCGCCGCCTATTCGGCGTCGAAGGGCGCGGTGGCGTCGATGACCTACTCGTGGGCCGGTGACCTGGCCGCACACGGGGTGCGCGTCAACGCCGTCAGCCCGATCGCCTGGACCCGCCTGATGGCTGCCGACCCGAACGGCAAGCGCGACGCACCGCCGCCCGAACGGGTGGCGCCGCTGGTGACCTACCTGCTCAGCGACCTCTCGGCCGGCATCACCGGGCAGGTGCTGCGGCTGGCGGACGGGCACCTGCACGCCGTCCGCCAGCCCGCGATCATCCGGCCGGTGCTGCACCAGGAGACCTGGACGGTCGAGGAGATCGCCGCGGCCGTCGGCGGCGATCTCGTCCTCGAATCCCCGCCGCGGGAACGCTGGACCCTCTGAGCGGCGCGGACCACCGGAACGAGTGGCTATCCACAGTGGACTTCGCGCACTAGCTTGGAGAGATGACGGCCACTGCGGTCCTCACCCCGGGCGCCGCCGCGCCGCCCGCCCTGAGCCGCGGCCGCGTCAACGCCGTGTTCGGCGCCGTCCTGCTCGGGATGCTGCTGGCGGCGCTGGACCAGACCATCGTCGGAACGGCGCTGCCCACCATCGTCGGCGACCTCGGCGGCGCCGGGCACCTGTCCTGGGTGGTCACCTCCTACCTGCTCGCCGAGACGATCATGACCGTGGTCGTGGGCAAGCTCGGCGACCTGTTGGGGCGCAAGCTGCTGTTCCAGCTCTCGGTGATCGTGTTCGGCGTCGGCTCGTTCTGCGCGGGCTTCGCCGACAGCATGGTGTGGCTGATCGTCTGGCGGGCGGTGCAGGGCCTCGGCGGCGGCGGGCTGATGGTCACTTCGACCGCGCTGATCGCCGACGTCGTCCCGCTGCGCGAGCGCGGCAAGTACCAGGGCGTGCTCGGGTCGGTGTTCGGCGTGGTGACCGTGGCGGGCCCGATGCTCGGCGGCTTCTTCGTCGACCACCTGTCGTGGCGCTGGGCGTTCTACGTCAACATCCCGCTGGTCGTCGTCGTGCTGGTGGTGGCGTCTTCGGCGATGCCGAACGCCCGTGCCTCAGTCAAGCCGGTCATCGACTACCTCGGCATCCTGCTCATCGGCCTCGCCGCGACCGGCCTGACGCTCGTCACCAGCTGGGGCGGCACGCAGTACGCGTGGGGCTCGCCGGTGATCGCCGGCATGGCGATCGGCTCGGTGGTGCTGCTGGCCGCGTTCGTCTTCGTGGAGCTGCGGGCGAAGGAACCGATGCTGCCGATGCGGCTGTTCCGCAACCCGGTGTTCACCGTCGGCGGGATCATGAGCTTCGTCGTCGGCTTCGCGATGCTCGGTGCGTTGTCGTACCTGCCGACGTACATGCAGTACGTCCAGGGCACCTCGGCGACGACGTCCGGGGTCCGGCTGCTGCCGATGGTGCTGGCGCTGCTCGTCGCGTCGATCGCCGCGGGCAACGCGGTGAGCCGCACCGGGCGGTACAAGGTGTTCCCGCTGGTGGGGGCGGCGGGCATGACGATCGGGCTGTACCTGCTGTCGCGGCTGGACACGGACACCGGGTTCTGGGAGGCGTCGGCGTACATGGCCGTGCTGGGCCTCGGGATCGGGCTCGGCATGCAGGTACTGACGATCGCCGTGCAGAACACGGTCGACTACGCCGACCTCGGCGTCGCGACCTCGGGCGTGACGTTCCTGCGGTCGATCGGCAGCTCGTTCGGCGCGGCGATCTTCGGCACGGTGTACGCCAACCAGCTGACGCCGAAGCTGGCCGCCCTTCCGGTGCCGCCGGGTGTCGACCCGCGCGCACTGCAAGTACCCACGGCGTTGCACGCGCTACCGGAGTCGGTGTCGGCCCCGGTGATCAAGACGTACAGCGACTCACTGCACGTGGTGTTCCTCGCCGCGGCGCCGGTCGGCCTGGTCGCTCTGGTGCTGGCGTTCTTCCTCAAGGAAGTCCCGCTGCGCGACACGGCCCGCGCGGCGGCCCCGGATCTCGGCGACGGCTTCGCGATGCCGGAGGCCCACACCGACGATCGCGAACTCGAACGCGCCGTCGCGACGCTGTTCTTCCGCGAGCGCCGCAAGGTGGCGCCGGCGATCGTCGAGCGGGCCGGGGGAGACCTCGACGAGGGCGGGATCTGGTGCCTGCTGCAGGTCCACCTGCGGGACCGCCGTGGTTCGCCGGCGACGTTGCGGGCGATCGGCGACGACTTCGGCGTGCCAGCACCGGTGCTGGAACCGGCGTTCAACCGCCTGGAGCTGACGGGGCACCTGCGGTACGCGAGCGGCCGCTGGGAGCTGACGCCGTCCGGACGGGAGGAGTTCGCCAAGGTGGTCCGGGCCTGGCACGACTGGCTCGCCGACCGCCTCGGCGACTGGGGCACGGGCAGCCGAGCCGAGCTGGACGCGGCCATCGGCCGGGTCGCGGCGCGGCTGATGGACCAGAGCGCCCAGGCCCGCTCCTACGGCCGTCACGCCCTGACCTGACGGCCGGCCGGTCAGCGGCGCCGCCCGTTTCAAGCGCCCCAATGTGGCATTGGGTGCGTTGGACGCACCGAACGCCACATTGGGTGCGTTGGACGCAACCAACGCCACATTGGGGCGCTTGGGGCCGAAGCCGCGCGGCGGGTCAGCGGCGCCAGAAGTCGTGTGGGGTGCGGCCTGGGCGGAAGCCGCACGATTCCACCGAGGCCGCCGCCTCCGCGAAGCCGTGGCCGACCAGGGCCGGCTCGTGGGCGTCGCTGCCGAACGCCACCGCCTCGCCGCCCTCCTGGAACCACCAGCGCACCACCTCGCCCGGCAGTGGCACCTTCGTGTTCACTTCCAGCGCCCGGCCGCTCGCCCGCAACGCCCGCAGTACCGTCCGGAACTCCTCCTCGAAGTCCGCCGCCACGAACGGCGGTCCCTCGCCCGGCCACGACCGCAGGGCGTAGTCGATGTGGGCCAGCACCGCGAAGTCCGCCGTCGACTCGACGAGCCTCAGCACCTCTTCGAGGTAGGCCCGCAGCAGTTCCCCCGGCGGCCGGTCCGAGACCACCGTCAGCTCGTGGTGGTGCTCGCCGTCCGGCAGCGAGTGCACCGAGCCGAGCACCCGGTCGAAGTCGTGGGCGGCGAGCAGCGCGTCGGCGCGCGGGCGGTGCCAGTGCGGCTCGCTCAGCTCCACGCCCGACAGGATCCGCAGCGAAGGAAACCGCGAACGGCACTCCTCGACGCACGCCAGGTACCCGGCGACGTCGAGGTCCGGCGGCTCGAGGACGCCGTCCGGGCGCAGCCGGACCCGGAAGTGCTCCGGCAGGTGCGGCCGGACCGCCTCGGGCATCAGCCACGGCGTGAGGTCCGCGTGCTCGGTGAACGCCACCGACGGCAGCCCCAGTTCGAGCGCCCGCTCGCACGAGCCGGTCATCGACCCGGTGACGGTGTCCCAGGACCATTCGGTGTGGACGTGACCGTCCGGCGGAAGGCTCACCGAACCCACCGTAGCGGGTAGCCTCCGACCATGGCTGACAAGGCAGTGGAGCTGGAAGTCGGGCACCGGACCGTCCGGATCTCCAACCCGGACCGGGTGTACTTCCCGGCGCGCGGTGAGACGAAGCTCGACCTGGTCAACTACTACCTCTCGGTGGGCGACGGCATCGTCAACGCCCTGCGCGAGCGGCCCTGCATGCTGCACCGCTTCCCGTCCGGTGTGGCGGGGGAGAAGGTGCACCAGAAGCGCGTCCCGAACGGCGCGCCGCCGTGGCTGGAGACCGTCCGGGTCACCTTCCCGCGCTACAACAGGCACGCCGACGAGCTGTGCGTCACCGAGCTGGCGCACGTCGCGTGGGCCGTGCAGATGTCCACAGTGGAGTTCCACCCGTGGAACTCCCGGCGTGCCGACACCGAAAAGCCCGACGAATGGCGCATCGACCTCGACCCGATGCCCGACTGCGGCTTCGACCGCGTCCGCCGCGTCGCGCACGTCGCCCACGAGATCCTCGACGAGCTGGGCGCGGTCGGCTGGCCGAAGACCTCCGGCGGCCGCGGCCTGCACATCTACGTCCGGATCGAGCCGCGCTGGGGCTTCCAGGAGGTCCGGCGCGCGGCGCTGGCCTTCGCCCACGAGGTCGAGCGGCGCGCCCCGGACGACGTCACCACGACCTGGTGGCGCAAGGACCGCGACCCGCGGCTGCTCTTCGTCGACTACAACCAGAACGCCCGCGACCACACGATCGCCAGCGCGTACTCGGTCCGCGGGAACCCCGAGGGCACGGTGTCGACGCCGATCCGCTGGGCGGAGATCGACGACGTCGAGCCGGGCGACTGCACGATCGCGACCGTCCCGGCCCGCTTCGCCGAGCTGGGCGACCTCCACGCGGGAATGGACGACGCCGTGTTCTCCCTGGACCCGCTGCTGGAGTGGGCCGACCGCGACGGCGTCGAGGAACCGCCCGACCCCGCCTGAGTCAGTCCAGGCGCTCGATGATCGTCGCGTTGGCGAGACCGCCGGCTTCGCACATCGTCTGCAGGCCGTAGCGGCCGCCGGTCTGCTCCAGCACCGAAAGCAGCGTCGTCAGCAGCCGGGCGCCGCTGCCGCCGAGCGGGTGGCCGAGGGCGATCGCGCCGCCGTTGACGTTGACCTTGGCCAGGTCGGCGCCGATCTCGGCCTGCCAGGCGAGCACCACGCTGGCGAACGCTTCGTTGACCTCGAACGCGTCGATGTCCGACACCTCGAGCCCCGCGCGCGCCAGGACCTTGCGGGTGGCCGGGATGACGCCGGTCAGCATGGACAGCGGGTCGTCGCCGGCGACGGCGAAGCTGTGGATCCGGGCCCGCGGCTTCAGGCCCAGCGCCGCCGCCGTCTCGCTGCTGGTGATCAGCACCGCCGCGGCGCCGTCGTTGATCGGCGAAGAGTTGCCCGCGGTGACGTGCCAGCCGAGCTCGGGGAACCGCTGCTCCCAGACGTCGGCGCGGAACGCCGGCTTCAGCCCGGCGAGGATCTCCGGCGTGGTGCCGGGCCGGACGGTCTCGTCGGTCGTGACCTCGCGCGGCGTGCCGTCGGGCCCGGGCGCCTTGAGCGGGGCCACTTCGCCCGTGAACTTGCCGTCGGCCCAAGCCTTCGCGGCGCGGTGGTGGCTTTCCGCGGAGAACTCGTCCAGCTGCGCCCGGGTGAAGCCCCACTTGGCGGCGATCAGCTCCGCGCTGATGCCCTGCGGCACGAGCCCGTCCGGGTAGCGGGCGGCGACCTGCGGGCCGAACGGATCACGGCCGGCCGCCTGGCTGCCCATCGGCACTCGGCTCATCGACTCGACGCCGGAGGCGATCACGACGTCGTAGGCGCCGGCGATGACGCCCTGCGCAGCGAAGTGGACGGCCTGCTGGCTGCTGCCGCACTGGCGGTCGACGGTCACCGCGGGCACCGACTCCGGGAGCCCGGCGGCCAGTGCCGCCCATCGCGCGGTGTTCATGCTCTGCTCGCCGACCTGGCCGACCGCGCCGCTGATGACGTCGTCGATCCGGGCCGGGTCGATCCCGGTGCGCTCGACGAGCGAGCGCAGGGCGTGGGCGTGCAGGTCCACCGGGTGCACCCCGGAAAGGGTGCCGTTCGGCTTGCCCTTGCCGATCGGGGTCCGTACCGCGTCGACGATCACCGCGTCCGTCATGGCGTCTGCCTCCTCGCAGATCGGGGATGACTTCGGTATACGCCGCGAGAGTTGGATTTCACAACTTACTTGTCTGCCAGGTCACAGCGAACTGACGTGCTAGGTTGGATTTTCAACCCCATGGAGGTGGCATGGTCCGGCGTGGTCGCGAATGCTCGGTCGCCGAGGCCCTGGAGGTCGTCGGCGAGCGGTGGAGCCTGCTGGCGTTGCGCGAGATCATGCTGGGGGAGCGGCGGTTCAACCAGATCGCCGAGAACACCGGCGCCAGCCGCGACATCCTGGCGGCGCGGCTGCGCAAGCTCGTCGACGCGGGCGTCCTCGAGAAGGTCCAGTACGAGGCCCACCCGCCGCGACACGAGTACTACCCGACCGAAGCCGGCCGGGCACTGCAGCCGATCCTGCTGAGCCTGATGGCCTGGGGCGACGAGTACGTCCACCAGGGCGAGCCGCCGACGCTGTGGCGTCACTCGTGCGGCGAGGTGCTGGAGCCGGTCACCGTCTGCGCGCACTGCGGCGACCCGGCCGTCGCCCCGAGCCTCCGCGCGATCCGCCTCGGCGCCGTGCGCTGACGCCTGCCCCGGCGGGCGCCGCCGTGCCAGGATGGCGCCGGAGGTGGTCGACGTGCGGATCCTCGTCACGGGCGGGACCGGCCAGCTGGGGAGCGTCGTGGTCGCGCGGCTGCGGGCGGCGGGCGAGGAGGTCCGCGTGCTGAGCCGGCGGCCCGCGCCGGACGTCGTCCGGGGCGACCTGCGGACCGGCCGCGGCATCGACAGCGCGGTGGCCGGCACCGACGTGGTCGTCCACTGCGCCACCGACTACTTCGGACGCGAAGCGGAGATCGCGCGCACGCTGGTCGAGGCGGCGCGCTGGGCCGGCGGCCCGCACCTGGTGTACGTCTCGATCGTCGGCGTCGACCGCGTCCCGCTCGGCTACTACCGGGCCAAGCGCGAAACCGAGCAGGTCTTCGCCGCTTCCGGCCTGCCGTACACGATCCAGCGGGCGACGCAGTTCCACGCGCTGGTCCGGACGCTGTTCGCCGGCGCGTCCCGCCTCCCGGTACTGCCCGTGCCGCGGCTGTCGTTCCAGCCGGTGGACGTCCGGGACGTCGCGGAGCGGCTGGCGGACCTGGCGCTCGACGACCCGGCCGGCCGGGCGGACGACTTCGGCGGCCCCGAGATCCTGGCGGCCGCGGAACTGGCCCAGGCGGTCGCCGAGGCGAGCGGCCGGCGCCGCCGGATCGTCCCGCTGAGCGTGCCGGGTGAGACGTTCCGGGCCTACGCGGACGGCGGCCACCTGGCGCCGGACCACCGCGACGGCAAGATCACCTTCGACCGGTACCTGTCCGAGCAGGCCGACGCGGGCGTGCTGCGCTACCGGAACCGGTGACGTATCGCCGTCACGGGCAGGACACTCCGGCGCGGTGGGGCGGGAACAACGTGGCCCACAACGCCCGCCACGGCTTCGACGGCGGCCGGCGCTCCTCGGCACGCACCGCCGCCACCCGCGACGGCGTGCCCGCCCGGTAGTCCATCTCCACGAGGACCCAGTCGTGAATCCAGTCGCCGCGCATGTTCGCTCCCTCACCTCGTCGGACGGTGAAACCCACGATCGGCCTGAGGCCTGCTCGACCACATCGGGTGAACACGCACCCCGGACCGAGGGACCCCTTACCCGCAGGGGTTTCGTTATCGTGGCGAGGTGGCCGCGACGACGTTCCTGTTCGTGCCCGGCGACCGGCCCGACCGCTTCGGCAAGGCCGTGGCCGCCGGTGCCGATGTCGTGATCCTCGACTTGGAAGACGCCGTGGCCCCCGCGGCCAAGGACTCCGCGCGCGCCGCCGTCGGAGCCTGGCTCGAGCGGCATGCCGCGATGGTCCGGATCAACCCGCCGGGCACCCCGTGGTTCGAGGCCGACGCCGCGCTGGTGGCCGCGTTGGGCGTTCCGGTGGTCGTGCCGAAGGCGGAGAACCCCGGAGTGCTCGCCGGGTTCCGTGAAGTCGTTGCCCTCGTCGAAACGGCCCGGGGTGTCGAACGTGCCGGTGAACTGGCCGCCGTGGCGTCGGTGACACGGCTGGCCTTCGGCCACGTCGACCTGGCGGCCGAGCTCGGCGTCGCGCCGGAAGACCCGGAGCCGTTCGCCTACGCGCGGTCCCGGCTGGTGATCGCGTCGGCCGCCGCCGGGCTCGCGGCACCGGTGGACGGCGTCACCACGGACGTGCGCGACGACGCCCGGCTCGAAGCCGACGTCCGGTACGCGCGCCGCCTCGGCTTCGGCGGCAAGCTGTGCGTCCACCCGCGGCAGGTGGCCCCGGTCCGGGCCGGCTTCGCGCCGACCGAAGCCGAACTGGTGTGGGCGCGCCGGGTGGTGACGGCGGGCGATCCGGTGTCCCTTGTGGACGGCCGGATGGTGGACAAGCCGGTGCTCGCCAGGGCCCGGCGCATCCTCGACCAGTGATGGCAGGGGGAACCGTGGGCGGGAAGAACCAGCAGGTCGCGTTGCGCCGGCTCAAGTCGGGTGACGACGAGTTCTGCTTCCAGCTGCACCGCAGCGCGCTCGGCGAGTACGTCGACGCGATCTGGGGCTGGGACGAGCCGGCGCAGCGTGCCTACCACGAGACCCACTTCGACGCGGCGCACACGCAGATCATCACCGTCGACGGCCATGACGCGGGAGCGCTGACCGTCATCGACGACGGCACCGAAGTCGTCCTCGGCCTGATCGAGCTCGACCCGGTGTACCAGGGCCGCGGCATCGGCGGCCACGTCGTCAAGGCGCTGGTCGCCGAAGCCGCGTCGCGCGGCCAGGACGTCGTGCTCGAAGTCCTCGACGTCAACACGCGCGCGAAGGCGTTCTACGAACGGCTCGGCTTCGTCGAGACGGGCCGGCCGCGCGAGCACAAGATCGCCCTGCGCTACACGGCGCCCTGACGCCGCAACGCGTCCGCGTCGAACCCGAACTCGGCCAGCACCGCGTCGGTGTGCTCGCCCAGGGCTGGGACGGGGTCCATCCTCGGCGCCCGGCCGGGGACGGTGATCGGCGGCAGCGTGGCCCGGACCGGCCCCCGCGGGGGTGGAGACGTCCGCGAAGCGGTCGCGTGCGGTGAGCTGCGGGTGCGCCAGGACGTCGGGCAGCTCACGGCGGCGCGCGTGGGCGATCCGGCCCGCCGTGAGCCGGGCTTCCAGCTTGGCGCCGGTCAGCGTGGCGAAGACGGCGTCGATTTCGCGTTCGAGCGCGGCCCGGTGCGCGACGCGGGCGCTGCCGGTGGCGAACCGCTCGTCGGTGATCCAGTCCGGGCGTTCGACGGCGTGCTCGCAGAAGGCCGCCCACTCCCGGTCGTTCTGCACGGCCAGCACGAGCTCGGTGCCGTCGCCGGCGGTGAAGGTGCCGTAGGGCGCGATCGCCGGATGGCTGGTGCCGGTCCGCGGTGGCGGCGTCCCGCCGTAACCGGCGTAGTAGAGCGGGAACCCCATCCATTCGACGAGCGAATCGAACAGGCTGACCTCGAGCGCGGTCCCGCGCCCGGTGCGTTCCCGGTCGTAGAGCGCGGAAAGGATGCCGGAGAAGGCGTACATCCCGGCGCCGATGTCCGCGGCCGGGATGCCGCTCTTGGCCGGCTCGCCCGCCGACCCGGTCACCGAGACCAGGCCGGCTTCGGACTGGATGAGCAGGTCGTAGGCCTTGGCATCGCGGTAGGGGCCGCTCGAGCCGTAGCCGGACACCGAGCAGGTGATCAGCCGCGGCCGGGCCGCGCGGATCGCGGCCGCGCCGAGCCCGAGCCGTTCGGCGACACCGGGCGCGAAGTTCTGCACGAACACGTCGGCGCGGTCGAGCAGCGCCGCCATGACCGGCTTCGCGGCGTCGCTCTTGAGGTCGAGGGTGACGCTCTCCTTGGAGCGGTTGAGCCAGACGAAGTGGCTGGACTGGCCGTGCACGGTCTCGTCGTAGGCGCGGGCGAAGTCGCCGCTGCCCGGCCGCTCGATCTTGAGCACGCGCGCCCCGAGGTCGGCCAGGTGCCGGGTGGCCAGCGGCGCGGCGACGGCCTGTTCGCAGGACACGACGGTGACGCCGTCGAGGGGCAGGTTGACCATGGCGGCATCCTGCCATCACCGCGTTCGAAAAAACCTTCCCGGCCGCGACCCCTGCCGCGGTCCTGTCCGGTCTACATGTGGTGAGGGCCGACTCCCACCCCCGGCCGACGAAGGAGAGCGAAAGTGCGCAAGATCATCGTCTCGACGCTGGTGACACTGGACGGCGTCATCGAGGACCCGGGTGGCTTCGGCGGATCGCCGCACGGCGGGTGGGCCGCGCCGTACTTCGGTGAAGAGGCGGTCGAGCGGTCGCTGGAGCACCTGGCCACCTGCGACTACTTCCTCTGCGGCCGCCACTCGTACGAGATGTTCGCCAAGGCGTGGCCGGACGCGTCGGGACCGTACGCGGACCGGCTGAACGGCATCCCGAAGCTGGTCGCCTCGACCACGCTCACCGGCGACCTCGGCTGGAACGCGACGGCGCTGGCCGGCGACGCCGTGACCGCGCTCGCGGAGCTGAAACAGCAGCCCGGAGGTGACATCATGACGTACGGCAGCCCGACGCTGAGCGCATCGCTTCTCCGGCACGGTCTCGTCGACGAGCTGGACCTGCTCGTGGTCCCGGTGGTCGTCGGCGCGGGGAAGCGGCTCTTCGCCGACGGCGCGCCGCGCGCCGACCTGAAGCTGGCCGGCTGCAGTGAGCTGGGGACCGGCATCGCCGTCCTCAGCTATCGGCCGGGGAGCGGGGATGGCACAGCCTGACGTCGGCACGGGGGACCACGGCGAATTCGTCGCGCGCACCGAAGGGTTCCGGCGGCAGCTGTTCGCCCACTGCTACCGGATGACCGGTTCGGTGGACGACGCCGAGGACGTCGTGCAGGAGACGTATCTGCGTGCCTGGCGGGCTTTCGCGGGTTTCGAGGGCAGGTCGTCGGTGCGGACCTGGCTCTTCCGCATCGCGACGAACGTGTGCCTGACCTTCCTGGAGCACCGGGCCCGTCGCGTCCTGCCCACCGGCCTCGGCATGCCGGGGGAGGACGTCGAGGCGCCGGTGGTCCCCGCGGACGCGGGGGTGGCCTGGGTGCAGCCGGTGCCCGACGCCCTGCTCGTGGCCGAGCCGGACGACCCGGCCTCGATCGTCACGCGCCGGGACAGCCTGCGGCTCGCGCTGATCGCCAGCCTGCAGTACCTCCCGGCGCGGCAGCGGGTGGTGCTGATCCTGCGTGACGTCCTCGACTGGCCGGCGGCCGAAGTCGCCGAGATGCTCGAAACGACGGCCGACGCGGTCAAGAGCACGCTCAAGCGGGCGCGGGCCCGGATCGAAGAGCACGCGCCGGTCCAGGACGACGTCACCGAGATCGACGAACCGAGCCGGAAGGCGTTGCTCACCCGGTACATCGCCGCCTTCGAAAACGCGGACGTCGACGCCTTGCGGACGGTGCTCCGCGAGGACGCGGTGCTGGAGTTCCCGCCGGCCCGGACCTGGTTCGCGGGGCAGCGGTACTGCGTGCCGTTCCTCGCCGCGCAGGTGCTGGACGAACCGGGCCGATGGCGGATGCTGCCCACGAGCGCGAACGGCGGACAGCCGGCCGCCGTTTCCTACGTACGGGGCGAAGGGGGCGCCTACCGGCCGTTCGGCGTTTCGGTGCTCACCGTGTCACCGGCCGGGATCGCCCGGATCACCGCGTACGGCGACCCCGCGCTGGTGCGCCGCTTCGGGGCACCGGAGACGCTGGCCTCCTTCACGGCCGTGGAGGAGGCCCAGGACAGGGCCTAGTGCTCCCGAATGCTTCGCCGGGCTCAGCTCACCTGTCGCGCCGCGTTCTCCGGCAGGGCGCGGACGGTGGTTCCGGCCGCGCGGCCGGAAATCGCGCCGCGATCGTGCAGCCAGCGGACCGTGTCGGTGATCGTTTCGCCGAGGGGGCGGGGTGCGGTGTCCCCGGCCGGCCGGTGCCAGCAGGCGTGCGCGCAGGTGTAGATGGCGCCGAACTCCGCCGGAATGTGCCACGGGACCACGCGCTGGACCGCGTCGGCGAGCCGGCCGACCGGCATCATGGCCCGGGCGGGCAGGAAGACGGCCGGGAGCGCGCGGCCGGTCGCGTCGCGGATCGCTCGCAGGTATTCGCGCGTGGTGAGGTAGCGCCCCGGGGTGAACTGACGAGCGGCGGCCGCCGGGGAAGAGATCAGCGTCGCGTGCGCCGCCGCCGTGTCGCGGACGTCGCCGATGGGGAACCCGCCGCCGGGCCAGATCGGCATCAGGCCGCGGAGCAGGTCCCGCAGCCGCCGGTTCTGGTCGCCCAGGCGCGGGTCGTGCGGACCGTGCAGGCCGGGCGGGTAGGTGATCACGACCGGTTCGCCCCGCTCCTGGTGCTGCCGGGCGACGAGCTCGGCCGCCGCCTTGCTCGCCAGGTACGGTTCCCGGGGCCGGCCGACGGGTGCGTCTTCCCGGAGGAACCGTTCCGGGGCCGGCAGCAGCGCGCCGAAGCTGGAGACGTGGACGGTCCGGCCGACGTGGTGCCTGCGGGCGGCGTCGAGCACGAGCTCGGTCCCGCGGACGTTGGTCCGCCGGATCTCCGCCCGGCGACGCGGGTCGAACGAGTACACCGACGCGGCGTGGAGCACGGCATCGGTCCCGCGGACGGCCGCGTCGACGGCGGCGGCGTCCGTGACATCGCCGGGCACGACGTCGACGCCGGCCGCACCGGCGCCGAGCGGGCCGAGGACCGCACCGACCGCTTCGGGCCGCCGCGCGAGGAGGCGGACCCGGTGCCCGGCGGCGAGGAGGGCCGCGGTGGTGTGCGAGCCGACGAAACCCGTACCTCCGGTCACGCACACCAGCATGAGCAGCTCCTCGTCGTCCGTGTCGCCGTCCAGCATCACCCGCGGCGGCGAGACCGGCCTACTTCCGCCGTGCGGCCCCGCGGCCGGAGGTGCCCGCCGGCGCCGGCGCGCCCTGACCTGCCGTGGTGGACCGAGCGGATCTCACCTGGTGCTCGTCCGGCGCACGCGACCGTCCGGGTGATAGGAAGGGCCGGTGACCGAACCGAACCTGATCGAAGCCGCCGCGGCCGAGGCCGTCACGCTGACCAGTGAGCTCATCCGCATCGACACGACCAACACCGGCGATCCCGACACGCTGGTCGGCGAGCGGGTGGCGGCCGAGTACGTCGCGGAGAAGCTGACCGACGCCGGCTACGAGATCACCTACGTCGAGTCGGGCGGGAAGGACCGGCACAACGTCATCGTCCGGCTCGAAGGGGCCGATCGGTCCCGCGGCGCCCTGCTGATCCACGGTCACCTCGACGCCGTGCCCGCCGATGCGTCCGAGTGGTCGGTCCACCCGTTCTCCGGCGCGATCCAGGACGACTACGTCTGGGGCCGCGGCGCGGTCGACATGAAGGACATGTGCGGGATGGCGCTCGCGCTGGCGCGGCACTACAAGCTGAACAACGTCGTCCCGCCGCGCGACCTGGTCTTCGCCTTCCTCGCCGACGAAGAGGCCGGCGGGAAGTACGGCGCGCAGTGGCTCGTCGAGAACCGCCCCGAGCTGTTCGAGGGCGTGACCGAGGCGATCAGCGAGGTCGGTGGCTTCTCCATCACGCTCAAGGACGACGTCCGCGCCTACCTCATCGAGACGGCGGAGAAGGGCATCCGCTGGATGAAGCTGCGCGTGCGCGGCACCGCCGGGCACGGCTCGATGATCCACCGCGACAACGCCGTCACCAAGCTCTCCGAGGCCGTCGCGAAGCTCGGCAACCACCGCTTCCCGCTGGTGCTCACCGACTCCGTGAAGGAGTTCCTCGCCGGCGTCACCGAGATCACCGGGTGGGACTTCCCCGAGGACGACCTGGAGGGCTCGGTCGCCAAGCTGGGCAACATCTCCCGGATGATCGGCGCGACCCTGCGCGACACGGCCAACCCGACCATGCTCACCGCGGGGTACAAGTCGAACGTCATCCCGTCGGTCGCCGAGGCCGCGGTCGACTGCCGGATCCTGCCGGGCCGGCTGGAAGCCTTCGACCGCGAGCTCGACGAGCTGCTCGGCCCGGACATCGAGAAGGAGTGGATGGAGCTCCCGCCGGTCGAGACTACTTTCGACGGCGCGCTCGTGGACGCGATGACCGCCGCCGTACTGGCCGAGGACCCGGGCGCGAAGACGCTGCCGTACATGCTCTCCGGCGGCACCGACGCGAAGTCGTTCCAGGAGCTCGGCATCCGCAACTTCGGCTTCGCGCCGCTCAAGCTGCCCGCGGACCTCGACTTCTCGGCGCTGTTCCACGGCGTCGACGAGCGGGTCCCGGTCGAGGCGCTGAAGTTCGGCACCCGCGTGCTGGACCGGTTCCTGCGCACCAGCTGATGACCGCGTTCGCGCTCGCCGACGGCACGTCCCTGCAGGTGGTGCGCAGGGGCGACCCGGCCGCGCCGGTGACGGTGGTCTTCGTCCACGGCTACGCGCTCGACCAGCGCAGCTGGGGCCGGATCGCGCCGCTGGTCCCGGACGCGGCCGACGGGCCGGTGGCCGTGCTGACCTACGACCAGCGCGGCCACGGCGGATCCGGGCGGGCGCGGCGCGGGACGGCGACGATGGCGCAGCTCGGCGACGACCTCGCCGAGCTGCTCGCGCGCGAAGCCCCCGAAGGCCGGGTGGTGCTGGTCGGGCACGACATGGGCGGCCTGGCGATCATGTCGCTGTCCCAGCGGCACCCGGAAGTGTTCGCCGCGCGGGTCTCGGGCCTGGTGCTGCTCGCGACGTCGTCGGGGACGCTGGCCACCGAAGTGTCGGCAGCCTGGCCGAACGCGCTGGGGAAACTGGCCCGCGACCTCGAAGCGGTGCTCGGCTCGAAGCTCTTCGGGGTCGTGCGCGAGCGCACCAGCCGCGCGGTCAGCGCGGGCCTGCGCTGGTGGCTCTTCGGCGACGACCCGGATCCGGAGCAGGTCGAGCTGACGGTGAAGATGATCCGCGGCAACTGGCCGCACACGGTGTCGCTGTTCCGCCCGGCCATGGACGCGTACGCCCGCGACGCGGCGTTGTCGCAGGTCGGCGGCCTCCCGGTGACGGCGATCGTGGGGGAGCGGGACCGGATCGTGCGCGCGTCCGACGTCGAACAGTGGGCAGCCGGGCTCGGCAACGGGACCGCCGTGGTGCTGCCCGGGGTCGGGCACGTCGTGCCGCTGGAAGCCGCGGCGCAGGTGCTGCCGCGGGTGGTCGCCCTGGTCAACGCGACCTACCGACAAAACGGGACTTCTTGACAACTTCTCTTTTCGGCGCGATCCTGGGCGCATGTTCTCCGTGGCGGTGATCGAAGACGCGGCAGCGGCCGAAGTGTCGCTGGACCCCGTGCGTGCCCGGCTGCTGGCCGAACTGGCGGAACCGGCGTCGGCGACCATGCTCGCCGCGCGGGTGGGGCTGCCCCGGCAGAAGGTCAACTACCACCTGCGGACGCTGGAGCACCACGGCCTGGTCGAGCTGGTCGAAGAGCGGCGCAAGGGCAACGTCACCGAGCGGATGATGCGGGCGACGGCGTCGTCGTACGTCATCTCGCCGTCGGCATTGGCCGCGGTGCAGCCGGACCCGGCCCAGGCGCCCGACCGGCTCTCGGCCCGCTGGCTGCTCGCCGTGGCCGGGCGGCTCGTGCGGGACGTCGGCGTGCTCATCACCGGCGCCGCGAAGGCCAAGCAGCGCGTGGCGACCTTCGCGCTCGACGGCGAGGTCCGGTTCGCCTCCGCCGCCGACCGGGCCGCGTTCGCCGAGGAGCTCGCGACCGCCGTCACCACACTGGTCGCCAAGTACCACGACGAAGGCGCCGAGAAGGGCCGCCCGTACCGGGTGGTCGTCGCCGTCCACCCGAGTGTCCCGGAGGAGTCCGACCGTGGGGTATGAGTTCGAGCTGACCGACACCGCCGAGGTCGGCGCGACGCCGGAACAGGTGTGGGAGGCCATCGCCACCGGACCCGGCGTCGACTCGTGGTACATGGGCCGCAACGAGGTCGACGGCGGCACCGGCGGCGTGGTCCGCGGCGCCTTCGGCGAGTACCGGCCGGAGCACCGGATCCGGGAGTGGGAACCGCCGGCGAAGCTCGTCTACGGCGGCGAGCCGGAACCGGACGGCCGGAAGATCGCCTACGAGTTCCTCGTCGAAGGCCGCGGCGGCGGCAGCTCGGTGGTCCGGTGCGTCACCAGCGGCTTCCTGCCCGGTGACGACTGGGAGGACGAGTTCGAAGCGATGACCGCGGGCGGCGAGCTCTTCTTCCGGACCCTGGTCGAGTACCTGACGCACTTCGCGGGGCGCACGGCGCTGCCGATCACGGCGTTCGGGCCGCCGGTGGGGGACTGGGACGAGGCGTGGACGCGGCTCGGCACGGCACTCGGCCTGTCCGCGCGTCCGGCCGAAGGCGACCGGGTCCGGATCGAGCCCGCCGGCCAGGAGGGCGTCGTCTTCGCGGTGAACGACCAGACGGTCGGGGTGCGGACCGCGGACGCGATGTTCCGGTACCTGCGCGGCTTCCACGGCGCGATGGTCGTGTGCCACAACGTCTTCGCCCCCGGTGCGGACGCCGAGACCGAAGAGAAGACCTGGAGCGACTGGCTGAACCGCGTGTTCGGTTGACAGTCGAGCGGTATGCATCGATTATCGATATATGCCTCGCTTCCTCGTCTTCGCCCTCCAGGCCGCCGTGGTCGGCGCGATCCTCGTCGGCCTGTACGCGCAGATCGTCGTCATCCCGACGACCGCGGCCGACCAGGTCGAAATGTTCCCGCCCTACGCGCCGATCCGGGTGCCACTGGTGACCGCCGCGATCCTGTTCGTCGCGTGCGGGCAGGTCGCGCTCGTGGGCCTGGGCTTGCTGCTGCGCCGGGCCGGCCGCGGGACGGTCTTCGAGCCGTCCGCGCTGACCTGGGCGAACGTCGTGGTGGGCGCCACCGGCGCGGCGACCGTCGTCACCGCCGCGGTGTTCGGCTACGTCACGCTCGCCGACATCCCGTCGCCGACCGACGGGATGGACGTGATCGGCCTCTGGCTCGGCACCGCCGCCGCGGTCGTGGCCGGGACGGTCGCCGTACTGCTCCTGTTCGCCGGACGGCACCTGCTGGTCAAGGCGATCGGCCTGCGTACCGAGCTCGACGGCGTCGTGTAGCCGCCCGGTGTCGCGAATGACTCATTCGGGACGTGCGAGGTCCCCAATGACCCATTCGCGACCTTCGGAACCCCGTGCCCGAACGGAGGCTAGGTCGGCAGTGCGCCGGGCAGGCTTTCCGCCGTCTTCTTGCGGCGCAGCCAGACCCGGCGCGTTCCGTCGGCGTAGAGCCGCACGGTGCGCAGTTCCCAGCCCGCGAACTCCGCGTGGATGGAGAGCTGGATCGCCGCCGCACGCCGGGACACGCCCGGGGGGAGGTGCAGGCGGCGATACTCCCAATCCCCTTCGACCACCGCCTCGCTGACCGTCGTCATGGCTGGATCACCTGGGTCCCTTCTCCCGCGGCCGAGCCGACGATCACCCGGCCGCTCTTCTCGTCCACCCCGACCGAGTCCGGCTGGCGCACGGTGGGGAACCGGTACTTCTCCACGGGCTCGCCGCCACGGACGTCGAACCCGACCACTTCGTTGCGTTCCGTCAGCGTCACCCAAGCCAGGCTCCGCGTCGCGTCGTAGGCGATCCCGTATGTCCCGCCGGGAACCGGGTACCGCTGGCGCATGATGAGCGGCGAAGCCGAGAACGCGATCAGCGCGCCCGCCCGCGCGTCGGTCACCAGCACGCGCCCGTAGGAGTCCGTCACGGCGTTCGCCGCGCCGTCGCCCGCCCGCAGGCCTTCGCCGACCTTGCCGGCGGCGACGTCGACCGAGAACACCGCCGTCCGCAGCCGGTCCAGCACCACCACGCCGTCCCCGGTGTCGAGCACGTCGTCGGCGCTGTAGAGCTGGCCGCCGATCGTCCGCGGCGCTCCGCCGGGCGGCAGCACCTGGATGTCCTTCCCTGCCCCCATCGCGACCAGCCGGTCGGCGCCGTAGGCCAGGCTCGCCGCCGGCTGCCCACCCGTCTTCGTCTCGGTCAGCTTCCGGTCCGGCAACGACAACCGCTGCACCACGCCCTGATCCGGCTCCGCGATCTCCACCCGCCCCGGCGTCACGGTCAACCGCGAGGCCTTGCCGTATAACGGCATATTCACCGGGGCTGACGCGAGCGCGTTGAGGTCGTACAGCCGCAACGCCGGAGGCTGGGAAACCGCGACGACGAGAGTCGACGTCTTCGCGTCGACGGCGACGGCCGACACCGAGCCGGTGGTGAGCACCTGACCCGCGGGTTTCACGGTCACCGCGGGGGAGACGGCCGGGCGGGCGGCGGTCGGGTTCGCGACGATCTGCAGTTCGTCGCCACCCGTCTTGGCCGACGAGCAGCCCGAGAGCACCAGGACACCGGCGAGCGGGATCGCGATCCACGGCACGGCGGTGAGCCGACGCACGTTGCTGCCTCCAGGTGTCCCTCGGCGGGCGGTCTTCACCAGCATGCTCCTTGATCCCCGTGCCGTCACGTGCGTGTCACCGAACAGACACCTGGCGCTCATCGCGGCCAGCGTTCGGGGTAGCCGACCTCGATCGCGCTGACGTCGTCGAGCGCGGACCGGATGGCGGGCGGGAGGGTGATGTCCTCCGCCGTCAGCGAGCCGGTGAGCTGGCCGGTGTCCCGCGCGCCGACGACCGGGGCGACGACGCCGGGCCGGTCGCGGACCCAGGCCAGCGCGACCGCGAGCGGCGACGTGCCGAGCCCGTCGGCGGCGGTCGCGACCGCCTGCACGATCCGGGCGGCCCGGTCGGTGCGGTGGTGCTCGACGTAGCCGGCGTAGGCGCTGTTCGCCCCGCGCGAGTCGGCGGGGGTGCCGGTGCGGTACTTGCCGGTCAGCACGCCGCGGCCGAGCGGCGCCCAGGGCAGCAGCCCGATGCCGTGGTGCTCGGCGGCGGGCACGACTTCGCGGTCCACGCCGCGCTCGAGCAGCGAGTACTCGACCTGGGTGGAGACGATCGGCGCGAGCGCGGAGGCACCGGCGGCGGCCGTCGCGAGCTGCCAGCCGGCGTAGTTCGAGACGCCGACGTAGCGGACCTTGCCGCTGGTCACGGCGTACTCGAGGGCGGACAGCGTCTCGGCCAGGGGGACGCAGTCGTCCCAGGCGTGCAGCTGCCACAGGTCGATGTGGTCGGTGC
This sequence comes from Amycolatopsis sp. NPDC021455, assembly GCF_040640995.1. Lineage (NCBI taxonomy): Bacteria > Bacillati > Actinomycetota > Actinomycetes > Pseudonocardiales > Pseudonocardiaceae > Amycolatopsis > Amycolatopsis sp. NPDC021455. The sequence goes on along the minus strand of NZ_JBFACT010000057.1, from coordinate 32,441 downwards.
CGAGCCGCTTGAGCGAGCCGTCGAGCGCGGTGAGCAGGGCGCCGCGTGAGGCGCCGCCGCCGAAGGGGCCGTCGGTGCGCTTGGCGACGGCCTTCGTCGCGAGGACGACGTCGTCGCGGGGCACCAGGTCGCCGAGCAGCGAGCCGAGCACCCGCTCGCTCTCGCCGTCGCCGTAGATGTCGGCCGTGTCCACCAGGGTGCCGCCGGCGTCGACGAAGGCGACCAGCTGGCTGGCCGCTTCCTCCGCGTCGGTGTCGCCACCCCAGGTCATGGTGCCGAGCGCCATCCGCGAAACGCGGAGTCCCGAGCGGCCGAGCAGTCGCTTTTCCACGACCGCCGAGCCTAGTGGGCGTCCCCCGCCGGAGGAGACCAAGGTGAGTCGTGTCGCGATCAAGGCCCCCGTTAGGGTTCGGCCCCGTGCGACTCGGACTCAATCTCGGCTACTGGGACGCGGGGAAGGATCCCGCGAACCTGGGACTGGCGAAACAGGCGGAGGAACTGGGGTACGCGGTCGTGTGGGCCGCGGAGGCCTACGGTTCGGACGCGGTGACCGTGCTGACCTGGATCGCCGCGCAGACCTCGCGGATCGACGTCGGCGCGGCCGTGCTGCAGATCCCGGCCCGGACGCCGGCGATGACCGCGATGACGGCCGCGACGCTGGACACGCTGTCGGGCGGCCGGTTCCGGCTCGGCCTCGGCGTGTCCGGCCCGCAGGTGTCGGAGGGCTGGCACGGCGTGCGGTTCGCCTCGCCGCTGGGCCGGACCCGGGAGTACGCGCAGATCGTGCGTTCGGCGCTGCGCCGTGAGCGCGTGCGGTTCGAAGGCGAGCACTTCACGCTGCCGCTGCCGGACGGCCCCGGCAAGGCGCTGCGGCTGACCGTCCGCCCGGCCCGCAAGCACGTCCCGCTCTACCTGGCCGCGATCGGCCCGAAGAACCTGGAGCTGGCCGGGGAGCTCGCCGACGGCTGGCTGCCGGTGTTCTTCTCGCCGTCGCACGCGGGGGAGCAGCTGGCTCACGTCCGGGCCGGCGCCGAGCGGGCGGGCCGCGGTCTGGACGGCTTCGACGTCGCCCCGTCCGTGCCGCTCGTGCCCGGCGACGACTGGCGGGCCTGCGCGGACGCCGTCCGCGGCTACGCGGCGCTTTACCTGGGCGGGATGGGGAGCAAGGAGAAGAACTTCTACAACCGGCTGGCGTGCCGGATGGGTTTCGCGGCGGAAGCCGCCGAAGTGCAAGAGAAATACCTGGCCGGCGACCGGGCGGGGGCGATGGCGGCGGTGCCGCCGGAGTTCCTGGACGCGACGTCGCTGCTGGGACCCAAGGAACGGATCGCGGAGAAGATGACCGAATTCGCCGAAGCCGGCGTGACGACCCTGTCAGTGTCGCCGTACACACCGGAGCCGGCCCAGGCCCTGCGTACCGCCGCCGAGGCGCTCGAGCTGGCGGGGGTGGCCTGACGTGGGCTGGTTCGAAGCACTGGTCCTGGGCCTGGTCCAGGGCCTGACCGAGTTCCTCCCGATCTCCTCGAGCGCGCACCTGCGCATCGTCGCGGCGCTGGCCGGCTGGGACGACCCGGGGGCGGCGTTCACCGCGGTCACCCAGATCGGCACCGAGCTGGCGGTGATCATCTACTTCGGCCCGAAGATCGGGAAGATCCTGCGGGCCTGGTTCTTCTCGTTGTACAAGGCGGAGTGGCGCCGCGACCCGGACGCCCGGCTGGGCTGGCTGATCATCGTCGGCTCGCTGCCGATCGTGGTGCTCGGGCTGCTGCTGCAGGACGAGATCGACAGCGCGTTCCGCGACCTGCGGATCACCGCGACCGTGTTGATCGTGTTCGGCCTGATCCTGCTGGTCGCCGACCGGATCGGGAAGCAGGAGCGCACGCTGGACGACCTGACCGTGCCGCACGGGCTCGGCTTCGGCTTCGCGCAGGCGCTGGCCCTCATCCCGGGCGTGTCCCGCTCCGGCGGCACGACGAGCGCCGGCCTGCTGCTCGGCTACACCCGCGCGGAGGCGGCGGAGTACTCGTTCCTGCTGGCGCTGCCCGCGGTGTTCGGGTCGGGGGTGTACAAGCTCAAGGACATCGGCGCGGGCGGCGTGCCGGCCCAGTGGGGTCCGACGATCCTGGCCACGCTGGTCGCCTTCGGCGTCGGCTACGCCGTGATCGCCTGGCTGATGGCCTACATCAAGAAGCGCAGCTTCGTGCCGTTCGTGATCTACCGGCTGATCCTCGGCGTGCTGCTGTTCGTGCTGATCTTCACCGGTGCCCTGGACCCCAACGCCGGTCCGGTCGGCCACTGACGCCACCCGAGTCGCCCGGCTCGCCCCTTGGCCGCTGGGTGCCGAGGTCGCGAGGTTCCGCGGGTCGCGAATGGGTCATGGGGGACCTCGCACGTCCCGAATGAGTCATTCGCGACACCAGCCGGCAGCTCACCGCGCCGCTTCCGCTCGGAGCACCGCGGCGCGATCGACTTCGCCGGAGACCTGCCACGTAGGGTGGGGGCCGTGAGTACGGTCATTCTGCTCCGGCACGGCAAGTCGACGGCCAACGGCTCCGGCGTCCTGGCCGGGCGGTCCCCGAAGGTCAGCCTCGACGACACCGGCCGCGCCCAGGCGGAGAAGCTCGTGGAGCGGCTCGACGGCGTGCCACTCGCGGGTCTCGTCGTGTCGCCCATGCTGCGGTGCAAGCAGACGGTCGGCCCGCTGGCCGCCGCGCGTGGCCTCGACAAGGTCGTCGAGCCCGGGCTGTCCGAAGTGGACTACGGCGACTGGACGGGCAAGGAGCTCAAGCACCTGGCGAAGGAACCGCTCTGGCGTGTCGTGCAGGCGCACGCGTCGGCCGCGGTGTTCCCGGGCGGCGAAGGGCTCGCCCAGATGCAGGCACGCTCGGTGGCCGCCGTCCGCGCCCACGACCGGCGGATCGCCGCCGAGCACGGTGACCACGCCGTCTGGCTGCTGTGCAGCCACGGCGACGTCATCAAGTCGATCCTGGCCGACGCGCTCGGCCAGCACCTCGACGCCTTCCAGCGGATCGTCGTCGACCCGGCGTCCATCTCGGTCGTGCGCTACACCGAGACGCGGCCGTTCGTCATGCGGGTCAACGACCACGGCGGCGACCTCGGCGGCATCGTCCCGCCGGAACCGAAGCCGAAGCGCGGCAAGAAGACCGCCGGGAGCAGCGACGCCGTCGTCGGCGGTACCACGGGACGGTGACTTCGGCCACCTTCCTAAAGCGCTGACGGCGGTACCGGGGGAACCCGTAGGGTGGCGGGACCGAGTGTTTTCCCCGACCAGGAGCCTGCCCGATGATTTCGCCGGACAACCCGTTCGCCGCACCCAGCGAGCTGCCCTACGCCCTGCCGCCCTTCGACCGGATCGCCGACGAGCACTACCGACCCGCGTTCGAGGCCGGTCTGGCCGAGCACGCGGCGGAGATCGAGCAGATCGCGACGCAGGACGCCGAGCCGACGTTCGAAAACACCATCGTGGCCCTCGAACGCGCCGGCGAGCTGCTGGGCCGGGTGGCGAGCGTGTTCTACAACCTGTCCGGTTCGAACAGCACCGACGAGATCCAGGACATCCAGGCGGAGTTCGCGCCGAAGCTGGCCGCCCACCACGACGGCATCCACCTGAACCCCAAGCTGTTCGCCCGGATCGACGCCCTCCACGCGCGCCGCGGCGAGCTCGGGCTCGACGAGGAGTCACGGCGGCTGCTGGAACGGTGGCACACCGACTTCAGCCGGGCCGGCGCCGCGCTCGGCGAGGCCGAGCAAGCCCGCCTGCGCGAGCTGAACGAACAGCTCTCCACGCTGCAGACGAAGTTCCAGCAGAACCTCCTCAAGGACACCAACGAGCTGGCCGTCGTCATCGCCGACCCCGCCGAGCTGGACGGCTTCGGCGACGGCGCGATCGCCACCGCGGCCGAAGCCGCGTCCGCCCGTGGCGAGGACGGCAAGTACGTGCTCACCCTGACCCTGCCGACCAGTCAGGCGTCACCGCTGGAAACGCTGCGGAACCGCGAGGTCCGCGCGCGGATCCACACCGCGTCGATGGCGCGCGGCAACCGCGGCAACGCCAACGACAACAACGCCGTCGCCGCCGAGATCGTCCGCCTGCGCGCGGAACGGGCCGTGCTGCTGGGCTATCCGAACCACGCGGCGTACGTCATCGCGGACGAGACGGCGAAGACCGCCGAAGCCGCCGCCGGGCTGCTGGAGCGCCTGGCACCCGCCGCGGTCACGAACGCCCGCGCCGAAGCCGCCGAGCTCCAGCAGCTGCTGGAAGCCGACGTGCCGGGCGCGAAGCTGCGGCCGTCCGACTGGGCGTACTACGCCGCGCAGGTCCGCCGCGAACGCTTCGACGTCGACACCGAGGCGCTGCGCCCGTACTTCGAGGCCGGCCGCGTGTACGCCGACGGCGTCTTCTTCGCCGCGACCAAGCTGTACGGCCTGACTTTCACCGAGCGGCACGACCTGCCGAAGTACCACCCGGAGGTCCGGACCTTCGAGGTCTTCGACGCCGACGGCACCCCGCTCGGCCTGTTCCTGCTCGACCTTTACACCCGGGACTCCAAACGCGGCGGCGCCTGGATGAACACCTTCGTCGACCAGTCCGATTTGCTCGGTCGCAAGACGGTCGTGGTCAACGTGCTCAACGTGAACAAGCCGCCGGCGGGGGAGCCGACCCTGCTCACCTTCGACGAGGTCGTCACCGCGTTCCACGAGTTCGGCCACGCCCTCCACGCCCTGGTCTCGTCGGTCCGCTACCCGACCTTCTCCGGCACCAACGTGCCCCGCGACTTCGTCGAATACCCCTCGCAGGTCAACGAGATGTGGATGCTGTGGCCGGAAGTGCTGGCCCACTACGCCAAACACCACGAGACCGGTGAAGCGCTGCCCGCGGAACAGGTCGAGAAGCTCCTCGCCGCCCAGCAGTACGGGCAGGGCTTCGCCACCACCGAGTACCTCGCGGCCTCCCTGCTCGACCAGGCATGGCACAGCCTCGGCGTCGACGACCAGGTGGGGGACGTGCAGCGGTTCGAGGCCGAAGCGCTCGTGAAAGCCGGCGTCGCCGTCGAGGCGATCCCGCCGCGCTACCGCACCACGTACTTCGCCCACATCTTCAGCGGCGGCTACAGCGCCGGGTACTACTCCTACATCTGGAGCGAAGTCCTCGACGCCGACACCGTCCAATGGTTCCGGGAGAGCGGCGGCCTGACCCGCGAGAACGGCGACCACTTCCGCCGCACCCTCCTGGGCCGAGGCGGCAGCATCGACCCGATGGACGCCTTCCGGGCCTTCCGCGGCCGCGACCCCGAGATCGAACCCCTCCTCGACCGCCGCGGCCTCAGCGGAGTCTGACTCCCTGAGTGTATAACGACCTATACTGCGGGCCGGTTTTCTTGAAAACCGGCCCGCAGTAGCCAGTTCTGCACCCAAAAACCGCACAGACGCGGAAGGCTCAGGCCGGTGCGGTCTGCTCGCTGGTGACGATGTGGTCGATGAAGCCGTAGGAGAGTGCTTCGTCGGCGTCGAACCAGCGGTCCCGGTCGGCGTCGGCGGTGATGCGGTCGACGCTCTGGCCGGTCTGCCGGGCGGTGATCTCGGCGATCCGCCGCTTCATCTTCCCGAAGACCTCGGCCTGGATGGCGATGTCGGTGGCGGCGCCGCTGATCCCGGCCGACGGCTGGTGCATGACGATCCGCGTGTTCGGGAGCAGGTAGCGCTTTCCGGGAGTGCCCGAGGAGAGCAGGAACTGGCCCATGGACGCGACGAACCCGAGGCCCCACGTGGAGACGTCCGGTTTGATCAGCTGCATGGTGTCGTAGATCGCCAGTCCGGCGGTCACCGAGCCGCCGGGGGAGTTGATGTAGAAGGTGATGTCCTTCGCGGGGTCGTCGGCGGCGAGCAGGAGCAGCTGGGCGATGAGCCGGTTCGCCACTTCGTCGTTGACCTCGGAGCCGAGGAAGACGATGCGGTCGCGCAGGAGCTGTTGGTAGACCGGGTCTTCGGTCGGCTGGCCGGGTGCCTGCATTTCGGGTACGGCGAGAAGGGTCATGGGCCTGACGGTAGGGCCGGTGATCGACGGCGGGTGCGGGGTTTCGCTGTGAGCGTGCGGTGTTCGCTGCGGGCGATGCGGACGGGGTTTCCGCGAATCGCTGAACCTGGCCTGCCTCGTCAGTTGGGTGGATGTGGGGCGTAGGGCGCGAAGCTAGCGTCACGCGTGATCGAGTCGGCCCAACCGTGAGGACAACGATGAACAGGATCGAAGAAGCCGCCGGCGTGCAGGCCGGTGCGCTCGTTCGCTTGCAGGTGGCGATGCCGGTCGTGCCGGTGAGCTGTGCGGCCACTGCCGCGGAGGCCACCGCGCGGCTGGCCGCGCACGCGGCGTTCGGCAAGGCCGCCGGTTGGGGTTTGGCCTTCATCGCCGCTACGGCCGCGGCCTACGGTGCCGGTGTGGCCCACGGGTACGCCGAAACCCGTGACGACGTCACCGGGGAGGTCGGGGTGCGTGGCGGTCTGAGCGCCGGGGCCTTGCTGCGGACGCGGACGGACTTGGTGGCCGCCTGAGCGTCCGGGCACGCGGAAAAGGGGCCGCCGTCACCGGGGTGACGGCGGCCCCTTTTCCGTGGAGTTGCTCAGATGAGGCCGAGCTTCTGCACGGTGTCGCGTTCCTCGACGAGTTCGGCGACGGAGGCGTCGATGCGGGCGCGGGAGAAGTCGTCGATCTCGAGGCCCTGGACGATCTTGTACTGGCCGTTCTCGGCGGTGACGGGGAAGGACGAGATGAGGCCTTCGGGGACGCCGTAGGAGCCGTCGGAGACGACCGCGGCGGAGGTCCAGTCGCCGGCCGGGGTGCCGTTGACCCAGGTGTAGACGTGGTCGATGGCGGCGGAGGCGGCCGAGGCGGCGGAGGAGAGGCCGCGGGCTTCGATGATGGCCGCGCCGCGCTTGGCGACGGTGGGGATGAAGTCGTTTTCGAGCCAGGCCTGGTCGACGTCGACGGGCTTGCCGCCGACCTCGGCGTGCTGGACCGAGGGGTACTGGGTGGCGGAGTGGTTGCCCCAGATGGCGAGCTTCTTGAGCTCGGTGACGGGGACGCCGAGCTTCTTGGAGAGCTGGGCGAGGGCGCGGTTGTGGTCGAGGCGGGTCATCGCGGTGAAGCGGTCGGCGGGCACGTCGGGGGCGTGCGAGCGGGCGATGAGGGCGTTGGTGTTGGCGGGGTTGCCGACGACGAGGACCTTGATGTCGTCGGCGGCGCCGGCGTTGATGGCTTCGCCCTGGGGCTTGAAGATGCCGCCGTTGGCTTCGAGGAGGTCGCCGCGCTCCATGCCCTTGCTGCGGGGGCGGGCGCCGACGAGGAGGGCGATGTTGGTGCCTTCGAAGGCCTGCTTGGGGTCGTCGAAGATGTCGGTGCCTGCCAGGAGCGGGAATGCGCCGTCCTCGAGCTCCATGGCGGTGCCCTCGGCCGCCTTGACCGCCTGCGGGATCTCGAGGAGCCGCAGCTTCACCGGGACGTCCTGGCCGAGGAGCTGACCGGACGCGATGCGGAAGAGCAGCGCGTAGCCGATCTGGCCGGCGGCGCCGGTGACGGTCACGTTGACAGGGGCTTGGGTCATTGCGGTACTCCAGCTTGAGACGACTTCGGCTTGTGCCTTGGAGCCTATCCCTCCTGGGCGTCGCTGTTCGGGTGCGTCCAGTCACTCCGGCTGGATCGATCAGGTATCCGTCACGTTGGCGGCGAGCCGGTGGAGGAGGTCGGCGAGCTGGGCGATCTCGGTTTCGGTGAGGCCTTTGCGCATGCGCTGGTCGTGGGCGATGGCGGCTTCGGCGAGGCGGTGGAAGAGGTTTTCGCCGTGGTCGGTGAGTTCGACGAGGTGGACGCGGCGGTTGCCGGGGTCGCGGCGGCGGGTGATGAGGCCGGCGGTTTCCATGCCGTTGAGGTGGTGGGTGAGGGTGGCGCCTTGGATGCCGACGGCGTCGGCGAGTTCGCGCTGGTTGGCGACGGGTCGGGTTTTGAGGGAGATGAGGATCTGCCAGATGGGCTGGGAGCCGCCGGCGGCGGCGAGGGCCTGGTCGAAGGCGCGGCCTGCGGTTTTGGCGGTGCGGGCGAGGACGACGCCGATGGGTGCGGTGACGGGTGCTGGCACGTCGTTGACCGTACCGCAGATGCCGAGAAGTCTAAGCGTTTGACATCTAATGGTTAGACTTCTAACGTTTATGGCATCGAAGGAAGGGGAACGCGATGAGCACCGAAGAGCAGGTTCGCGAGTTCGGCCGGGTCTGGGCCGCCGCCGAGGAGCGCGGCGACACCGAGGTCCTGGCCGGCCTGGCCGCCGACGGCTTCCGGCTGGTCGGGCCACTGGGCTTCGTCCTGGACCGTGACCAGTGGCTGGCGCGCTACGGTGGTGGTGGGCTGGTGACCGAAAAGCTGGACTGGGACGGCGTCGAGGTTCGCGATTTCGGCGGTACCGCGGTCGCGATCGGCGTGCACGAGCAGGTCGCGACGCACCGGGGGAACCCCGTGAACGGCCGGTTCCGCGCCACGCACGTGCTGGTCCGCGACGACGACCGGTGGCGGCTGGCGAGCATTCACCTCAGCCCGATCGGCGGTCCGCCGCCGTTCGCCCGCGCGCCCGAAGGGAGCGAACGATGAGCGTGGAGTTGAACCACACGATCGTGTGTGTCACCGATCGTGAGAAGTCGGCGGAGTTCCTGGCCGGGATCCTCGGCCTGCGGACCGGTCCGGTCGCCGGGCCGTTCGTGCCGATCGCGCTGGCGAACGGCGTGACCCTGGACTACATGCGAGTCGACCACGTGACGAGCCAGCACTACGCGTTCCTGGTCGGCGACGAGGACTTCGACGCCGCGCTGGCCCGGATCGAAGCGGCCGGGATCGCGTACTGGGCGGACCCGGTCCACGAGCGGCCCGGCGAGGTCAACACCATGAACGGCGGTCGCGGGGTCTACTTCGCGGACCCTGACGGGCACAACATGGAACTGCTCACCCGGGCATAGAGGCGCCGGGCGCTCTCCGGTCGGTGATCGGCCGGGCCGGACGTCGCGCGGGTGATCGTGCCGATCACCGGGCGGACCGGGGGCGCGAAATCGTTTTCCCCCAGTATTCATTCACGTTCATCGGGAATGGGTTGCGCAGAATTTGTCGAAACGTGAGCAATGTCGTGTAGTGGCCTGGATGCGCGGCGTTGCTCCGTTCAGCGGGGTTTGCTTCCATGATCCTTCCGCTACCATGGTCCGGCCCCGGTCCCGATTTCGGATGTATTGGGAAGGATTCCGATGCTGTCTGCGGTCGTTGCTGCCGTAATGGCGCTGTCCTCTGTGGTCACCCCGCATTCGTGGAACACTCCTCCGCCCCCCGACAAAATCGTCATCGACGTCGCGACCGTCAATGGCACCGGCTGTCCGCCGAACTCGGCCGCCGTGTCGGTCTCGCAGGACAACACGGCATTCACTGTAACTTACAGCACGTACACGGCTCTGGTCGGCGTCGGGGCCGGGCCGCTGGACGCCAGGAAGAACTGCCAGATCGGCCTGCGGGTGCACGTGCCGCAGGGGTTCACCTACGGAATCGCGCAGGCCGACTACCGCGGATTCGCGCACCTGGAACGCGGCGCGACCGGCCTGGAAAGAGCGAACTACTATTTCCAGGGTAATTCACCGACGGCTTACGTCCAGCACCCGCTGGCGGGGCCGCTAGACGATGACTGGCATTTCACCGATTCCACGGAGGTCGGGGCGATCGCGTTCAAGCCGTGTGGCGAGGAACGCAACCTGAACATCAACACGGAATTGCGTGCGGCGGCCGGGACGTCGGATCCGAAGAAGACGACGAGCTACGTCACGATGGACTCGACCGACGGCAGCATCACCACCACGTACCACTTCGCGTGGCTGACCTGCCCGTGATCGGGTGTGACTGCCGGGGTGGCGCGGTGGATGACCGCGCCACCCCGGCAGTCACGGTTTGGCCGGGGCGCGCGGATCGGTGGCCTGCACTCCGAAGACACGGCCGAGGGAGACGAGAGCCTCGTCGAGGTGGCTGAGGCTGGAGAGGACCGCGCGGGTTTCGGCCGCCTCGACGCGGTCGGAGACCGGGGTGCCGTCGTCGCGCACGAGCGTGCCCGGGCCCGCGCCACCGGGGGCGTCGAGGGCCGTGCGGAGGACGTCGATGTTGCGCAGCAGCCGTCCGGTGAACTGGCGCAGGCGGTCGGCGTCGGCGCCGGCGAGCTGGCCGGGCTGGGCGCGGGCGGCGACGTGGCGGGCGCGGAAGGCGATGGTTTCCAGGGTGGTGAGCACGTGCCAGCCGTAGTCGCGGCGGGCACTGCGGAGGTTGACCGGGTGGGTCAGCGGCTCGACGGTGGTCCGGACCTGTTCGACGTCGCGGTCGAGGTCGCGGGAGAGCTCGATGATGTTGACGTTCTCTTCGCCGGCGAGCAGGCCGCGGGTGTGTTCGAGGAACTCTTCCAGGTCGTCGAGCACTTCGCCGATGTCGTCGAGCATGACCGAGCGGGTGCGGACCGGGACGATGACGACGGCGGCGAGGATGCCCGCGGCGGCGCCGACGGCGGTTTCCGCGACGCGGACCCAGAGCACTTCGAGGCTGAACGTGCCGAGCAGGCTGTAGAGCAGGCCGAGCATGCTGGTGACGAAGAAGGCCATCGTCACCTGGGAGACGCGGGCGGTGTAGACCATCCCGAAGACGCACACCAGGATGAGCGCGAGCGTGGCCGCGGTGTCGCCGCCGACCAACAGGGCGAGCAGGACGCCGCCGACGATGCCGATCAGGGTGCCGCCGAGGCGGCGGACGCCCTTGACGAAGGTGGCGCCGGCGCTGGAGGCGCCGATGAACACGACGAACACCGTCAGGACGGCCCAGTACCAGCGCTGGTGGGAGATCAGCTGGCCGCCGAGCACGGCGAGCCCACCGCCGACGACGGCCTGGATGGCGCTGCGGGTCCGGTTGTCGTAGGCGAACCTGGGCGGCGGCTCGTCGTCGTTCTCTTCCGGGTCGAGCGGGTCCGGTGTGGACTCCGGGGCGGCGGCGCGCTGGGCGCGGTCGTCGGCCAGCGCCAGCTCGGCCAGTGCCTTGCGGACGCCGTCGCCGGGAGCGGCGTGGGAGTCGATGCGGCTGCCTTCGACGAGCATCCGGCTGTATTCGCCGGTCTGGCTGATCAGCGGGAGCTCTCGGGGGTCGCGTTCCATGAGGGCGCGGAAGCGGGCGAGCCGGGCGACGAGGTCGTCGCGGACGTCGGTGGTGAGCTCGTCGGAGCAGGTGCGCTGGACGGTGATGGCGAGCCACTGCACGGCCAGTTCGACCTCGATCGCGCGGCGCCGGAGCCGGTCGGCGGCGCGGGCGTCGACGACGTCGGGAGCGGCGTCCTCGATGAGCAGGACGCATTCGTGGAGCCGGTTGAGCGCGCTGCGCAGCTGCTTGCGGGTGCGTTCGCTGCCGTTGACGGTCAGGTAGGCCTCGGTGGCGCGGATGACGGCGCCGAGGCGGGCGCGGAAGGCGCGGCGGACCCGGAGGAACTCGGCTTCGGGCTTGCGTCGCAGCAGGAGGAAGCGGACGGCGGCGTTGGCGAGGACGCCGACCGCGAGGGCCAGCAGCAGCTGCGGGACCTGCTTGACGTGGGCCTGCAGGAACATCGGGAAGAAGAACAGGAAGAAGGCGATCGAGCCGAGCGCGGTGCCGCGGGCGCCGAAGCGCTGGGCGTAGACGGCGACGAAGATCAGCAGGACGAACACGACGCTGTCGAGCGGCGGCAGGCCGGAGCCGAGGCTGGCGACGGTGATCGACGCGGCGCCGGTGAGGAACGCCAGGCCGAGGGTGACGGCCTGGGCGCCCGGGGTGGGGTCGTTGACGGTGAACGCCGTCATCATCGCGGCGATGGCCCCGACGAGGATCACGGTCAGCGGCAGGTGGGCGGGCAGCAGGGCGGCCACGGCGAGGACGATGCCGAGCACGGCGGAGCCGGCCAGGCGCAGCCGGACCAGGCCGGGGTCGGCCGCGGTGAGCCGGTCGAGGGCGGCGGTGCGGAAGTCGTTCATCGGGCGAGCAGCTCCCACTGGGCGAGGGTGGCGCGCCGGCCGCGGGTGGCGGTGATCCGCAGCCGGTAGCGGGCGTGCGCGGCCGGGGTGGTGAGGACGAAGGGGCGGGTCTGGCGGCGCCAGCGGAACAGCTCGCCGTCGCGCCGGTCGAGGGTGGTCCAGGTGACGCCGTCGTCGGAGCCTTCCAGCACCCACGCGCTCGGGTCTCCGCGGCGATCTCCGGAGGTCAGTGTGTACATCGTGACTTCGCGGGGTTCGCCGGTGACCGTGAACTCGATCGACGGCGTGGCGCCGCGGAAGGTCACCTGGGTGCGGGTCGTGTCGTCGAAGAGCGCGCCGGTGCCGGTGCCGTCCGAGGCGGTCCCGGTCCCGGCGAGGTCGGTGACCGGGTCCGGGTGCTCGGCGGGAGGCGGCGGGGCGCCCCAGCCGGTGGGCTCGGTGGTCAGGTCGAAGACGAGCGTGGCGCCGGCGGCGAGGGTGGCGTGGGCGATGGTCGTGGCGTCGTGCGGCTCGCCGTCGACGGTGAGGCCGCGGACGTAGACGGTTTCGCCGGTGTTGCCGGGCGCGTGGACGACGAGCGTCTTGCCGCCGCCGAGGTGCACGGTCGCCTTCTCGAACAGCGGCGAGCCGATGGCGTAGTGCGGGCTGCCGACGGCCAGGGGGTAGAAGCCGAGAGCGCTGAAGACGTACCAGGCGGACATCTCGCCGTTGTCCTCGTCGCCGGGGTAGCCCTGGCCGATCTCGCTGCCGAGGTAGAGCCGCCCGAGCACCTCCCGGACGACGGCTTGCGTCTTCGCGGGCGCGCCGGCGAGGTTGTAGACGTACGGGATGTGGTGCGAGGGCTGGTTCGAGTGGCCGTACTGGCCCATGCGGACGTCGCGGGCTTCGGTCATCTCGTGGATCAGGCCGCCGTACGCGCCGGGCCGCCGTCCGGTCTCCGGGGTGGCGAAGAAGGTGTCGAGCTTGGCTTCCAGGCCGGCGGTGCCGCCGTGCAGGGCCGCGAGGCCGGGGCCGTCGTGGGGTGCGGTGAAGGCGGTGTTCCAGGCGTTGGTCTCGACGAAGTCGCCGCCCCACGCGGCCGGGTCGTAGCCCTCGGGAGCGAACTTGCGGCGGCCGTCGCGGTGGCGGCCCTGGAAGAACCCGATCGCCGGGTCGAAGTGGTGGACGTAGTGCTTCGCGCGCTCGCGGAAGTAGGCGGCGTAGTCGGCATACATCCGCGAGCGTGACCCGGAGCTTTCACGTGAAAGCTCCGCGGAGAGGTTGGCCAGGCCGAAGTCGTTGATGCAACCCTCGAGCGCCCACGAGAGTCCTTCGTGGACGGACACCGGGGTGTAGCCGAGGAAGATCGACTCCGCGAGGCCTTTGCGGCCGACCGAGCGGTGCGGCGGGGTGACGGTGGCGTTCTTCAGCCCGGCGTCGTAGGCGGCCTCGACGTCGAAGCCGCGGACGCCCTTGAGGTAGGCGTCGGCGAAGGCGACGTCGGAGCTGGTGCCGGTCATCAGGTCGGCGTAGCCGGGGGAGGACCAGCGGGAGATCCAGCCGCCTTCGCGGTACTGCTGGACGAACCCGTCGATCATCCGGCCGCAGCGGTCCGGGGCGAGCAGCGCGTACGCGGGCCAGGTCGTGCGGTAGGTGTCCCAGAAGCCGTTGTTGACGTACAGCTCGCCGTCGACGACCTTCGCGCCGGTGCGCGTCCGGGTGCTCGGCCACCGCCGGCGCCGGACCGGGCTGGCGTGCCGGACGCCCTTCGGCGTGGTCTCGTGCGCGATGTTCGGGTACAGGAACAGCCGGTAGAGGTTGGAGTACAGCGTGGTCCGCTGGTCCTCGGTCGCCCCCTCGACCTCGACGCGGCCCAGTTGCTCCTGCCACAGCTCCCGGGCCCGCGTTTTCACGTCTTCGAACGTCGTCCCGGCCGGGATCTCCAGCTCCAGGTTGTGCTTGGCCTGGGCCAGGCTGATCAGCGATGTCGCGATCCGCAGCGTGACGCCGGGCCCGTCGAACTCGAAGTAGCCCGAGACGCGCCGCCAGGGCCGGCGGCGGATCTTGGCGCCGTTGGTGGCCGGGGCGTCGGTCACGGCGTAGACGAACATGCGGCGCGCCCCGGCGGACAGCCGGCTGCGGACCCAGGTGTGGCCGGTGACGACGCCGGTGTCGGGGTCGAGGCGGAGGCCGCCGCGGTTGCCGACGTTGTCGAACAGCAGCCAGCCGTGCTTGGCGGGGAAGGTGAACCGCATGATCGCCGCGTGCGACGCCGGCGCGAGCTCGGCGGTCATGCCGTTCGCGAACCGGACGCGGTAGTGGTGGGGTGAGTCGGTTTCGTCGTCGTGGGAGAAGGCCAGGGCGCGCTTGCGGCGGTCGGGTTCGACCGGGCCGGTGCCGGGCATGACGTGGAAGGTGTGCCGGTCGCCCATCCACGGGCTCGGCTGGTGGCTCAGGGCCAGTGCCTGCAGGGCGGGCCGGTTTTCGGCGTCGTTGTGGCGGTGGTAGGAGTAGATCCAGTTGGTGACGCCGGCGTCGGTGACCGGGGTCCAGAAGTTGAACCCGTGCGGCACGGCCGTGGCCGGGAAGGTGTTGCCCCGGGAGAACTCGGCGCTGGAGTGCGTGCCGCGGGTGGTCCGGACGCAGTCGACGGGATCCCGCGGCGGCTCGGCCCGCTCGCCGATCCGGACGTCGTCGATCCACCCGCTGATCTCGCCTGGCGCGGCCGTACGCAGGACGATCCGGCTGATCCGGCGTCCGGCGAACGCCCCCAGCGGGCGGCGGACGAGGTTCCACTGGTCGAGGTAGAGCGTCTTGTCGTCGACCGGGGCGAACCCGGCTGCGGTGCCGTCGGCGAACTCGACGTCCAAGCTGACCCGGGTGGCGTGGTAGGCCGGGATCTCGCCGTCCGAGGCCGGGAAGACCACATAGGACAGCTCGGTGCCTTCGGTGACCGGGACGTCGAGTTCGAACAGGACGGCTTCGGGCCGCGTGTCGTAGCGCAGGGCCCTGGTGCCGGTGAAGCCGACGCCGGTCTTCGCCGTGGGGGAGCGGTCCGGTCCGCTGCCGACGGACAGCGCGGGGTCCGCGGGCTGCGGGTCACCGGTTTCGAAGGACGAGAAGAACACGGCGTCGGGCATGCCCACACCGTATCCGCCGAACGGCGTAGGCCGCCGGTCACGACGGGCGGCCGCCGAACCGCCAGCGGTGGACCTCGATCGCCGCGTACCGCTCCGGTGTCAGCACGGCCCGGGCCCCGGCGGCGTCCGCGGCTCGCAGCAGCACTGCGGTGCCGAGCCACGCGGCGGCGTCGTCGGACAGCAGCGGCCCGTAGGCGATCAGGTCCGCCCCGGCCGGCGGCTCGAGGTCGGCGGGGGCGCCCGAACCGAGCCCGAGCACCAGGTACCGGTCCCCGCCGGCCGGGCCACCGGGGAAGTCCCCCATCGTGCGCCCGAGGGTGTTGCGCCACCGGCGCAGCAGCACGTCCCGGTACGCCCCGGCCTGATAGCCCGGCTCGTCGAAGGCGAACGCGCGGGCCGCGGCCGGATCCGGCAGGTCGAGCACATGCACGCTACCGGTGGGGATCTCCCCGTCGAACGTCGGCCCGCGGGCGATCATCGTCGCCGCGAACCGGTCCATGTAGGCCCGGTGCTCCTCCACCAGCCGCTCCCGCAGCGCGGCCGACCCCGGACGGTCCCGGTGATAGCAGAAGTACTCCATCCCACCCCCTCGAACGCCGTGAAGGCCTCCTTACCAGCCATAAGAGCCGGTAAGGAGGCCTTCACGGACCTTTGACCAGCGGCTAGATCTTCGCGCACTGTCCGGCGGACGGGCCGCGGACGGTGTTCGGCAGGTCGTAGTCCGTCGGCGCCGGCGTGTTCAGCGCGCACGCCAGCGGACCGCCGACCGTGCTCGACGTCAGCACCGGGCCGTGGTTGCCGGTCAGCGCGACCGGGCCGCCCACCTCGGTCAGCTCGATCGACACCGTCCCGGTCGTCCCGGTCACCGACACCGGGCCACCGACCTTCGTGCGGTTCAGGACCACCTGCCCGGCACCGGCGGCCGACAGCGGGCCGTTGATCGAGCCGCCACGCACGACCAGGGACGCGCCGCCGGTCACCGTCACCGGGCCGGACACCGTCGCGTCCTGCAGGCACACCGTGCCCGACGTCACCGACAACGGGCCGTTCGAAGCGCCCGTGACCGTGCGGGTGCAGGAGGCGTCCGGCTTGCCCAGCAGCTCGAACTCGGCCAGCTGCGCCGGGGCACCGGTGCTGGTCGCGGTGACCTCGAGCTTGTAGTAGGCGTAGTGCGCCGGGTTGGCCACCTTGAACGCGCGGGTCTGCTGCCGCCAGGTGAACGCCTGGTTCTCCTGCTTGTCCGCGACCGCCCAGGTCTTGCCGTCGTAGGAGCCCTTCAGCGTCCAGCTCTTCGGGTCGCCCGCACCGGTCTGGGACGTCAGCGTGTAGTGCGTGACGGCCTCGTCGGTGTTGTTCAGCTGGTACTGCACGGCGCCGGTGACGGCGGCCTGGGTGCGCGAGGTGTTGTCGATCAGCGCCGCCGCGTTCGAGCCGTCCGAAGTGGACAGCGTGCCCTTGCCCGCGCCGGTCTCGTCATGCAGGGGCGTCGGCACCGCGTCACCCGTGGTGATCGACTTCGGCGCGTCGTCCGGGCCGGTGCCCCACGACGACGGGTTCGGGCCCATCGCGAAGTCGATCGTCCCGCCGCGCGCGATCAGGTCCTGCGGCAGCGACGTCGAGGAGTACGCCTTGCCGTTGACCTTCACGCCCTGGACGTAGACGTTCTTCGCGCTGTTCTTCGGCGCGTTGATCACCAGGTCCTTCCCGCCGGCCAGGTGGATCGTGGCCTTCTTGAACAGCGGCGACCCGATCGCGTAGTTCGGGCTGCCCATCTGCAGCGGGTAGAAGCCCAGCGCGCTGAAGATCCACCACGCCGACTGCTCGCCGTTGTCCTCGTCACCCGCGTAGCCCTGCCCGATCTCGCTGCCGGTGTAGAGCCGCGAGAGCGCCTCGCGGACCTTCTCCTGCGTCTTCGCCGGCTGACCCGCGTAGTCGTACATGTAGAGCGTGTGGTGCGAGGCCTGGTTGGAGTGACCGAGCTGGCCCATCCGCACGTCCCGCGCCTCCCGCATCTCGTGGATCACCCCGCCGTAGGAACCCGGGAAGTTCGCCGTCTCCTGGTCGGCGAAGAACGCATCCAGCTTCTTCGCCAGGCCCGCCTTGCCGCCGTAGAGGTTGGCCAGGCCCTGGCCGTCCTGCGGCACGGAGAACGCCATGCCCCAGCCGTCGGTCTCGGTGTAGTCGATGCCCCACACCCGCGGGTCGTACTCCTGC
Source organism: Amycolatopsis sp. NPDC021455 (assembly GCF_040640995.1). NCBI lineage: Bacteria > Bacillati > Actinomycetota > Actinomycetes > Pseudonocardiales > Pseudonocardiaceae > Amycolatopsis > Amycolatopsis sp. NPDC021455. Next base: position 15,042 of record NZ_JBFACT010000057.1, on the reverse strand, counting down.
GGCGACCGGCTGAACTTGCCGGCCGCGTCCCGGCCCTGGAAGAACCCGACGCTCGGGTCGAACACGTTCACGTACTGCTGGGCCCGGTTGGTGAAGTACTCGTAGTTGGCCAGGTACTCCTGCTTGCGCGGGTCGCTCGCGGGCGCCTCGTCGTACAGCTTCTTCGACAGGTTCGCGATGCCGAAGTCGTTGACGTAGCCCTCGATCGACCAGGAGAACCCGTGCTCGGCGGTGTTCGGCGAGTAGCCGAGGAAGATGCCCTCGTCGATGCCCTTGCGGCCGACCGCGTTGTTCGGCGGGGTCACCGTCGCGTCCTTCAGCGCCGCGTCGTAGAACGACTTGACGTCGAAGTTCTTCACGCCCTTGAGGTAGGCGTCGGCGAACGCGACGTCCGCGCTGGTGCCGGTCATCAGGTCCGCGTAGCCCGGCGACGACCACCGGGAGATCCAGCCGCCGTCGCGGTACTGCTGCACGAACCCGTCGACCATCTTCCCGGCCATGTCCGGCGTGAGCAGCGAATACGCCGGCCACGTCGTCCGGTAGGTGTCCCAGAAGCCGTTGTTGACGTACAGCTGGCCGTCGACGATCTTCGACCCGGTCTGGGTCGCGGTGTCCGCGCCGGTCTTCGGCGAGACCGGGCTCGCGTACTTGTACGCGGGCTTCTGCGCCGTGCCGGTGTTCTCGAACTGCGAGTTCGGGTACAGGAACAGCCGGTACAGGCTCGAGTAGAGCGTCGTGAGCTGGTCCTTCGACGCGCCCTCGACCTCGATCACCTTCAGCTGGTCGTCCCACGCGCGCTGCGCGGCGTCGCGCACCGAGTCGAACGTCGCCGCCGGGGCGATCTCCATGGCGAGGTTCTTCTTCGCCTGGTCCACGCTGATCAGCGACGTCGCGATCCGCATGTTCACCGTCTTGTCCGCGCCCGCGTCGAAGCGCAGGTAGCCGGTGACGTTGTCGCGGCCCTGCCCGGTGAGCTTGCCGCCCGCGGTGACCGGCTTGTCGAACGTCGCGTAGACGAACATCCGGCCCGCCCCGGCGTAGTTGCCGGTGTCGGTGTAGCCCGACAGCGTGCCGGTCGCGGTGTCGAGCGCCAGCCCGCCCTTGTCGGTGGCGTTGTCGAAGATCAGGCTGGAGTCGGTGCCCGGGAAGGAGAACCGGAACATCGCCGCGTGGTCGGTCGGCGCGATCTCGGTCTTGATCCCGTTCTGGAACCGCACGCCGTAGTAGTGCGCCCGCGCGGTCTCGTCGCTGTGCTTGAACGGCAGCGCCCGCGCGTCGCGGTTCGCGTCCGGCACCCCGGCGGCCGCCGACGGCATCACCTGGAACACCTGCCGGTCGCCCATCCACGGGCTCGGCTCGTGGCTGACGCTGAACGCCTGCAGCTGCGGGAGGTTCTGCGCGTTGTTCTGGGTGCTGTAGTTGTACAGCCAGCGCGGCGAGCCACCGTTGTCGGCACCCGCGTCGGTGACCGGGGTCCAGAAGTTGAACCCGTGCGGCACCGCCGTGGCCGGGAAGTTGTTCCCGCGCGAGAACGAGCCGTTGGCCATCGTGCCCCGCGTGGTGACTACGTTGTCACTCGGGCGGAGGCTCGCCGGCGGTGTCGGCGTCGCCGAGACCTTGACGTCGTCGAGCCAGCCCTGCAACGATCCGGGGCCGTCCGGGTTGTCGTAACCGACCAGGATCCGGTCGATCGTCTTGCCCTTGGCCACCTGCCCGATCGCCGAGCGCACCAGGTTCCACTGGTTGGTGTAGAGGACCTTGCTCTTCCCCTGCCCTTCGGGCGTCAGCGGGAAGCCGTACTGGTCGGTCGCGCCGAGGTCGCGCAGGTAGGTGCCGTCGGTGAAGGCCAGGTCGATCGCGACGTTCGTGCTCGGGTACTTCAGGTCGCCGGTGATGAACTGCGGCTGCACCTCGTACGACAGCTCGGTCGAGGCCACGACCGGGATGTTGACGTCGAAGATCTTGTTGTACGACCAGCCGTGCCCGGCCGCGGTCTGGCTGCCCGAGTAGCGGAACGCCTTGAGACCGGTGAAGCCGACGCGGTTCTTGTTCGTGTAGCCGCTGGTCGGGCCGGAGTCGACGAAGCTGCGCATGTTCGGCAGCGGCGGCGGGGCCGGCTCGTCGTTGGCCAGCAGCAGCTCCGAGATCTGCATGATCGGGCCGCCGTTGTTGCGCGTGACGTTCAGCCGGAAGTACTTGTACGGCGCGGTCGGCCCGGCCAGCTTGTAGTTGTTCGTCTGGAACCGCTCGGCGAACGACTGCCCGGTCTGGGAGTCCAGGTCGGTCCAGGAGCTCGCGTCGTTCGAGCCCTGCAGCGTCCAGTCCTTCGGGTCGCGCTCGGCGAAGTCGTTGGCCGAGGAAATCGCGTAGTGCGTGATCGACGTCGGCTCCGACACCGTGATCTGCGCCCACGCCGTCGGGTCCCACGACAGCCACTTCGTGTCCGTGGTGCCGTCGACGAGGTTCGACACCACCTCGCCGCCCGAGGTGTTCTCGCTGCTCGCGCTGGTCTCGGTGACCTTGCCGCGGATGTCGCCGGGGATCGAGGTGCCGTTCGCGCCGTTCACGCCGGACGCGCGCGGCTTGCCCGCCGCGTCGGTGTCTACCGCGTCGGTCCACGTCGGCTGGACCTCACCCGCCTCGAAGGAGGACGAGAAGTCCGGGGGAAGAGCGTCTTCGGCGGCGGCCGCCGAGGCCGCGGGAAGGGCGACCAGGCCGGCGGCGACCACGGCGGCGGTCACCAGGAAAGCAACCGGCGGTCTGGCGCTTCGGGGCATCATTGCTCCAAGCTCTGGAGGGTGAACTGGGGACCGACGGACGGGGACCGGCGGCGCCCAGAGAGCGAAACGCGCGGGTGACATCGATGTCAAGACCGGTCGGCAAACCTGACCAGAACTGGACAACCGAGGGAACGGGGAACCCGATGAGACCAGTCCGGATCTTCACCGCACTGACCGCACTCCTGCTCGCCACCGCCGGATTCGCCCCGGCGACGGCCACCGCCGCGACGGATTCCGCCGTCCGGCCGATCACCTCCTGCGGCACCCTGGTCCGGGGGTTCGACCTCCCGGGCGCCGCCACGCACGTCACCTCCGCGGCCGTCGTCGCGGCCACCGGCACCGATCCCGAGTACTGCGACGTCCGGGGCTACGTCGAACGCGCCGTGCAGTTCGAACTGCGGCTGCCCACCAAGACCTACGCCGGCCGCTACCTGCAGTACGGCTGCGGCGGCTTCTGCGGCCTGGTCAACCCGCCCGAGTTCGCCGACTGCGGCCTGCCCCACGGCGGCGACGTCGCGGTCGCGGCCACCGACGACGGGCACGTCGGCAAGACCCCCGCCGTCGTCGACGACGGCAGCTGGGGCGCGAACGACCAAGCCGCCCGCGACGACTTCGAGTTCCGCGCGCCGCACGTCGTCTCGCGCGCGTCGAAGGCGATCATCCAGGCGTTCTACGGCGCCCCGCCGAAGAAGTCCTACTTCACCGGCTGCTCCGACGGCGGCCGCGAAGGCCTCCTGCTGGCCCAGCGCTACCCGGCCGACTTCGACGGCATCGTCGCCGGCGCCCCGGCGAACTACTGGAGCCCGCTGCTGGAGTTCCAGGCCTGGCTCGCCCGGGTCAACACCGCCGCCGACGGCAGCCCGATCCTCACCGCGGCGAAACTGCCCGCGCTGCACGACGCCGTCCTCGCCCGCTGCGACCGCCTCGACGGGCTCGCCGACGGCCAGCTCGACGACCCGCGCGCCTGCCACTTCGACCCGGCGACGCTGACCTGCACCGGCGCCGACACGCCGTCGTGCCTCACGCCGGCCCAGGTGGCCGCGACCCGCCGGCTCTACTCGCCGCCCACCGACGGCCACGGCACGCTGCTCTACCCCGGCGGCGAACTGCCCGGCTCGGAGCTGTCCTGGGCCGGCTGGATCATCCCGACCCCGGAGACCGGCGGCGTCGCCTTCGCCCGCAGCCTCGCCGACAACTACCTGCGCTACCTCGGCTACCCGATCGGCGCCCCGGCCTCGACCGTCGACACCTTCACCTTCACCCGCCGCGACTTCGACCGCCTGATCCCCGAAGGCGTCCGGTACAACGCGTTGAGCCTCGACCTTTCGGCCTTCCAGCGGCGCGGCGGCAAGCTCGTGCTCTGGCACGGCTGGGCCGACGAGGCCATCCCGCCGGCCGGCACCCTCGACTACTACCAGCGGCTCACCCACGGCCGTCCCCAGGACTCGGTGCGGCTGTTCATGGTCCCGTCGCTCTACCACTGCGGCGGCGGCACCACGCTCACCGAGTTCGACCCGCTTCGCGAGCTGGTCGCCTGGGTCGAACGCGGCACCGCGCCGACGGTGGTGACCGCGACCGGCCGCGACGCCACCGGCCACGTCACCCGCACCCGGCCGGTGTTCGCCTACCCGCAACGCGCGGTCTACGACGGCACCGGCAGCATCGACGACGCGGCCAACTTCCGCCCGGCACCGCCGGCCTCACCGGTCCGGGACGTCGTCGGATGGGCGGGCGAAAAGCTGTACGCCATCCCCGGCCCGGTCGCTCCGTAAACCGCTCACGCGGGTCCGGCGTCGCCGCTAAAGTCGCGACCATGACGACGCCGGACCCCGCCGACCGAGTACTCGCCCGCGCCTCCCTCGCCGAAGGCGACCCCACCGGGTGGTTCGAGCAGCTGTACACCGCCGCCGAAAAGGGCGACGCGGCACTGCCGTGGCACCGCGGCAAGCCGAACGCGGAGCTGGCCGAATGGGCCGCCGGCCACCCGGGCGAAAGCCGCCGGGCCCTGGTGGTCGGCAGCGCCCTCGGCGACGACGCCGAACTGCTCGCCGCGGCCGGCTGGGCCGTGACGGCGTTCGACGTCGCCCCGACCGCCGTCGAGGGCGCCCGCAAGCGGTTCCCGGAGTCCACAGTGGACTACGTGGTGGCGGACCTGCTGAAGCCGCCCGGGGAGTGGCACCACGCGTTCGACCTGGTCGTGGAGATCATGAACATCCAGGCGATGCCCCGCGACTTCCGCCCGGCAGCCCTGACGTCCCTGGCAGGCTTCCTCGCCCCGGGCGGCACGGCGTTCGTGTGCGAGGTCGCGGAGGAGAACTTCGACATGGCGACCTGGCAGAGCCCACCGTGGCCGTTCCGCCGCGAGGAGATCGAGTCCGTCGCCCAGGACGGCGTGCGGCTGCTCAGCCTGGACACGATTCGCGACGGCGCCCGCTACTGGGCCACGTTCACCCGGTAACGGGGGGAGAGGACACCCCATGCCCGCTGGACGACGCCGCAAGGTCGCGCGACAGCTCAAGTACCGGTCGCCGGGCATGGCGGACCTGCCGGACCCAGGCGACGACAACGAAGACGGCGCCGGCGGCGTCGGGGTACGCGAACCGCGCCGCCCGCTCCCGCCGACGCCGCTCGGTGGCGCGGGTGCGCGACCGCTGCCGGAGCCGGACCTCTCCGCGGAACTGCCCAACCCGCCGGTGCGATAGGGCTCAGCACTCCGCCAGGAACCGGGACAGCACGCGGGTGCCGAAGTGCAGGCCCTCCACCGGCACCCGCTCGTCCACCCCGTGCGCCATCGCCCGGTACGGGAAGCCCTTCGGCAGCCACAGCGGCGCGAACCCGTAGTTGTCGATCCCCAGCCGCGCGAACGCCTTCGCGTCGGTGCCCCCGCCCAGGCAGTACGGCACCACGACCGCCTCGGGATCCTCCGCTCGCAAGGCCGCCGCCATCGCGGAAAACCACGGCGAGTCCACCGGCGCCTGCACCGGCGGCTGGTGCGCCACGAACTCCCGCGTGACACCCTCCCCGAGCAGCTCGTCCACCACCGCGAACAGCTCTTCCTCGGTGCCCGGCAGCACCCGCACGTCCACCTGCGCCGACGCCGTCGACGGGATCACGTTCACCTTGTAGCCCGCGTCCAGCATCGTCGGCGTCGTGCTGTTGCGGACCGTCGGCACCACCAGCGCACCCGCCGGCCCCAGCGCCGCCACCGCCGCGTCCACACCGTCCGAAGAGGACAGATCCACCGGGACGCCCAGTGCCGCGCCCGTCCGTTCGAGGAACGCCCGCACCGCCGGCGTCAGCGACACCGGCCAGCGGTGCGACGCGATCCGGTGCAACGCACCCACCAGCCGGGTGACGGCGTTCTCGTCGTTCGGGCGCGAGCCGTGCCCGGCGCGGCCGCGGGCGGTCAGGCGCAGGTGCGCCGTCCCGCGCTCCGCCGTCCCGACCGGGTACAGGCGCACGTCCCGGCCGTCGGCCGCCGGCACGTGGTAGGTGTAGCCGCCGGATTCGCTGATCGCCGCCACACAGCCCTCGAACAGTTCCGGATGGGAAGCGACCAGCCAGTGCGCACCCCAGTCCCCGCGGTCCTCCTCGTCGGCCACGAACGCCAGCACCAGCTCACGCCGCGGCCGCACCCCGCCCGCCAGGGCGGCCAGCACCATCGCGACGAAGTCCTTCATGTCGGTCGCGCCGCGGCCCCACAGGTACCCGTCGCGCACCTCGCCCGCGAACGGCGGCACCGACCAGTCCGCCGCGTCCGCCGGGACGACGTCGAGGTGCCCCTGCACCAGCAACGCCGGCAACGACGGGTCGCTCCCCGGAACGCGCGCGATCACGCTGGCCCGCCCGGGCGCCGCCTCCAGGATCCGCGCGGGGATGCCGAGGCCGTCCAGGAACGCCGCCACGTACTCCGCGGCCGGCCGTTCGGGCTCGGCGTCCCCGCCACCGCGGTTGGTGGTGTCGAACCGGATCAGGTCCGCGCACAGCTCGACGACGTCAGCCATAGATACCCTGCACCGCCCCCGCCGCGACCGCCGTGACGACCTTGAACGCCTTCATCGCCTCGGTCATGTTCACCGCGTCGAACCCGACGCGGCGCGTCCCGATCTGCTCCACCGTCGGGATCACCGCCGTCGCCTGCGCCAGGTGGCTCGCGTCGAACTCCACCTCCATCCGGTGCGCCCCGACACGGCGCTCCTCGCGCCCGGCCCGCGCCATCGCGTCGGCCGCCGCGCCGGTCAGCAGCTCCGCCGTGCGCGACGGCGGCAGGCAGATCGCCGCGTAGCGGCTCACGCACTCCTTCACCTGGACCAGCTCTGACTCCGGAGCGTAGTCACGGGCGTCGTCGCATGTTTTGTCGTCACCCGAAACGAGCAGGACAGGCACGCCGTACTCCGCGGCGACGGCCGCGTTCAGCCGTCCCTCGCTCGCCGGGACGTCGTCCAGCCACACCCCGGTGATCTGGTTCTCCAGGTAGGTGTGCGAGAGCACCCCGTCGAACCCCGCGCCGGCGTGGTAGCCGAGGAACACCACACCGTCCACACCGGAATCGATGCCCTGCATCATCGACAGCGGCTTGTGCCGCCCGGTCAGCATCCGCGCCCGCGGGTCGAGGTCCTCCAGCAGCAGGTTCCGTTGCGACGAATGCGCTTCGTTGACCAGCACGTCACTGGCCCCGGCCTCGAACAGCCCCGCCAGCACCGCGTTGACGTCGCCGGTGAACAACCGCCGGAAGCGCTCCCACTGCGGCGAACCGGGCACGACGTCGTCGGTCCACGTGACGCCCGTGGCACCCTCCATGTCCGCCGAGATCATGATGCGCATGCCCGGCACTCTAGCCAGCCCGCGGCCGCCCCGGACGCCGAATCGCCGATCACGGTGCGTGACGAAATTCGATCGATAACGATCGGGCACCTGCCGGAGCGACAACATATTGCGCGGTTGTCCCGGTATGTGGTTACTTCTCGTCCTTGGGGAGGCTCACAGCGAGAACGATGGGGTGGTTTTTGGTGCATTTCCAACGCAGAGTCGGGCGGCTCGGCCGCGTGGGCGCGGTGCTCGCCGCCGCGGCGCTGAGCGCGATCCCGCTCGCCGCGCCCGCCCACGCCCAGCAGGGCAAAGTGCTGCGCGTCGCGCTGACCACCGGCATCGACCACCTCAACCCGTTCACCGCGGGCCTGGCGGCTTCGACGCAGGTCGGCCGGTTCATCTACGAGTTCCTCACCATCCCCTCGGCCGAGACCGCGCAGGCTTCGCCCGCGCTCGCCGAGTCGTGGACCCCGTCGGCGGACAAGCTCACCTGGACCTACAAGATCCGCTCCGGGGCCAAGTGGAGCGACGGGCAGCCGGTCACCGCCAAGGACGCCGCGTTCACGTTCAACCGGATGCTCACCGACGAGAACGCCCGCACCGCCAACGGCAGCTACGTCACCAACTTCGACACCGTCACCGCGCCCGACGACACCACGCTGGTCATCAAGACCAAGACCGTGCAGTCGGACATGAACCTGCTCGACGTCCCGATCGTCCCCGAGCACATCTGGGCGCCGATCAAGGACCTCAACTCCCCGCAGACCGACACCATCCCGGTCGTCGGCGTCAACGACGGCCCGTACCAGCTGACCGAGTACAAGCAGAACGAGTACGTCAAGTTCAAGGCCAACAAGAACTACTGGCGCGGCGCGCCGCAGGTCGACGAGCTGCAGCTGCTCGTGTTCAAGGACTCCGAAGCCGCCGTCAACGCCCTGCGCCAGGGCGAGGTCGACGTCATCAACCGGCTCACCGCCACCCAGTTCAACGCCCTCAAGGGCCAGCCGAACATCGCCACCAACGCCGCTCCCAGCCGCCGCTACGACGAGATCAACCTCAACTTCGGCGTGCAGAACAGCGACAACCAGCCGATCGGCGACGGCAACCCGGTGCTCAAGGACATCCGGCTGCGCAAGGCGATCATCCAGGCCATCGACAAGCAGGCCGTCGTCGACCGCGTGGCCAGCGGCCTCGCGCAGCCCGGCAGCGGCATCGTCCCACCGGTCTTCCGGACCTACCACTGGGAGCCCGCCGCGAACGAGCAGGTCAAGTCCGACCTCGCGGCGGCCAACACCGCCCTCGACCAGGCCGGCTACGCCAAGGGCGCCGACGGCGTCCGCGTCGCCCCCGGCGGCGCGAAGCTGGAGCTGCGGCTGACCGGGCACGCGAACCGGCCCTACGACCAGCGCCTCGCGCAGTACGTCACGGGCTGGCTCAAGGACATCGGCATCACCGTCAAGCAGGAGCTCGTCTCCGACGACGAGCTCAACGACCGCACCAACGCCGGCAAGTACGACCTCGCCATCTCCGGCTACGCCACCAACCCGGACCCGGACTCCGCGCTGCAGCTGCACGTCTGCGCGGCCCGGCCGAACGCCCAGGGCAAGGGTGCCACCACCGACACCTTCTTCTGCGACCCCGAGTTCGACCGGCTGCGCGCCCAGCAGCTGGCCGAGACCGACGACGCCAAACGCGCCGAGATCGTCAAGCAGGCCCAGGCGCGGCTGGCGAGCCAGGCCGTCAACGTCGTGCTGGACTACCCGAACGCGCTCGAGGCCTACCGCTCCGACAAGTTCTCCGGCTTCACCAAGCAGCCGCAGCCCGAAGGCGCGATCCTCGAGCAGTCCGGCTACTGGGGTGTCTACGGCGCCACCCCGGCCGGGGCGAAGGACGCCAACGCCACCGGCGGCTCCGACAGCACCGTCGTGTGGATCATCGTCGGCGCGGTCGTCGTGATCGTGCTCATCGGTGGCGGCATCATGATCAGCCGCCGCACCAAGACCTCGGAAGACCGCGAGTAGAAGCATGACTGCCCCCGAACAAGCCGCGGTGCTCGTCGACCCCGACGAGCACCGCGGCGGGACCGGCACGGCCCGGTTCGTCCTCCAGAAGGTCGTCGAGGCCGTCATCAGCATCCTGCTGGTGATCGTGCTGTTCTTCTTCCTGTTCCGGATGCTGCCCGGCGACCCCGTCACCACCATGATCCGCGACCGGCCCACCGACCCGAGGCAGATCGCGGAGCTGCGCGAACGCCTCGGCGTCGACAAGCCCGTCCTGCAGCAGTTCGGCGACTACCTCGGGAAGCTCCTGCACGGCGACTTCGGCACGTCCTACCTGGAACAGCGCCCGGTCGCCGACATGATCGCCGAACGGCTCTGGCCCACGGTCCTGCTCGTGGGCAGCGCGACCGTGCTCGCCGTCGTCCTCGGCCTGTGGCTCGGCACCCGCGCGGCCTGGCGCCGCGACAGCGCGTTCGACCGCACCCAGACCGGCCTCGCGCTGACCCTGTGGTCGGTCCCGCAGTTCTGGCTCGGCCTGATCCTGCTGGTGGCCACCAACGGCCTGTTCCCCAGCCGCGGCATGCACTCCCCGGACGCCGCGCCCGACGTCTTCTCCCAGACCCTCGACGTGCTGCACCACCTGGTGCTGCCGTGCGTGACGCTGCTGGCGGTGTTCTACGCCCAGTACATGCTGATCATGCGCTCGTCGCTGCTGGGGGAGATGAACGCCGACTACCTCACCACCGCCCGCGCCAAGGGCCTGCGCGACGACCTCGTCCGCCGCCGCCACGCCGTGCCGAACGCCCTGCTGCCCACCACCACGCTGGTGTTCATGCAGTTCGGCATGGTCGTCTCCGGCGCGGTCTCGGTCGAAGCCGTGTTCAGCTGGCCCGGCCTCGGCCAGCTGACCTACCAGTCCCTGCACGGCCCGGACCTGCCGGTGCTGCAGGGCGTCTTCGTCGTCCTCGCCGGCGCCGTCGTGCTGATGAACCTGCTCGCGGAACTGCTCTACCGCGTGCTCGACCCGAGGGTGCGGACGTCATGACCGCGATCGAGACCACCGAATCGCCCCGCGCGATCGCCTGGCGCCGCCGTCGCCGCGCCGCCGCGAAGACCTGGCACGAGTTCGCCGCCCAGAAGGGCGCGCTCACCGGGCTGATCCTGCTCGCCGTCACCGTCGTGCTGGCCCTGCTGCTGCCGCTGATCAGCGACGAAGGCGGCCTGGACGTCACCAAGGCCGACGGCGGCCCGCTCAACCCGCCCAGCGGCCGCTACTGGCTCGGCACCGACATCGACGGCCGCTCCGTGCTGCTGATGACGCTCTGGGGCACCCGGATCTCCCTGCTCGTCGGGTTCTCCGCCACCGTCCTGTCGGTGCTCATCGGCACGCTAATCGGGATCACCGCCGCCCACTTCGGCGGCTGGCCTTCGGCGATCCTGATGCGGTTCACCGACTTCTTCCTGGTGCTGCCGTCGCTGGTGCTGGCGATCGCGCTGTCGGCGGTCCTGCCGCACGGCGTGTTCACCGTCATCGTCGCCATCGGGCTCACCGCCTGGCCCAGCACCGCCCGGCTGGTCCGCGCCCAGACCCTCACCATCGAAAGCCGCCCGTACATCGAGCGAGCCCGGGCGCTGGGCGGGGGACACCTGCACGTCGTCGGCAAGCACGTCCTGCCCGGCGTCCTGCCGCTCGTGCTGGCCAACACCACCCTCGTCGTCGGCAACGCCGTCATCGCCGACGCCACCCTGGCGTTCCTCGGCGTCGGCGACCCGAACGCCGTGTCCTGGGGCGCGATGCTGGAGACCGCGCTCAACAACGGCGCCGTCACCCGCGGCGCCTGGTGGAACCTGCTCCCGCCGGGCATCGCCATCGTGCTCGTCGTGCTCTGCTTCACCCTGGTCGGCCGGGGACTGGAGACCGTGCTCAACCCGAGGTTGAAGAAGTGACCCCGCTGCTGCAGCTCAAGGACCTCACCGTCACCTACACCACGGCGGGCGGCGACGTCCCGGCCGTGCGCGGCGTCGACCTCGCCCTCGACCCCGGCGGCACCCTCGGCGTCGCCGGCGAATCCGGGTCGGGCAAGTCCACCGTCGCGATGAGCGTGCTGCGCCTGCTGCCGCGCTCGGCGAAGATCGACGGCGAAATCCTCCTCGGCGGCGAAGACGTCACCGCCATGAAGTGGGGCCGCCTGCGCGCGGTCCGCTGGGCCGAGGCGTCGGTGGTGTTCCAGGGCGCCATGCACGCGCTCAACCCGGTCCGCAAGATCGGCGAGCAGATCGCCGAACCCCTGCGGCTGCACCCGCCCGAAGGCGGCAAGGCGCTCACCGACGCCGAGGTCGACGCCCGCGTCGCCGAGCTGCTCACCCAGGTCGACCTGCCCCCGAGCCGCGCCGGCGCCTACCCCCACGAGCTGTCCGGAGGGCAGAAGCAGCGCGTCATGATCGCCATGGCCCTGGCCTGCTCACCCCGGCTCATCATCGCCGACGAGCCGACCACCGCCCTCGACGTCATCGTCCAGGCCCAGGTCCTCGCCCTGCTCTCGCGGCTGGTCGCCGAGCAGCACATCGGGCTGATCATGATCAGCCACGACCTGTCCGTACTCGCCGCCACCTGCGAACGCATCGCCGTCATGTACGACGGGAAGATCGTCGAAGAAGGCCCCAGCGCCGAAGTGATGGGCTCACCCCAGCACGAACACACCCGGGCACTCGCCGCGGCGTTCCCGACCGTCGGCGACCCGATGTCGCGCTTCGCCCCGGCCACCAGCACCCCGCTGCCCCCCGAGCCTTCGGAGAGGGCGAGCGGGGAGCCGCTGCTGGCGGCGGAGAACCTGCGGGTGTCCTTCCGTGACCGCACGGGCAAACGCATCGACGCCGTCGCCGGGGTCGACCTCACGGTGTCCCGCGACGAGATCGTCGCCCTGGTCGGCCAGTCCGGCTCCGGCAAGACGACTCTCGCCCGCACCCTGCTCGGCCTGCAGAAACCCGACTCCGGCGTCGTCCGCTACGCCGGGAAGCCCGTCCCGACCGGCGGCGCCGGCCTCAAGGCCTACCGCCGCCAGGTCCAGCTGGTCCTGCAGGACCCGACGAGTGCGCTGAACCCGGCCCACACGGTGTACGAGGCGGTCGCCGAAGGCCCGCGGATCCACGGGCTGGCCGACGAGCGGGCCGTCGTCCACCGCGCCCTGGAGGCCGCGGAACTGCGACCCGCCGAGAAGTACGCCGACCGGCTCCCGCACGAGCTCTCCGGCGGGCAACGCCAGCGCGTCGTCATCGCCGGGGCCCTGGCCCTCGAGCCGTCGGTGGTGGTGGCCGACGAGCCGGTCGCGTCCCTCGACGCGTCCGTCCGCGGCGAGATCCTCGCCCTGCTGCTGCGGCTGCGGCGGGAACTGGGCCTCGCCGGCCTGGTGATCACCCACGACCTGGGCCTGGCCTGGAACATCGCCGACCGCGTCGCCGTGATGTACCGCGGCGAGCTCGTCGAAACCGGGACGGTGGAACAGGTCCTGCTCGACCCGCACCACGAGTACACGAAGTCCCTGCTGGCCGCCCTGCCCGGCGGCACCGCCCAGCGCCGCACCGTCGGGAGCTAGCCCGGGCGCCCCCGGTGTCTTGAACGACTCGTTCAAGACACCGGAGGTCCTGAACGAGTCGTTCAAGACAGTTGCGCCGCGCCCGCCACCCGAAACCTGGCACTGCGGGAACCCCGCTCAGGTGCGGTGTGTAACCTCCGAACGGAAATGGCGACCACCACCGACCCCGCGCAGACCCCCTCGGCCGGACTGGCCGGGCGGCTCCGCGTGCCCTCGCGATTCCCGTACCGCACGATCGCGATGGGCACGGTCGGGAGCACCCTGCTCATGATCGCCGCCCTCGGCGCGGGCGGCATCCTGATCAAAGACCCCGTGCTCGGCCACGGCCCGCTGTCGTGGGTCCGCTACGGCCACGGCCGCATGCTCGCCAACGCCGTGCTCTACACCGGCTTCGGCATGATCGTCTGGGCCTGGGTCCGCCTCGGCCGCTACGTGCTCGCCGGCCGCGTCGGCAGCCGCCCGGTCCTCGTCGCCGCCGGCTGCTGGATGGCGCCGCTGCTGGTCTCGCCGCCGCTGTTCACCCGCGACGTCTTCTCCTACCTCGGCCAGGGCGCCCAGCTGCTCTACGGGCTCGACCCGTACGCCAACGGCCCCGCCGAGCTCGACGTGCTGCCGAACGTCGTGCAGAACGTCCACCCGCTCTGGCAGACCACGCCGGCCCCGTACGGGCCGCTGTTCCTGCTGATCTCCAAGGGCGTCGTCGCCACCAGCGGCGACAACATGATCCTCGGCGTCATCCTCATGCGCGTCGTGCTGCTGGTCGGGCTCGCCGGGACGCTGTGGGCACTGCCGCGGCTGGTCAAGCACCTCGGCGGCAAGCTCCCGGTCGCGCTGTGGCTCGCGGTGGCCAGCCCGATGATGGTCATCCACCTCTTCGGCGGCCCGCACAACGACCTGATGATGCTCGCGTTCCTCACCATCGGCGTCCTCGCCGCCCTGGAACGTAAGCACGTCGTCGCGGTCGTCCTGGTCACCATCGGCATGCTGATCAAGCCGACCGCGGCGATCGCGCTGCCGTTCCTGGTGTGGATCTGGGCCAACCACCTCGAAGGCGAGTCGAAGGTCCGCAACTTCCTGCGCGCGGGCGCGGCCTCGGTCGGGCTGTTCCTCCCGGTGTTCGTCGCGGGCACGTGGATCTCGCTCGGCTCCCTCAACCTCGGCTGGTGGTCGGGGCTCAAGGCCCCGCAGCTCATCGCGAACTGGCTCAACATCCCCACCGGCATCGGCGAGGTGTTCTACAACCTCGTCCACCTGATCGTCGACGTCCAGGTGTCCCCGTTCGTCACGGTCGCCCGCGCGGCGGGCATGCTGGTCCTGATCGGCTTCGGCATCCGCCAGTGGTGGCTCGGCCGCGGCGGCGGCACGGAGGCGGTCTACCGGGCCGGCATCTCCCTGCTCGCGGTCGCGATCCTCATGCCGCCGACCCTGCCGTGGTACCTGACCTGGGGTTTCGTCCTGCTGTCGGCCTTCAAGTGGCAGCCCCGCCACCTGGCGCTGGTGGTGGCGGTATCGGTGTTCGTGACGCTGGTGTACTACCCGACCGGCGAGCAGGCCCTCTACGACTGGTGGTTCATCGCCCTGGTCGTGGTGGCCAGCCTCTACTCGGCGGCGTCCCTGCTGCGCCCCGACCCCCTCGGCCTCATCGACGCCTGGCGCCGCCCGGAGAAGTTCCTCCGCGACTAGTGCCGCGCGTCCGAGGTCGTACAGCGGCCCCAGCTCAAACGCCCCAATGTGGCGGGGGGGGGGGGGGGGCGCCCCCCCCCCCCCCCCGCGGGGGGGCCCCCCCCCCCCCCCCCCCCGCCGCCCCCCCCCCCCCCCCCCCCGAGGCAGGAGAAGGCCGCGAGGAGAGGGGGGGTTAGG